>NZ_JAWJTI010000006.1:0-151665 GCF_032911525.1 Stenotrophomonas veracruzanensis
GCCTACAGGGACGTATTTACGGCGTCCCCCGCAACCGGACCCACCCCGCCATCCCGCAGGAACCCAGCTTTTGCTTCGGCCGTTGCTGTTGCCCTGGCCTGAAGCGGGTGCCGGGTGCAACCCGGCCGATACCCTCCCAGTGCTAGGCTGTGGCTACCGACAACCACGGAGGCGGGATGGGGGCGATCGTGTTGTTGCCGCTGTGCGTGGACGATGCTGCGCTCGACCGCTGCCTGGCTGCACTGGATGCGGGCACCGCGCCGGGCACCGCGGTCTGGCTGGCCGACGATGCGCAGACCGGGCCGCGCGCGCAGGCGGTAGTGGAACACTGGTTGGCACAAACGCCATTGCAGGCTGAGTACACCCGGCGTGCACGGCCGCTGGGTGAAGTCGCCCACCTGGACGAGATGCTGCGGGCCTGCGATGGCATGGACGTGGCGGTGCTGGCACCGGACAGCGTGCCCGCCCCGGGCTGGCTGCAGCAGCTGCAGGACGCCTTCGCCCGCGATGCCGCCATCGCGACCGCAACCTCGTGGTGCAACGCCGGCGAAACCGCTGCGTGGCCCCGGCTGGGCGAGATCAATCCCGAACCGGACGATGCCGCGCTGCTGGCGCAGACCTGTGCGGGCCTGCCAACGCTGCACCCGGAGCTGCCGTCGGCAGTCACCCACGCGGTGCTGGTGCGGGGCAACGCGCGACGACGTGCCGGGGGCCTGGACGTGGACAGCTACGGCGGTTGGAACGCGGCACTGGTGGACCTGAGCCTGCGCATGGCTGGCCTGGGATGGCGCAACGTGTTGTGCGAGACCGCCTTCGTCAGCCGGGCAGGGGAGGCGATCAGCCGTGATGGCGATCTCGAGGCCTTGGCCGCACGCTGGCCGGGCTGGGTGCCGCGGTTGGCTGACTTCCTCATGCACGATCCGCTGCATGGCCTGCGTGCCGACCTGCAGCAGCGCATGCGGCAGGCGATAATGCCGAAGGAACAGGGGGACCTGTTCGTCCCGTCTGCGCCGGAGCCTCCCGTTTGAATGCTGCCATTGCCGCCATCGTCGTCACCTACCAGAGCGGCAGCACCATTGATGCCTGTCTCTCGCGTCTGCGTCAGGCGCAGGATGTGGCCGAGATCCGGGTGATCGACAATGGCTCGATGGATGGCACACTGGATATCGTGCAGCGCCATGCCAGCCATGATCCGCGCGTGCGTTTCGTCGGCAATCCGGACAACCCCGGCTTCGCCGCCGCCAACAACCAGGGCGTGGCCGATTCGCACAGCCCATGGCTGGCCTTCATCAACCCGGACCTGATGGTCGAGCCGGACACCCTGGCTGAACTGCGCTCCCGTGCCGAAGCGCTGGGCGACTGCCTGCTGGGCGTCGAACAGGTGGACGAGCATGGCCATGCCGACGAGGCGGTGCGTCGCCGCGATCCGGATTTTCTGTTGATGCTGCGTTCGCCCGGCAAGGGCTCGAAGCTGGCGGTGCCGCGTGATCCCCACCAGGCGCTGCAGCGGGTGCCGGCCCTGTCCGGTGCGCTGCTGATGATGCCGCGTGCACTGTTCGACCGCATCGGCGGCTGGGACGCGGGCTACCGCCTGCATGCCGAGGACCTGGACCTGTGCCGCCGCGCACGCGAGGCCGGCGCGGTGGTGGCGATCGCCAACGATCTGCATGTCACCCATGTACGGGGCGTCTCCAGCCGCTCGCGGCCGTTCTTCGTCGAATGGCACAAGCACCGGGGCCTGTGGCGCTACTTCCAGAAGTTCGAGGCCGCGCAACGTTCGCTGCCGGTGCGGGCTGCGGTGTGGGGCGCGATCTGGGCGCACGCCCTGATGCTGGTGCCGCGCCTGCTGCGCAGGTCGTTGTAGAGCCGAGCCCTCGCTCGGCTCAGGCAACAATCCAGCCGAGCGTGGGCTCGGCTCTACGGAAGGCGGGCGCGCCCACGGTTCACTCCGCCGGGCGCATAATCCGCCCCATGCCTATCATCCAGTCCCTGCTCGACACCGACCTGTACAAGTTCACCATGATGCAGGCGGTGCTCCACCAGCACCCCGGCGCCCAGGTGCAGTACCGGTTCAAGTGCCGCACGCCCGGCATCGACCTGGCTCGTTACATCGACCAGATCGACGAAGAAATCGACCACCTGTGCAGCCTGCGTTTCAGCGACGCGGAGCTGGATTACATGCGTGGCCTGCGTTTCGTGAAGCCGGACTTCGCCGATTTCCTCGGCCTGTTCCACCTCGACCGCAAGTACATCCAGCTGCGCGCGTCGAAGACCGTGCCCGGCGAGATCGAACTGGACATCACCGGCCCGTGGCTGCACACCATCCTGTTCGAAGTGCCGCTGCTGGCGATCATCAACGAAGTCTGGTTCCGCAACGCCACCACGGCCGACTTTGCCGAGGGCGAGCGTCGCCTGCAGGCCAAGGCCGCGCTGCTGCGTGATACCCCGGGCTTCGAGCAGTGCCGCATCGCCGACTATGGCAGCCGCCGCCGGTACTCGCGCGACTGGCACGCCCGGCTGCTGCCGCTGCTGCGCGATGCGCTCGGCCCGCAGCTGGTCGGTACCAGCAACGTGCACTTCGCCCGCCTGTACGGCATGACCCCGCACGGCACCATGGCGCATGAGTATCTGCAGGCGTTCCAGGCACTGGGCCCGCGCCTGCGCGATTCGCAGGTGGCGGCACTGGAATCGTGGGCGCGCGAGTATCGCGGAGATCTGGGTATCGCGCTGTCCGACGTGGTCGGCCTGGATGCGTTCCTGCGCGACTTCGATATGTACTTCTGCAAGCTGTTCGACGGTGTCCGCCACGACTCGGGCGATCCGTTCGACTGGGGCGACCGCATGCTGGCGCACTTCCAGCAGCGTCGGGTGGATGCGCGGAGCAAGGTGCTGGTGTTCAGCGATGGGCTCGACATCGCCAAGGTGATGCGCCTGTACGACTACTTCCGGGGTCGCTGCCAGGTCGCGTTCGGCGTCGGCACCCACCTGACCAATGATCTGGGGCCAACGCCGCTCAACATCGTCATCAAGATGGTCCGCTGCAACGGTCAGCCGGTGGCCAAGCTCAGCGATTCGCCGGGCAAGAGCATGTGCGACGACCCCGGCTACCTGGCCTACCTGCGCCAGGTCTTCGAGCTGCCGCCGGCGTAAACACGTCGGCTTGCAGCACGCCGGCTTACAGGTAGTCGACCACCACCAGGTAGGCGCCCTGCAGCGGCTGCTGCTTCGAGGCCTGCACGCTGTAGCGCTCGGAGAAGGCGATATCGCCGGCGCGCATCGCGCTGGCTGACACCGACAGCTTCTGGCCCTGGCGCTTGCCGTCGCGCAGCGTCGCGGCCTGGCCATCGGCCAGCGCCGTCACCGCCACCGTCGAGCCCTTGGCCGAGGGCGGGCAGGCGGCCAGGCTCAGCTCACCCTGGGACAGGTTCGTCGTGCAGCCCGGCTCGGCGATACGGCCGCTGAAACGGATGCTGCCGCTGCTGGCCTGGGCCAGCGCACTGACGGACATCAGGGCCACGCACAGCAGAATGGAGTTCCTCATGACACGTTCTCTGGTTCGGTGTGTCCTAGTTAGCGACAGGTTCGATCCGCCTTTAATAGGACGATTTCGAATCTGCTAGGGCCGTCACCAACAAAGAGTGATGCGCATCAAATAAGGTGATTTCCACCTTAAAAAAGCCTGTTCCGCGCATGCCGAACGCGTCACCAAGAGCGTCATGCAAGGTCGTTTGTGACCTGATCCCGGCCACCGTCAAATCCTCTGCGCGCCGCGCGATCTTATTTCGCTTACCACGTCACATTTAAGGCGTCAATGAATTGGCGTTCAGAAAAATAATGAGACTTTCATCACAGTTGTGCATATACTTGCGTCACGGATTCAGGGGAAGGTATGTCCGAGTCCGGCCACAGGTGAGACGCAAGGATGGGTCTTGATAGCCCCGGCAGTGCTCCTTGCTTCCTCCTCTACTTCTCATCTCTTCAGTAGGGTTAGGTAAAAGCGAATGCACAAGATCAATATCATCGCCGCTCTGATGCTGGCCGCCGCTCCGCTGGCCGCCAACGCCGCCGACGGCACCATCACCTTCAACGGCAAGGTGACCGACAAGACCTGCACCATCTCGACCCCGGGCGGCAAGGACTTCTCCGTCAACCTGCCGACCGTGTCCAAGAACACCCTGGCCACCGCAGGTTCGGTTGCCGGCCGTACCCCGTTCGCCATCAACCTGACCAAGTGCAGCGCCGGCAACGTCGCGACCTACTTCGAGCCGGGTTCGACCGTTGACTTCAACACCGGCCGCCTGCTGAACCAGGCTTCGGCCAACGCTGCCACCAACGTGCAGCTGCAGCTGCTGGGTTCGAACAACCAGGTCCTGCCGATCAAGGCTGCTGGCGCTGGCCTGGCCCAGACCAACTCGCAGTGGGTCACCGTCGGCACCGACGGCTCGGCCGACCTGAACTACTACGCTGAGTACTACGCCACTGCCGCCGCCACCCCGGGCGACGTCACCAGCAGCGTCAAGTACACGATCATCTACAACTGATCGTAGCCGTACCCGCACTGGCCGGCGTACGCGCCGGCCAGTGCTCCGCGGCCTCTGGCCACACCCCTGGAGCGTAGTACTTCCGATGAAAGCATTCTTTCCCCGGGCGCTGCTGCTGGCAGCGTTCACGCTGCCCTTCTGCCAGAACGCTCTGGCCGGCGTGGTGGTCAATGGCACGCGAGTGATCTATCCGGCGCAGGCGCGCGAAGTCACTGTGCAGGTCGACAACGTGGGCGATTCGCCGGCGCTGGTGCAGGCCTGGATCGACAGCGGCGACGCCAACCAGACCGCCGATACCAGCGATGCCCCGTTCGTGCTGACACCGCCGATCGCGCGTGTCGAGCCGGGCCGCAGCCAGGCGCTGCGACTGATCTTCTCCGGCGCGCAGCTGCCGACCGACCGTGAGTCGGTGTTCTGGCTCAACGTGCTGGATGTTCCGCCGTCCCCGGACAACGCCGAAAGCGGCGAACAGAATTACCTGCAGGTCGCGTTCCGTTCGCGCCTGAAGCTTTTCTACCGGCCGCAGGGCCTGAAGGGCGTCGCCAACGACGCGCCGGCAGCGCTGCGCTGGACCCGCACGGGCGACCGCCTGCGGGTGGAAAACCCGAGCCCCTTCCACGTCACTCTGGCCGAAGTACATGCCGTGACCGGCAGCAGTGAAAAGGCCGTCGAGGACAAGGGCGCGATGGTCGCGCCGAAGCAGAGCCTGGAGTTCGCCGCACCGGCGGGCACCGACCAGGTCCGCTTCATCACCATCAACGACTACGGCGGCCGGGTGGAACACACCATCCGCCTCGGCAGCACCGGGGGCTGAACGCGCCGCGCCGGCCTCTGGCCTGCGCATCCCGCCACCGCCGCTGTGCGGCGAATTGAAGGAATGTCAGTGTGATCGGAAACAGATTGACATTGTCGATCCATCAGGCGCTGTGCCTGTTGGTTGCTGGCGTGGCCTGCCCAGGATGGGCGCTGGCTGCTCCGGCCAATCTCGGCGAACAGGCGCTGATGGCGCAGAGTGGTGCGGCCAATGCGCGTGCACCGGAATCGGCCCAGTTCAATTCCAGCTTCCTGTCGGGCCAAGCCAAGCAGGTGGACCTGGCCGCCTTCAGCAACGGCAACCCGATGGTGGCCGGCAACTACCGTGTCGACGTCTACGTCAACGGTGCCTGGCAGGGCCGTCGCGATCTGCAGTTCAAGGCCGATGCACAGGGCCGTGTCGATGCCTGCCTGCCGCTGCCGATGCTGGAAGAAATGGGCGTGGACAGCGAGGCCGTGCTGCTGCAGCAGGATCCGTCCGTGCCCACCGACAAGACCAGCTGCGTGCCGGTGCAGCAGCGCATGGCCAATGCGTATGGCGTCTATGACAGCGGCAACCTGCGCTACGACCTCAGCATCCCGCAGGTGTTCCTGCGCCGTGAGGCACGCGGTTACGTGAACCCGGCGCTGTGGGACCGCGGCATCAATGCCGGCTTCGTCGGCTACAGCTTCAATGCCATCGACAGCGACAGCCGTGTCGAAGGTGGCCAGCGCAACCGCAGCGCATACCTCGGCCTCAATGCCGGCCTGAACCTGGGTGGCTGGCAGTTCCGCCACGATTCCAATCTGACCTGGTCCGAGGGCGACGGCCGCCATTGGCAGAGCATCGCCACCTATGCGCAGCGCGGCATTCCGCAGGTGCGCGGCATGCTCACCATCGGTGAGGCCTACACCACCGGCGAACTGTTCGATTCGATCGGCTACCGGGGTGCCAGCCTGGCCAGCGACGACCGCATGCTGCCCGACTCGCTGCGCGGCTACGCGCCGGTCGTGCGCGGTATTGCCGAAACCAACGCGCGCGTTGAAGTGCGCCAGAACCAGCAGCTGATCTACTCCTCCACCGTGTCGCCGGGCAGCTTCGTCATCGACGACCTGTACCCGACCGGCTACGGCGGCGATCTGGAAGTGAGCGTGATCGAGGCCGATGGCCGCCGCCGCGAATTCAAGGTGCCGTTCGGTTCGGTGCCGCAGATGCTGCGCGAAGGCGTGTCGCGTTACTCGCTGACCGCCGGCCAGGTGCGCAACAAGCTGCTGGCCGATGAGCCATGGCTGGTGCAGGGCACCTACCAGCGCGGCATCGGCAACCAGCTGACCCTGTACGGCGGCAGTGCAATGAGCGATGGCTACCTGTCGCTGCTGTACGGCGTCGGCCTGTCCACGCCGGTTGGCGCGTTCGCCGCCGACGTCACCCACGCCCGTACCACGTTCGACCACTACGGCAACCACACCGGCGCCAGTGTGCGCTTGAGCTACAGCAACATGATCGGAGAGACCGGGACCAACCTGACCCTGGCCGCCTACCGCTATTCGACCGAAGGCTTCTACAGCCTGCAGGACGCGCTGTATGGCCGTGATTCGGACAAGCGCGGCATCGACCCGACCACCCGCGGTCGTCAGCGCAGCCAGTTCCAGGTAACGCTGAACCAGCCGCTGGGCCGTCGCGGCGGCGCGCTGTACGTGACCGGCTCGGTGCGTGACTTCTACGACCGTTCCGGCACCTCCAAGCAGTACCAGGTGGGCTACAACAATGCCTGGCGCTCGGTGAACTACGGCTTCTCTGCACTGCGCACCGAAGAGGGCGTGCTGGGCCGCTCCGACACTCAGTACCTGCTGTCGATGAGCGTGCCGCTGGGCCGTGGTTCCCATCCTGTGTCGTTCAGCGCCGACCTCGGCGTGCGCGAGCGTGGTGGCTACGACAACAGCCGCGTCGGCATCACCGGCTCGGCCGGCGTCGACAACAACTTCAGCTACGGCGTGGCCCTGTCCGATTCCCGCGAAGGTGGCACCACTGCGGTCGGCAATGCCGAGTACCGCAGCCGCTACTCCGCGTTGAACGCCACCTACAGCCACTCGCGTGATTTCCGCCAGGCCTCGGTGGGTGCCAACGGCAGCGTGGTCGTGCATCCGGGCGGCTTCACCTTCACCCCGCAGCGTGGCGACACCATGGTGCTGGTGGAAGCGCCGGGCGCACGCGATGCGATCGTCAGCAACGCCCCGGGCCTGCGCGTCGATGGCCGCGGTTACGCGGTGGTCCCGTACGTGTCGCCGTACCGCCTCAACACCGTCACCCTCGACCCGCAGGGCATGGCCCACGACGTCGAACTGGAAAGCACCAGCCAGTCGGTCGCGCCGTTTGCCGGTGCGATCAGCTACCTGCGCTTCGATACCCGCAAGGGCAACGCGCTGCTGATCCAGGTGCGCAACCCCGACGGCCGCACCATGCCGTTCGGTGCGCAGGTCAAGGACGAGCAGGGCCAGCCGGTGGGTATGGTCAGCCAGGGTGGCCGCCTGTACGTGCGCAGTGAAAAGAACCAGGGCAGCCTGCTGGTGGAGTGGGGCGCCGGCGCCGATCAGCGCTGCACCGTCGATTACCAGGTTCTGGCGGGCGCCGATGCGTCCAAGACCGGCTTCATCCCGCTGGAGGCAGCATGCCGATGATTTCTTCCCGTGGCCGCAAGGCGCTGAGTGCCCTTGCATTGCTGGGCGGCGTGCTGCTGGCTCAGCAGGCCAGCGCCGCGTGCCGTATCCAGATCAATGGTTTCGTTGCGCAGGACGTGCAGATGGACATGGGTCAGATCGTGATCCTGCCCAGCACACCGGTAGGCGGCGTGATCAAGGAAATCAGCGTACCGATCAACCAGCAGAACAGCGTTGCCCGCTGCGACTACTGGAACGGTGGCTACTCCACTGGTGAGTATGTCAACGCACCGCAGAAGCGACCGGTGGCCGGGTTTGCCAACGTTTACGAGACTGGCGTCGCGGGTGTGGGCATCCGCCTGTTCCGCGACTCCGGCGCGATCCAGACCTACTACCCGCACTCCATCAATTTCGCCGCCAACGCCACCATCTCGCTGATCGGTGGCCAGTTCCGCATCCAGCTGATCAAGACCGCCGCGCAGACCGGTTCGGGCGTGATCGCGCCGAACGGTCGATTCACCACCTATTACTTCGATGGTGACGGTCCCAGCCGTCCGGTGCTGACCTCGACGTTCAGGGGCTCGGGCACCACCGTGGTCAGCCCGACCTGTGAAGTGCAGGCCGGCAGCCGCAACATCGCCGTCGATTTCGGCAGCGTGCCCAACACCACCTTCACCGGTGTCGGTTCCAAGGCCGTCGACCGCGACTTCGAGATCCGCCTGAACTGCCAGGGCAGCAATGTTGCCGCCTACCAGAGCAAGATCGGCATCCGCCTCGACGCCGACCAGGACAGCTCGAACATGCCGGGTGTGCTGAAGCTCAGTGCGGCCACCAACAGCGCCACCCGCATCGGCATCCAGATGGTCCAGCGCGATGGCAGCACCGAGCGCGAGGTGCGCTTCGGCCAGACCGTCAATGTCGGTACCACCACCCCCGGCACCAGCACGATGACCTTGCCGCTGCGCGCCCGCTATGTGCAGACCCAGGCCGGCACGGTCGGTGCCGGTGTCGCGAACGGCCAGGCCACCTTCACCATCCAGTACGAGTAAGGCGGCCCCAGGCCGCAGCCACTGCTGCGTTCCACCGCAACGTCGCCCGTTCCACGGGCGGCGTTGACTGCGTCTTGATCTTCCAACGATGAAGATCAATGCCACGACGCGCGTACTATCACGCGAATGTGATGTACGTCGCGATTTTGGAGTTTCCTCATGAGGTGACCGTCTCCTGCCTGCGGGTGTTGGACGGGAACGCCAAAAGGATCCAGACGTGGCTACAGTTCCTGGCATTCCCCCGCGTCGGTCCGCCGGAGCGCTGCGGTGAAGGTCCTGTCGGTGTTCGGTACGCGACCGGAAGCGATCAAGATGGGGCCGCTGGTGCGGGCCCTGGCCGAGGCTGCGGACATCGAATCGGTGGTCTGCGTCACCGGCCAGCACCGGGCGATGCTGGACCAGGTGATGTCGCTGTTCGCGATCACCGCCGACCATGACCTCGATGTCATGGTGCCCAACCAGACCCTCAATGGCTTGTGCGCGAAGCTGTTCGAGCGGCTTGATGCGCTGTACACGCAGGTTCGCCCGGATCGCGTGCTGGTGCACGGCGATACCACCACGGCGATGACCGCCGCACTGGCCGCGTTCCACCACCGCATTCCGATCGGTCATGTCGAGGCCGGACTGCGCACCGGTGACATCAACCGGCCGTGGCCGGAGGAAATGAACCGGCGGGTGATCGATGTGGTCGGCCACCAGTTGTACGCGCCCACGCCCAGCTCGCGCGCCAACCTGGCCGGTGAACACCTGGGCGGGCAGATCCTGGTCACCGGCAACACCGTCATCGATGCCCTGCAGCAGACCGTAGAGCGCCTGGATGCCGACCCGGCGCTGCGCGCGCGGGCTGACGAACCCTTCCACATGCTTGACCCCGATCGTCGCCTGCTGCTGGTCACCGGCCACCGCCGCGAGAGCTTCGGGCAGGGCTTCGAGGACATCTGCCGTGCGCTGGCCGAGCTGGCGCGGCGGCCGGACCTGCAGGTGCTGTACCCGGTCCACCTCAACCCGAACGTGCAGGGACCGGTCAACGCCCACCTCGGCCATCTCGACAACGTGCACCTGGTGCCGCCGCAGGACTACCTGCGCTTCGTGCGGCTGATGCAGCGCGCCGACGTCATCCTCACCGACTCCGGTGGCGTGCAGGAAGAGGCACCGGCGCTGGCCAAGCCGGTGCTGGTCATGCGCGACGTCACCGAACGCCCTGAGGCGGTCGAGGCCGGTGTGGTGACGCTGGTCGGCACCACGCCCTCGCGCATTGTCGAGGCGGTCAACGCGGCACTGGCACAACCACCGCATCCGACCCGCTTCGATCCCGACGCCAGCCCCTACGGCGATGGCCGCGCCAGTGCGCGCATCGTCGCCGCCCTGCGTGGCACGCCCCTTCCCGAATTCTCTCCTGGCCTCCGCAGCGGCGGTGCCGCCCACCCCCATCCACGCGAAGTGACGCCATGAGCCAGACCGGCCGCTCTCCCCTGTTTGCATCCGCCGCCGCGTTCGTCCTGTCGGGCGTGGTTGGCAGTGCCCATGCTGCCGACAGCGTTGCCGGCCAATTCGCCGAGTGGAGCGGTGACAGCACGGTCAGCCGGCAGATGACCCTGCGTGAACTTGGTTTCCGCCAACCGCTGGTGCTCAGCGGGCAGGAGAGCCAGCGCGAGGTCTACCTGCCGGTGCCGGCTGGCGTCGCCACCCGCGATGCGCAGCTCCAGCTGGACGGGCGCTATGTGCGCGGCCACGCCGGGCGCACGTCCGGCCTGTGGTCGGTCGATGGCGATCCAATCGCCGCGCGCTCGATCACCGATGCACAGGGTGACGCCAGCCAGCTGCTGGCCATCGATGGCGAACCCCGCCAGAACGGCTTCGTGCGGGTCGGCGTCGGCTGGTGGTCGATCGTGTCCGACTACCAGTGTGCCGATCAGAGCGCACCGGCCAACGTGCTGCGGCTGTCGCCAGACTCGCGCTTCAGCTACCGCTTCGACGGCCGCGCCGTGGACACCGTGGCCAAGGCCTGGGGCGCGCTGCCACCGCAGGTGCGCCTGCTGGTGGACGGCAAGGCGCTGCAGGCGCCCGCCTACGATGCGGCCTGGCGCATCGGTACCGCGCTGCAGACCGGTGGCAAGCAGGTGCAGGTGGTGGCGCTGCCGAAGGTCGGTGACAGTGTCGACCTGACCGGCATCAGCATCCCGGCCAGCCTGCAGGGCGTGCCGGCCTATGCTGCGCTGGCTGCGGGCGAGCGCGCGCATGCGATCAAGGATCTGGCCGAAGTGGGGGCACTGCTGTCGCTGCGTGACAGTGGGCCGTTGGCCGCCGATGTGATGATCGGCAGCGATGCACTGCGGGCCGGCGTGCGCGCGGCACTGGACGCGCTGGCCGCACAGGTTGCTACCGCTGGCGCCGATGGGGGCACGGCATTCGCCGCGTGGCGCGGTACCGACATGGGCGGCCTGGAAAAGCCCGCCGCCAACGCATCGGTCAGCGTGGTGGCCGTGGCCGGGCGTCCGACGCTGGTGGTCGACCCGGCAGCGGCGGGCAAGGTCGCCGGGCTGTTCGCCGAACAGTGGCGCAGCTACGCGCTGGGCCGCAGCCTGCAGGTCAGCGCAGCGGGCACGCCGAAGCTGGACGGTGACCAGGTGCTGCTGAGCCGGCTCGGCAACATCGCCGGCACGATGGATGTCGTCACCCGCGCGGACCGCAGCGCCACCTTCGACCTCGGCGCGTTGTCGGCCGACGGGCGCCTGCCCGAGGAGGTGGTGATCGATGTCTCGGCGGCCCCCAATGCGGCCGGGCAGGGCGCAGTGGCCACGATCCACTTCAATGACTACCTGCTGGGCGGCAAGGTGCTGTCGGCCAACGGCCAGCCGCAGCGGCTGGTGGCCAAGGTGCCGGCCTATGCGCTGTCGGCGCGCAACGAGATCCGGGTCAGCTTCCTGCGCCAGCCGGCACGTCCCTACTGCCACGATCCGGCCACTGCCTATCCGGTCTCGATCCTGCCCAGCAGCCACATGACCCTGGCCAAGCGTTCGCTGGGCAGCGATTTCGTCGGTGCCAGCAGCCAGCTGTCACGCGGCAACCAGGTATTCGTGCCCGCCACGTGGCTGCAGGACGCGCCGGCATCGCTGCGCAAGGTGATCGCGGTGGCCAGTGCTGTGGGTGCCTCGCCGGAGGCGTCGGAGCTGAAGGTGGTCGATGCCGGTGCAGCGGTCAGCCCGGGTGCGCCGTGGCTGGCGTTCGATGTGGCGCCGTCGGGAGTCGATGTGGCCGGCCTGAAGGACGGCCACCTGCTGATCGGCGGCAAGCCGCAGCCGCTGCTGGATGTCAGCGGCCTGGACCGCGCCGCGGTGGTGCAGGTCGGCACCTCCGGCGGCCAGCTCGGCGTGCTGTACAGCGACCTGGGCACTCAGGCGCCGTCGTTCGGCGCACCGTTCCGGCTGCTGCGCGGTGATCTCGCGGTGCTCGACGGCAGTGATGCCGTGCGCGAGTTCGATCGCCAGGATCCTTACGGGAGCCGCGTTGCCCAGGATGGCAATCCGCAATCGAAGTGGGAACGGCACATGGTCTGGTTGCTGCTGCTGGTCGGCGTGATCGTGTTCGCCCTGCTGGCCGCCCGCGTCACCCAGGTGCGCCGCCGCAAGTCCGCCAACACAGGGCACTGATCCACCGTGGACGGTCTGTTCTGGAACATCCAGCTGGCCAACTATTACGCCGCCCTGGAAACCACGGCGGCGGCGGTGGCCGTGCTGATCCTGATCTCCAGCCTCGATGACCTGTTCATCGATGTCTGGTACTGGGTGCGCGAGAGCTGGCGCGCGCTGACCATCAAGCGTCGCGAAGCGTACCGGCCGCTGACCCAGGAAGACCTGATGCAGCGGCCGCAACAGCCGCTGGCGATCATGGTGCCGGCGTGGATGGAATACGACGTCATCGCGCAGATGGTGGAGAACATGATCAACGTGCTCGACTACCGCGAGTACGTCGTGTTCGTCGGCACCTATCCCAACGACCAGCAGACCATCGATGAAGTGGAGCGCATGCGCCGCCGCTACAAGCGCCTGCGCCGCGTGGAGGTGCCGCATGACGGGCCGACCAGCAAGGCCGACTGCCTGAACTGGTTGATCCTGGCCATCTTCGATTACGAGAAGCGCCACGACATCGCGTTCGCCGGGGTGATCCTGCACGACAGCGAGGACGTACTGCACCCGATGGAACTGCGCTTCTACAACTACCTGCTGCCGCGCAAGGACATGATCCAGCTGCCGGTGACCTCGCTGGACCGCGAATGGTACGAGCTGGTGGCCGGTGTCTACATGGACGAGTTCGCCGAATGGCACGCCAAGGACCTGGTGGTACGCGAGAGCGTGTCCGGCATGGTGCCCTCCGCAGGCGTCGGTACCTGCTTCTCGCGGCGCGCACTGCTGGCGCTGAGCGCGCAGACCGACAACCAGCCCTTTAACACCGACAGCCTCACCGAAGATTACGACGTCGGTGCGCGACTGGCGGCGATGGGCATGCAGTCGATCTTCGCCCGCTTTCCGGTGCAGTTCCGCGTGCGCCGCCCGTCATGGTTCGGCTGGGGGCCGGTGCGCGAGCGCACCCAGCAGATGGCGCTGTGCGTGCGCGAGTACTTCCCCGACAACTTCCGCGCCTCGTACCGGCAGAAGGCGCGCTGGGTGCTCGGCATCGGCCTGCAGAGCTGGGAGTCGCTGGGCTGGCGCGGCTCGCTGGCCACCAAGTACCTGCTGGCGCGTGACCGCAAGGGCATCATCACCTCGTTCGTCAGCATCATCGCCTACATCATTTTCCTGCAGCTGCTGCTGTTCTGGCTGTTGAAGATGACCGGGCTGTGGACGATGCAGTTTCCCAGCGTGTTCCAGGCCGGTACCTGGCAGATGAATGTCGCGCTGCTGACCACCGCAGCGCTGGCGACCCGGGTCGTGCAGCGTTTCTACTTCGTCAACCGGCTGTACGGCTGGGAGCACGCGCTGATGTCGATCCCGCGCATGGTGGTCGGCAACATGATCAATTTCATGGCCACCGCCCGCGCCTGGAAGGTGTTCCTCGCTTACCTGCTGTTCGGCAAGCGCATGGTCTGGGACAAGACCATGCACGATTTCCCGGATGCGGCGCAGCTGGTGCAGACCCGCAAGCAACTCGGTGAGCTGTTGACCACCTGGCAGGCGGTGGAACCCGAACGCCTGCAGCAGGCGCTGGACCAGCAGCAGGCAGGCCGCCAGCAACCGCTGGGCCGCATCCTGCTCACCCAGGGCTGGCTGGATGACGAGACGCTGGCCGAGGCGATCGCCTTCCAGGGTGACCTGCCACGCGCGGTGATCGACGTGGATTACCTGCGCGCCTGCCAGTTCCCGGTCAGTGCCGATGCCTGCGTGCAATGGCGGATGCTGCCGCTGCCGCCGCGCCAGGAAGGTACCCTGCGACTGGCCGTGGCCAGTCCGCTGCCCGAGGACGCCGTGGCGCTGCTGAAGCAGGAAACGCGCAGCGGGCACATCGAACAGAGCATCGCCCGCGAAAGTGAAATCAATGCTGGCCTGCGCCTGATCGGCGGCGACCGGCAGTGGCAGCTGGACAACGTGCCCTTGCTGGGCGACCTGCTGGTGGAGATGCGCCTGATCGACCACGCGCGCTTTGAGATTGCACTGGACGCATACAAGCCGCAGCGCGATGGCCGCATCGGCGATTACCTGGTCAAGCAGGGCATCACCACCGAAGACGCCGTGGCCCAGGCCATGCAGGAGCAGCGCCGGCGCGCGGCCACGCTGCAGTCGCCGCCTCCCGGAGCCTTGCCGGCATGAAGACCACGCTGCTGTCCACCGTCATTGCCGTGGCACTGGCCACGGCCGCTGCGCCGGTGCTGGCACAGGCCGATACGGCACTGCCGCTGTCCGGTGCGGCTTACCGCATCGCCGAGCAGGCGTTTGCCGCCTATGAGCGCGGCGACTACCGCGCGGCTTACCAGCAATCCACTGAAGCGATCCGGCTGCGCCCGGACGTGGTGCGGCTGCGCCTGCTGCAGATCTATGCGCTGCAGAAACTGGGACGGGGGGGCGAGGCGCAGCAGCAGGCACGTCGTGCACTGGATGCGGGGTTGAAGGATCCGGCCTTGCCGGCGCTGGCGGCGGCTGCGCCCAGGACGACCACAGGTGCATCGCGCAGTACAGCGGTACCGCGTGCGCCCGCAACGGCGGCAGACCGCAGCAACCGGCAGGCCCACATGCTGGCAACCGAAGCCTATGCGGCCTACGACGCCGGGCAGATGGGCATCGCCGCCCGCAAGGCCGAGCAGGCGTTCCGGCAGCAGCCGAAACAGGGCGCATGGGCGCTGCTGTGGGTGGCCGCGTTGGAAGCACAGCAGCAGCCCGAACAGGCCGACGCCGCCATCAGCACCGCGCTGCAGTTGGGCGCACCGAATGTCGAAGCGCTGCGCGCGCGGCGCGTGGCGCTGGGCCGCCAACGCGCGCTGCTGCAGGCCCAGCAGGCCTATCAATCGCTGTCTGCAGGCGAGGGCGCCGCCGCCATTGAGCAGGCGCACGCCGCCGTGGAGCTGGCCCCGGACGTTGCTTCATACCGGTTGCTGCTGATCACCGCGCAGCTGCAGGGCGATCAGCTGGCCGATGCAGAGCGCAGTGCCGACCAGGCGCTGCAGATCGACGGCAACGATCTCAATGCCCGGGTGATGCGTGGCTACCTGCGCCAGCGCCAGGGCAAAGTGGTGCTGGCCAATGAAGATTTCGACGCCGCGCTTGCCATGGCGGGCTCAATCGCACTGCAGCGCAACGCGCGCCTGCTGGCGGTGGATGCGGCGCTGGCCGCAGGTGATCGGGTACGCGCAGCTGCACTGCTGGCACCGTTGCAGGCGGCGGTGCCGGCAGGTGAAGGCGATGCACGGTCGCGACAGCTTCTGCAGCAGGGCATCGAGCAACGCAGCCGGGCGATCCGCTCCAGTCGCGAGCTTCCCCGCATCAGCGCCGAAGCCTACCCGGCACCGGTCCAGCACTGTCAGTCCGTCGACAGCGGCAACGTCTGCGAACTGATGCCGGCCGACCTGCAGGGGGATGGCGGTGCCGCACAGCGTGCCTACGCCGCCTATGCGCGCCAGGATTACGCCGATGCCATCGGTGAGGCACGGCAGGCCGTGCAACTCGCACCGGACGACGCGAACTTGCAAGTCCTGCTGACCACCACACTGGCGTCGGGCAACCAGGCCCAACGGGACGAAGCGCGGCTGCGCCTGGATGCGGCACTGGCGCAGCGTCCTGATGACGCGGGGGCGCGGATGCAACGCGGCTACCTCAACCAGAAGGCCCACGAACCGGCGCGCGCACTGGCCGACTTCCGTGCCGCCGAGGCCACCGGCAGGGCACCGAAAAGTGTAGTGCTCGACCAGGCCTACGCCAGCGCAGCCAACGGCGACCACCCACAGGCGGTGACGCTGCTGCGTAGCGCCATTGATCGCGCCGATGCCGGTGAGCTGCCACTGGATGAGCGCCAGCGCTACAACGTACGCAATGCCATCGCCAACTACTCGCGCGAGTGGGGCGTGATCGCCTCGGCGGGCTTCCGTGGTGCACGCCAGGCGGCGACCAATGTCGGCGGTGCGGCGATCAGCACGCCGGGCGATTCGGTGTTCAGCACGCTGGAGGCGTTCTGGCGGCCACCAGCGTTCAATGACCAGCATGGCACGCTGGAGCTCTACGCACGCCTGCTCAATACGCTGTACGACGAAGGCGGCACCTATGAATCGATCCGTGCGGTGGATCCGTGCACCGGCGAATCAACGCCGGATGCGCGTGCACGTGCCGAGCGCCTCAGCCACTCGCGTTCCACTACTGGCTGGCCATCCACGATCGCGTCTTTCGGCCTGCGCTACGCGTTTGGCCAGACCGGTCTGAGTGCTGGCATCGAGCGCCGGCAGTTCCTCGGCAGTGCAACCCGCCAAGGTGAGGTCTACCCCGAGTCGGCAGCAGTGCAGTGCCGACTGCAGCTGGCCCTGAACCGGCCGCTGGAAGCCAGCACGCTGGCACGCTACCGGCTGGCCAGTGGTTCCGGTGGCTGGATGTCCTATCTCACCTACGGCTACTACCACGGCACTGATCTGCGCACCGATGTGAACCAGTGGTGGATGGTCAGTGGCTATGCGCAGGGCGGATACACCTGGGACGACAACGGTGCCACCTTCACCCTCGACGCGCTTGATGCCAACGGCACGCCGGTGCGGCGCCTGGGCGAGGCCAATGGCCGCCTGCATCGGGAGCAGTGGTTCGCTGCCGGTGAACTACGCGCCGGGCGCAGCTTCCGTTTCGGTGCAGGGCAGACGCATTGGGTGGTCACACCCTATGTCGTGGTCGGTGCCGATTGGCTGGACCAGCGCTCGCGCGTGCGCGACATCCGTTATCCGCCATTTCCGGTGCAGTCGTTCGCGCTCAACGATACGCAGCGCAGCTGGTCACTCGGCGCAGGGCCGGGCGTGGGCGTGCGCTACTGGTTCCGCGAGGACCACTACAACACGCCGCGTTCCTACCTGGACCTGACCGTGCAGTACCGCTTCGCGATCGGCGGCGGTGATACGCAGCGTGCCAAGGGCCTGTTCGCCACCGCCATCCTGTACTACTGAGGCAGGCCCCAGCGTCGCCGCAGCGCTGCAGCCTGCGGTGTGTCCTGGGTCAGCCATGGCTCCAATGCATAGACCAGCACGTGCTGAGCACCGCTGCCGCGTACCCATGCCAACTGCCGCTGGATGCGTGCGGCATCGGCGGTTTCGCCCTTGAATCCGCTGCCGTCGGCAGGGCCGCCGGGCAGTTCGCGGAACAACTCAACGATCGCATCGAAACCGATGCCGTGTGCGTGGAAATGATCGAGCAGCGGTTGCAGCTGCTGCACGTTGCCGGCACCGGCCACCCCCACGCCGTCCTGCACCATGGGCCGCACGGCCGCGTGCGCAAGTATCGCCTGCCACAGCGTGACCAGGTTGCCCTCGGTCGGCAGGCGGCTGAAGTAACAGGAGACCGCACAGTCACCGCCGCGCGCGCTGGCGGCCTGCACCAGCCCGTGCAGCCACTGCGCCAGCCATTGCTGGCGGGCCGGATCGGCCCAGTGGTACTGCTCCAGTTCGTAGGGCAGGTACCAGCCCCCGAAGGCCGGCTGCTGTGCCCAGGGCGCCTGTGCCAACCAGCTGCGTGCATGCGCCAGGCTCTCGGCCAGGAAGGCCTGCAGCGTGGCGTCGTCTGCGCCGATCGCCTGCCACCAGCGTTGTTGGAAGGGCAGGCCGACGCGGATGCGGATGTCGTTCTCGCTGGCGGCGGTGAACAGCTGCTGCAAGCTGCTGTCGGGCAGTGACCAGTCGCCGTCGCTGCCACCGGCGATGCCGGTCCACTGCAGCACCAGCTGCCGGCAGCCCAGCGTGCGTGCAAGCTTCAAGGATCGCTGCCAGTCGGCCAGGCCCCATTGCAGGTGGCTGCGCCACGGCTGCAGGAAGGTGCCATCCACCTGCACCGGCAGCGAGCAGCCGGGCAGGGCAGCGAGCGTACCGGCCAATGGCGCCAGTACCGCCGCGCGCAGCAATCGGCGGCGCAACGGCGAAGACGGATCCGCGGGAAGGTCAGGCCGAACCATGCCCGCATCATCCCAGAGCGCCGTGCGTGGCGGGTGAACCCTGCCGGCCGCGGGCCGAAGCGCGCTCTGGTAGTGCCGGCCGCTGGCCGGCATCGCCTACCGCTTATTCCAACGCATAGCGCAGGGTGAACAGCACCGCCACCAGCCACACCGCCGGATGCACTTCGCGCCAACGCCCGGTACCGGCCTTCAGCGCGGCATAGGCAATGAAACCGAACGCCAGGCCGTTGGCAATCGAGTAGGTGAACGGCATCGCCAGCGCACACAGCGCGGCCGGCACCGATTCGGTCAGGTCGCTCCAGTCCACTTCCACCAGTTCGCGCAGCATCAGGCCGGCCACGAACAGCAGCGCGGGTGCGGTGGCATAGCTGGGCACCATCGCCGCCAGCGGCGAGAACAGCAGGGCGGCCAAGAACAGCGCCGACACCACCAGTGCGGTCAGGCCGGTGCGGCCGCCCACCTGCACGCCCGAAGCGCTTTCGGCAAAGGCCGTGGTGCTGCTGGTGCCGAGCATCGAACCGGCCACGATCGCGGTGCTGTCGGCCAGCAGCGCGCGGCCGAAACGCTTCTGCGCACCCGGCAGCTTCAGCAGGCCGGCGCGACCGACCACGCCGTACAGCGTGCCGGTGGCATCGAAGACTTCCACCAGCACGAACACCAGCACCACCTGCAGCAGTACTGCGATGGGTGCGCCGCCGTCATGGTGCAGCAGGCCCGGCAGGTCCAGCTGCAGGAAGGTGGGTGCCAGGCTCGGCGGCAGCGAGACCAGGCCCTGGTACTGCACATCGCCCAATGCCCAGCCAGCGCCGGTCACCGCCAGGATGCCGATCAGGATCGCACCGCGGATGCGGCGCGCTTCCAGCACCGCGATCAGCAGGAAGCCAGCCAGCGCCAGCAGCGGCGGCGCCGTGTTCAACGGACCCAGCGCCACCAGCGTGTCTTCATTGCCGACGATCACGCCCGACTTCTGCAGCGCGATGATCGCCAGGAACAGGCCGATGCCAGCCACGATGGCCGAGCGTAGCGACGACGGAATGCCCGACACCAGCCACGCGCGTACACCGGTCAGCGACAGCACCAGGAACACCAGGCCGGAGATGAACACCGCACCCAATGCCTGCTGCCACGGCAGTCCGGCGGCGCCGACCACGGTGAAGGCGAAGAATGCGTTCAGGCCCATGCCCGGTGCCATGCCGACCGGGAAGTTGGCGGCCAGTGCCATCACTGCCGAACCCAGCGCTGCGGCCAGACAGGTGGCCACGAACACTGCACCGGCATCCATGCCGGTGGTGCCGAGGATCTCGGGGTTCACGAAGACGATGTAGGACATCGTCAGGAAGGTGGTGACACCGGCCAGCAGCTCGGTGCGCACGGTGGTGCCGTGCTGCTGCAGCTGGAACAGGCGCTCGAACAGGGACATCGCAGATCTCTCATGCCTGCGCGCCCTGCCGCCCCGGGGGACCTGCGGGTGCGTCGCCAGGCGGTTAGAAGTGGTAGTTCAACTTCAGCGTAACGCTGCTGTAGTCGGTATGGAAGCTGCGACGCGCCGCAGCGGGGTAGTTGGGGTCTTCCAGGGTCACCGGGCTGGAACCCAGGTGGGTGTAGCGGTATTCGGCACCGGCCGAGAGGCGGTCATTGAAGCGGTACAGCACGCCTGCGGTGGCGTGGGCGCCGGTGGACAGGTGCGAGGCGCGGGTCTCGAACTCGGCCACGCGGCAGCCGTTGGTGGCTTCCACCAGCGACTTGTCGCAGCCCAGGGTGAATTCCTGCTGGGCCACGGTCACGCCCGCGCCGACGTAGGGCAGCCAGCGGCCCATCGCACGGCCCAGCGTCACATCGAAGGTGCCCGAACGGGTCACCGCGTCCCTGCCGTAATACGGGCTGTACCGGTGCTGCTCGCGATCCTTCCAGTCACGGCTGACGTTGCCGAATGACAGCGCGCCTTCAACGCCGACCACGATGTTGTTGTCGAACTGCCAGCGACGGCCACCCTGCACGCCGCCGGTGAAGCCGCGCACGCTCTTTTCCGAGGCGTTGGCATTGCTGCGGTCCTTGCTGTGCCCCTCGCCATGCGAGGCCTGGGCACCCAGGTAGAAGCCGTCCCAGTCGGTGGTCGCGGCCGTGGCGGTGCTCGACAGCAGCAGGGCTGCCGTGGTGATGATCAGTGCTTTCATTGCGGTTTCCTACGTTGGGGGATGAAGCGGGAACGTAGGAAAACCGATGCAGGCGAGTGAAAACATACAACGAATTGCAAAGTCCGATTACGACAAGGATTCAAGCCCGCTTGAGGCGTCTGCGTTCATCAACGGTTGAATCCCGGCTGGCGAAAACACCCGGAAAGCGGGCATCCATGGCGACAGGAATGCCTGAAAGACGAAAGGCCGCGCGAGCGCGGCCTTTCGTTTCCTGCGGTGTGGCTTACTTCAGCGCCTTGAAGCGCAGGCGCTTCGGCGCCGCGTCGTCGCCCATGCGGCGGCGCTTGTCTTCTTCGTACTCGCGGTAGTTGCCCTGGAAGAACTCCACGTGCGAGTCGCCTTCGAACGCCAGGATGTGGGTCGCGATGCGATCCAGGAACCAGCGGTCATGCGAGATGACGAAGGTGTTGCCCGGGAACTCCAGCAGCGCATCTTCCAGCGCACGCAGGGTTTCGATGTCCAGGTCGTTGGACGGTTCGTCGAGCAGCAGCACGTTGCCACCCTGCAGCAGGGTCTTGGCCATGTGCAGGCGGCCACGCTCACCACCGGACAGCGAACCGACCATCTTCTGCTGGTCCTGGCCCTTGAAGTTGAAGCGGCCGATGTAGGCGCGCGACTGGATCTCGATGCCGTTGATGTTGAGGATGTCCAGGCCGCCAGCGATTTCCTGGAAGACGTTGTGGTTGCCTTCCAGCGCATCGCGGCTCTGGTCCACGTAGGACAGCTTCACGGTCGGGCCGACCACGATCTCGCCGGTATCCGGCTTTTCCTGGCCGGTGATCATCTTGAACAGGGTCGACTTACCGGCACCGTTCGGGCCGATGATGCCGACGATGGCGCCAGCCGGCACCAGGAAGCTCAGGTTGTCGAACAGCAGGCGGTCGCCGAACTTCTTGGAGACGTTCTTGAACTCCATCACCGCATTGCCCAGGCGCTCGCCCGGCGGGATGAAGATTTCATTGGTCTCGTTGCGCTTCTGGTAATCGACCGACTGCAGTTCTTCCAGGCGGGCCAGACGGGCCTTGCCCTTGGTACGGCCACCCTTGGCGTTCTGGCGCGACCATTCCAGTTCCTTCTGGATCGCCTTCTGGCGGGCCTTTTCCTGGTTGTCTTCCTGCTTCAGGCGCTCATCCTTCTGGGTCAGCCAGTCGGTGTAGTTGCCCTTCCACGGAATGCCGCGGCCGCGGTCCAGTTCCAGGATCCACTCGGCGGCGTTGTCCAGGAAGTAGCGATCGTGGGTGACCGCCACCACGGTGCCGGTGTAGCGCGCCAGGAACTGTTCCAGCCATTCCACCGACTCGGCGTCGAGGTGGTTGGTCGGTTCGTCGAGCAGCAGCATGTCCGGCTTCTGCAGCAGCAGGCGGCACAGCGCCACGCGGCGCTTTTCACCACCGGACAGCTTGCCGACCACGGCATCCCACGGCGGCAGGCGCAGCGCATCGGCGGCCACGTCCAGCTGGTTTTCCAGGGTGTGCGCGTCGCCAGCGGCCAGGATCGCCTCCAGGCGCTCCTGTTCCTTGGCCAGCGCGTCGAAGTCGGCGCCTTCTTCGGCGTAGGCCAGGTACACCGCGTCCAGCGCGGCCTGTGCCTGCAGCACTTCGCCCACGCCTTCCTCGACCGCTTCACGCACGGTCTTGGTCGGGTCCAGTTCCGGTTCCTGCGCCAGGTAGCCGACCTTGATGCCCGGCTGCGGGCGGGCTTCGCCCTCGAAATCGGTGTCCACGCCGGCCATGATCTTCAGCACGGTGGACTTGCCGGCGCCGTTGAGGCCCAGCAGGCCGATCTTCGCGCCCGGGAAGAAGGACAGCGAGATGTCCTTGATGATCTGCCGCTTGGGCGGAACCACCTTGGACACGCGGTTCATGGTGTAGATGTATTGCGAGGACATGCGGTCTCCGTAGGCGCGGCCCTGCGCCCGGTCCGTCACGGGAAGATCCCGTTGCGGCAGCGGGCACAGACTGAAATGGAATACCGCCAATTATAGCCGGAACCGGTTCCGGGCCGCGCCCGGGAAGCGCCGCCGGGCTGGCCGTGGCCTGAATACTGGGTCACAGTCCTGCAACGGGAAGCGTTTCCAGCCGGAAACGGTTCAGATCGGTTGCGCAATATGGGCTCACCACCCACCCGAGCAGAGGTCTGACATGCGCATCAATCGAGTAATGGCCGGCGCCGTGGCCTCTGTGCTGGCGCTGGGCGCCGTGGCCCCGGCCTTCGCCGACAACGACCATCGCCGCGACCACGACCGCCGTGAGTGGCGGGAGGATCGCCGTGAGTGGCGCCAGGACCGCCGCGACTGGGAGCGCGACCGCCGCGAGGCCCGTCGCGACTGGGAACGCGACCGCCGCGACTGGCACCGCGACCATGACCGCTACTACCGCCCGGCACCGCCGCGCGTGGTCTATCGACCGGCCTACGGCCCGGGCTATGGCTGGAAGGTCGGCCACCGCTACCGCGACTACTACCGCGGCCCGATCTACGTGGTGAACGACTACCCGCGCTACAACCTGCGCCGCCCGCCGTACGGGCACCAGTGGATCCGCGATGACCGCGGCAACATGCTGCTGGTCGCCATCGCCACCGGCGTGATCGCCCAGTACGTGCTCAACAACCGCTGAGGCGACAGCCACATCCACGCATGGCGAGGCACCACCGGTACGCCGGGGCAGCGCAGTCGAAACCATACGGGGCCGGATTCCTTCGGGGATGCCGGCCCCGTCTGTTTCGGCCCCAGCGGGCCGGTGCGGGGCTACAATCGGGGGCTGAGCCGTACCCCCTTTTCCCTGCCTGCTGGAGTACCCGATGTTCCCGCGTGACGTCCGCATCGAATCCTACGATCCCGAACTGGCCAAGGCCATCGCCGCTGAAACCCAGCGCCAGGAAGACCACGTCGAGCTGATCGCCAGCGAGAACTACACCAGCCCGGCGGTGATGGAAGCCCAGGGCAGCCAGCTGACCAACAAGTACGCCGAAGGCTACCCGGGCAAGCGCTACTACGGTGGCTGCGAATACGTGGACATCGCCGAGCAGCTGGCGATCGACCGCCTGAAGCAGCTGTTCGGCGCCGACTACGCCAACGTGCAGCCGCACAGCGGTTCGCAGGCCAACCAGGCCGTGTACTTCGCCCTGCTGCAGCCGGGTGACACCATCCTCGGCATGAGCCTGGCCCACGGCGGCCACCTCACCCACGGTGCCAAGGTCAACGCCTCGGGCAAGCTGTTCAACGCCGTGCAGTACGGTGTGAACGACCAGGGCCTGATCGATTACGACGAAGTCGAGCGCCTGGCCCTGGAACACAAGCCGAAGATGGTCGTGGCCGGCTTCTCGGCCTACTCGCAGGTGATCGACTGGGCGCGCTTCCGCGCCATCGCCGACAAGGTCGGTGCGTACCTGTTCGTGGACATGGCGCACGTTGCCGGTCTGGTGGCTGCGGGCGTCTACCCGAGCCCGCTGGAACACGCCCACGTGGTCACCTCCACCACCCACAAGACCCTGCGCGGTCCGCGTGGCGGCATCATCGTCGCCAAGGGCGCCGACGAAGACCTGGTCAAGAAGCTGCAGTCGATCGTGTTCCCGGGCATCCAGGGCGGCCCGCTGATGCACGTCATCGCCGGCAAGGCCGTGGCCTTCAAGGAAGCGCTGGAACCGGGCTTCAAGGCCTACCAGCAGCAGGTGGTGAAGAACGCCCAGGCGATGGCCAACACGCTCATCGCGCGCGGTTACAAGATCGTTTCCGGCGGCACCCAGAACCATCTGATGCTGGTGGACATGATCGGCAAGGACGTATCCGGCAAGGATGCGGAAGCCGCGCTCGGCAAGGCCCACATCACCGTCAACAAGAACTCGGTGCCGAACGACCCGCGTTCGCCGTTCGTCACCTCGGGCCTGCGCCTGGGCACCCCGGCGGTGACCACCCGTGGTTACGTCGAACAGGACTGCGTGGACCTGGCCAACTGGATCGCCGACGTGCTCGACGCGCCGAACGACGACGCTGTCATCGCCCGCGTGCGCGACGCCGTCAGTGCGCAGTGCCGCAAGTACCCGGTCTACGGCTGATCAGGGAGTGGGGTCGGATCCCTTCCCGCAGGGAAGGGCTCTGACCCCGCCAGCAGGAATGCCGCGCATGGATGAGCGCCACCTCAAGTATCTGTACACCGCGCTGGCGGTGCTGTTTGGCCTGCCCAGCCTGGTGATGGGCGGCGCGGCGGCGACGATGCTGCTGCTGATGGGGCTGGGCCAGTTCGGTCATGGCACGCTGGCCTCGGTAACGGTGATGCCGCTGTGGGGCCTGGCCGGCATTGCCGGCTGCCTGGCCTGGTTGTGGCTCAGCGCGGGTTTTCTGCTGCAGGGGCGTGCCGGGCTGCACGTGCACCGCCTCTGGTGGTGGATGCTGCTGGCGGGCGGTCTCGCCGCCTTGCCCCCGCTGGGGCTGGCGCTGTGGTGGGGCATCGCCGTGCATGCCGAAGGCATCGGCGTGTTGCTGTTGGGCCCGTCGATGCTGGTGCCGGCTGCGATGCTGGTGTGGATCAAATGCCGCGCATGACGTGGCCCATGGAAGGAGATCGAACGCATGGATGAGCGTCTGCACAAACGCTGGATGGCGATCGCCGGCCTGCTGGTGGGCCTGCCCACCGTGGCGGCAGGCGGCACGGGTGCCGTGCTGGGGTTGATGGTCGTATGGGACGGCAAGTACCTGACGGGCGACGAGCACAGGCTGTTGCTGCTGTGGTCGTCGGCCGGAATCCTGGGCGCGTTGTCTTGGTTGTGGCTGAGCGGCCTGTTCCTGTGGCGCGGTGTCACCGGCCTGCGCCACTCCCCGGTTGTTGCCTGGGTAGGGCTGGGGGTGGGGGCGCTGGCCGCGTTGGGCGTCGTTGCCGCCACGCTGTACTTCACCTTCAAGCACGGGGAAATCTCTACATTGGCCTTCCTCGGCTTTGGCCCGCCGCTGCTGGTGATGGCCGGGCACCTGGCGTGGTTGCGCTGGGCACGCGCGGCCTCGGCGGCGCCGGCACCTGGTTGAACGCGCAGCGCTGACCGCGCTGGAGGCTCTGTTCGGCCGAAATGCAGGCACTTCCGCGCAGACAGCATTTGCTGCGGGGCCCTTTCTCAGGTACCTTTGCGACGCTGCCATGACCGTGGCAATAGGTACTTCCCTGAGCCAGGCGTTCCATGCATTGCCCCTTCTGCCAACATGCCGATACCCGGGTCATCGACTCGCGCGTCTCCGAAGACGGCGCGACGATCCGTCGTCGGCGTGAATGCGAAGCCTGCGGCGAGCGCTTCAGCACCATGGAAACGGTCGAGCTGAAGCTGCCGGCCATCGTCAAGAGCGATGGCACCCGCGAGGCGTTCGACCAGCGAAAGGTGCGAGCTGGCTTTGACCGCGCGCTGCAGAAGCGTGCGGTGGCCGAAGACAAGATCGAAGCGGCGGTACGCGCCGTGGTCCACCAGCTGCGCATCAGCGGCGAGCGCGAAGTGCCCTCGATCAAGGTCGGCGAGTTCGTCATGAACGAACTGCGCAAGCTCGATCATGTCGGCTATGTGCGCTTCGCTTCGGTCTACCGCAGTTTCGAGGACGTGGCCGATTTCCGCGAGGAGATCGAGAAGCTTGAGCGCGACCTGCCGTCCAGTACCGAACAGCTGCAGCTGCTGGGCGATGTGATTGCCCTGACCAAGAAGAAGAAGGGCTGACGCCCCGGTAGATGCCAACCTTGGTTGGCACAGTGGAGCCCATCGACGCATGGCGTGGATCTACACCGCCACCAACGGCGCTACCATGGCCGCATGACCACCCCGTTCTCCGTTCTCGACCACCTGCACATGGCCAACGCGCTGCGCCTGGCCGAGCGTGCCGCCTACACCACCCGTCCCAACCCGATGGTCGGCTGCGTGATCGCCCATGGCGAACGCGTGGTCGGGCAGGGCTGGCACCAGCGCGCCGGCGGTCCGCACGCTGAAGTGTTCGCGCTGCGCGAGGCCGGCAGCGAGGCCCGCGGTGCCACTGCTTACGTCACTCTGGAGCCCTGCGCTCACTACGGGCGCACGCCGCCGTGTGCGCTGGCGCTGATCGAAGCAGGCGTGTCGCGCGTGGTCGCGGCGATGCGCGATCCGTTCCCGAAGGTTGATGGCGGTGGCTTTGATCTGCTGCGCAATGCCGGCATCGAGGTCGCCGAAGGATTGATGGCGGCGCAGGCGCGTGAGATCAACAAGGGTTTCCTGTCACGCGTGGAGCGCAATCGTCCGTGGCTGCGGGTGAAGCTTGCCGCCAGTCTAGACGGTCGTACCGCGATGGCCGACGGCAGTTCCAAGTGGATCACCGGACCGGCCGCGCGCGAGGACGTGCAGCACTGGCGCGCGCGTGCCGGTGCGATCCTTACCGGTGCCGACACCGTACTCGCCGACGACCCGATGCTGACCGTGCGCCTGGCCGGCACCGAGGTGATGCCGCCACTGCGCGTGGTGCTCGACTCGCGCCTGCGTTCGCTGGAGTGCCGTCGTGTGCGTGAGGGCGGGGCACCGACGCTGTACCTGCACGATGCGGCGGTGAGTGCGCCGGATGCGGCGGACGCAGAATTTGCCAGCGTGCCCAGCGCAGAGGGACGGTTGGATCTGGGCGCGGTGCTGGCGCTGCTGGCCGAGCGCGGCATCAACGAAGTGCATACCGAAGCCGGCGCGACACTGGCCGGTGCGCTGCTGCGCGGTGGCTGGGTGGATGAACTGCTGCTGTACCAGGCCCCCACGTTGCTGGGCGACAACGGACGCCCGTTGCTGGCCGGTCTCGGCATCGACGCCATGGACCAGCAGCGTCGCCTGCGTGTGATCGATCAGCGGCAAGTGGGCGAGGACATCAGGCTGCTGCTGCGCCCGTGAGGCAATGACCCGGCGAAGGCTGTTCCGCCGACATCAGGCGCCTTCTTCGTCGTCTTCGCCGACGGGGCATTGTCCTTTCCATTGCTCCTTCCACAGCACATGCAGGTCGCGGCAGTACGTGCCCAGTGCCTCGCCCGGCAGTTGCCTGGCCTTCAACCGCAGCTGGTGACGGGTGAAACCGTCGTCGTACTCATCCGCCTGCACCAGCACGGCACACTGATCGTGATACTTCAGGAGCGCGTGGCAGTCGTCGTCCTCGCTCATCCACGCATCCAGCTGCCTGTCGCTCAGCTGGCTTGACTCGAAGGCAATCGAAGGGTGCCCCGGTGGAACAGGGCAACAGCATTGACCACGCAGGCCACGCGGGGCCATGCAACGGTTCTGAAAATGCGGATGCAGTCGTCATCCGCGACCGTGAGCCGAGATGCGGCCCAGTGCTACCCGGAATCATCCGGCAGATGCTCGTTCCATTCGAAGAACGGCAGGAAGGCGTCGGCCACCAGCGCCATCAGCGGGCCCGGGTCGCGCACGTGCCACGCGCGGTGGCCGCCAGTGCGCTGGAAGATCAGTGTGCCGCTGCGCACGCGATCGGGCGCGTTGTGCATCGCCGTCGTGTAGGCGGCCGCCAGAGGTGGGGACATCTGCGGTGGATGCGGCCCATTGAAGGGAACACGGTGCTGGCGATAGAGCGGAAGCAGGCCTGACAGATCCAGAAGCCGGCAGTGATACGCCACTTCTGCGACGTCGCCGTCATGGCCCTGCGGCCAGCGCACGCCATCGGCCTTGCACTGTGCCGAGGCCTGCCGCTCGCGCAGGGCCTGTGCAGCAGCCGGCCATCCAGCGAGCTCGGGGGCTTCATCCAGTCGGCTTGCAGCCGCCAACGCGGCAACGAAGGCTGGCGCGTCATCCATCTCCAGCTGCGCTGCCAGCGCCTTCTGCGCGAGGGCATCGCCATGCACGATCACCTGTGCATGCAGATCGAACAACTCTGCGGGCGATGCCGCTTCGGCAGCGGCCATTGCACTGCAAGGGGCCAGCAGTGCGGCCAGCCCCAGGTGTTTCAGCGAAACCACCTCAGCTGCACTCGTCGGTCCACATCATCTCGGCGATCGGGCGCAGTGCCTTGCACTCCTGCGTCATCTCATCGGTCGACTTCACCTGTGCTTTGGCCTTCAGTTCCTCGGCCATCGCGTCCACGCCGCTGATCTGGTCGGGTGCGATCTTCGCCACGCAGGCGCGGTGCTGCTGCAGCAGCAGGTCGCAGCCGGGTACGCCGGTCACTTTCGGCGCGTTGGCTGCCTGCGCGTCCTGCATCCAGTCCTCGAACGGTGCCAGCGCACCAGCCACGGTGCCCACCAGGTCATCGAAGTTGCCGCTGTACCAGTAACCGTTGTCCTTGGCCGGGTACAGGGTGAAGGTGCCGCTGACCGGCACGCGCGCGCCACTCTGCAGTGCCTGGGCATAGGCATCGGTGAACTGCTTGCGCGAGGCCGGGCTGGCATCGTCGGCCAGGCTGGCGGCGAACAGCGGGCGGACCTTGCCCAGGTCCGGCAGCTGGCAGCTGTAGGTGATGCGCGCCAGCTTCTGGTCTTCAACGTATTCGTTGTCTTCGATCACGCTCTTGGTCGCGCGGCACTTCGAGTCACGCAGCGCCTTGGCATACAGCGCTTCAGTGGCCGCAGCGTCGACCTTGGCGCCGGTGCTGGCCAGTACGGTCTGCCAGGGTTCGGCCAATGCCTTGGCCAGCGCACCCGGGTTGGGGGTCACGGCATCCTGGCCTTCGAACGCCGGCTTCAGTGCGTCGTTGAGCATGCGCGTGGCGGCTGCGTCGTCTTCCAGCAGCACGCGTGCATACAGGTCGAAGGCCTGCTCGGGCGCCAGTTGGGCCGGTGCAGCGCTGGCAATCAGCGGGGAGCACAGCAGCACGCTGGCCAGAAGGGTACGGGCGGGAGTCTTCATGACGGTGTTTTCCTGTTCCAGAGGCGCGCAAGCCTAGCGCATCTGCCCACACTTTCGATGGCACGGTGCAGCCAGGTGACGGTGTGCAGTGGACAAAAAAAACGGGCCCCTTGCGGGGCCCGTTCGATCGCACGACGAGGAGCGATCGTTGGATCAGAAGCTGGCGCGGACGCCGGCCGAGTACTGGGTGACATCGCGGTAGCCGGAGATCTCGCCCACCAGACCCCAGGTCTTGGTGAAGTTGATCTGGCCACCCAGGGTGCCGACCCAGGTGCCCTTGAAGTTGTTGCCGCCGTCCATGTAGCCGGTCTTGACCCAGGCTTCGGTCATGCGCGACGGCTTGCCACGCAGGCCCACGGTGACGCGGCCCAGGTTGGTGTGGTCCTTGTTGCGCAGGCGGCCGTAGAAATCGGAGTTGACGGTGATTTCGGCCTGCTGGCGGACCCAGGCGGCGTCAGCGGTGAAGTCGACGCGGTCGGTCCACGGCATGTGGTAGCCGATGCCCAGCTCCGGCTGGTTCAGCTTCAGCTTGTAGGAGCCGTAGTCGTAGTTGTACGACTTGCTGGCGTAGGTCCAGCCACCGAACACATGGACCTGTTCGGACAGGGCGACCGAGCCACGCAGATAGCCGCCGTCGACCTTCGGGTCATCCAGCAGGTCGTCGTTGGTCTTGACCTGCGTCCAGCCGCCTTCGACGTAGGTGTAGCTCAGGGCGTCGGCCGAAGCCGAGAACGGGGCGGCGGCCAGCAGGGCGGCCACGATCAGGATCTTGCGCATGGGAATTCCTGTGAATTTCAGTCCATTGGCGGGCCGGCCCTCCGGGCAGCCCGTGGCGACCTCATGTCGTCCGGTGAGCGATTTTAATGAAAGTTTTACAAAATGCGAGCGACGGCCGTCACAGGCTGCGAGGGGTCGCCGGCCCCGTTCAGCCCAGGCTGGTACACTACGCGGGCCGGTTCGCCGGTATACAAACGTCTTCAGGGCGGGGTGCAATTCCCCACCGGCGGTAGGTGCGCAAGCACAAGCCCGCGAGCGCCCCGGCCCACGGCCGGGGGTCAGCAGATCCGGTCCAATGCCGGAGCCGACGGTCATAGTCCGGATGAAAGAAGACGGTGCCACAGGGCTCATGCCCTGCGTGCGCCTGTTTGCCTTGCGGCGTTTTTCGCTCACTTTTCGCGGAGAACGTTACGTGTTTACTGGAATCATCGAAGGCGTCGGCCGTCTGGCCGCACGCGAATCCATCGGCGGCGATGTCCGCTTCACCTTCAATGTCGGGAATCTGCCGTTCGACAACGTGCAGATGGGCGAGAGCATTGCCATCAACGGCGTCTGCCTCACCGTCATCGCATTCGACGCCAGCAGCTTCCAGGCCGATGCGTCCACCGAGACCCTGGGCCTGACCACGCTGGGCCAGCTGGGCGAGGGTGCGGTCATCAACCTGGAGCGCGCCATGCGCCCGACCGACCGCCTCGGCGGCCATCTGGTCAGCGGCCACGTCGACGGCCTCGGCAAGGTACTGTCCATCCATGAAGACGCGCGTGCCCAGCGCTGGCGTTTCGCCGCGCCGGCCTCGCTGCGCCGCTACATCGCCAAGAAGGGCTCGATCTGCGTGGATGGCGTCAGCCTCACCGTCAACGAAGTGGACGATGAAGGTTTTGAAGTCGCCCTGATCCCGCACACGGTCGCCAACACCGCCTTCTCCGCCGCAGGCGTGGGCAGCGCGGTCAATCTTGAAATCGATCTGGTCGCCCGTTACGTGGAGCGGCTGATCAGTGTGCCGGCCAACGGTCAGCACCCACAGGGAGATGCCGCATGAATTTCGCCCCGATTCCGGACATCCTGGAAGACATCCGCCTGGGCCGCATGGTGGTCATCGTCGATGACGAAGACCGCGAGAACGAAGGCGACCTGATCATGGCCGCCGAGCTGGTCAAGCCGTCGGACATCAACTTCATGGTCACCCACGGCCGTGGCCTGGTATGCCTGCCGCTGACCCGCACCCGCGCCGCCGACCTCGGCCTGGCGCCGATGGTGCAGGCCAATACCGCGCAGTTCCAGACCAACTTCACCGTCAGCATCGAAGCGGCCGAGGGCGTGACCACCGGCATCTCGGCACACGACCGCGCACACACCATCCGCACCGCAGTAAAGCCCAATGCCAAGCCGACCGACCTGCACCAGCCGGGCCACATCTTCCCGCTGATCGCCCAGCCCGGTGGCGTGCTGACCCGCGCCGGGCACACCGAAGCCGGCGTCGACCTGGCCATGCTGGCCGGGCTGGAACCGGCCGGCGTGCTGGTGGAGATCCTCAACCCGGACGGCAGCATGGCGCGCCGCCCGGAGCTGGAAGTGTTCGCCCGCGAGCACGGCCTGAAGATGGGCTCCATCGCCGACCTGATCGCCTACCGCCTGGCCACCGAAAAGACCGTCGAACGCGTGGACGAGCGTGATATCGACACCGAGTTCGGACCGTTCAAGCTGGTCACCTATCGCGACCGCATCGCCCACGACCTGCATTTCGCCTTGGTCCGCGGCACCCCGGATGCGGACACGCCCACCCTGGTTCGCGTGCAGGTGGAAAACCCGCTGGCCGACCTGCTGCACTGGCGCCGCGATGACTTCGGCGTGGCGGCCACCGATGCCCTGCGCGCGATCGCCGCGGAAGGCAGTGGCGTGATGGTGGTGCTGTCGGCCCCGCGCGACGGCGAAGCCCTGCTGGCCCGCCTGCGCCAGCAGCCGGCGCCGGTGGTGCCGGGCAAGGACAAGGACGTGAGCCAGTGGCGCCGCAACGGTGCCGGCGCGCAGATCCTGTCCGACCTGGGCCTGGGCAAGCTGCGCGTACTGGGCACCCCGCGCCGCCAGATCGGCCTGGCCGGGTACGGCCTGGAAGTGGTGGAGACGGTCACCCCGTAAGCCGCCGCCCGGTGGGGTCGGAGCCCGCGGTGCGGGATCCGACCCCGGTAGCGCCGGGCCATGCCCGGCGGATGCCAAGCCCCCACCAGCCACGGCCGGGGCCCATCCACGCTAGAATTACCCCCTTATCGAGTCCCCCAAGCCGCATATGAGCCACTTCGAAGGCGATCTTCGCACTCCCGAATCGGCGCGCTTCGCCATCCTGGCCAGCCGCTGGAATGCCCGCATCACCGACACGCTGGTCGCTGGCGCCCGCCAGAGCCTGGCCGGCAACGGCATCACCGAAGCCAACATCGACGTGATCCGCGTGCCGGGAGCCTGGGAACTGCCGCTGGTGGCCGCGCGCCTGGCCGCCGCCCATGAACACGCCGCCATCCTCACCCTGGGCTGTGTGATCCGTGGCGATACCCGCCACTACGAACACGTGGCCGACCGCTGCGCCGAAGGCCTGATGCGCGTGCAGCTGGACTTCGGCGTGCCGGTGCTGAACGGCGTGCTGGCGGTGGAACGCGTTGAAGATGCCGAGGCACGTGCCGGCGGCAGCCACGGCAACAAGGGCGAAGAAGTCGCACTCGCCGCATTGGAAATGGTCAACCTGCTGGAGCAACTGCCATGAACAAGAACACCCAGGGCAAGCCCTCCGGTAAACCCGTCCGCCGCGATGGCGTCGATCCGGTGCTGCGCTCGCGCGCGCGCCGTCGTGCCGTGCAGGCCATCTACGCCTGGCAGATTTCCGGCGGCAACGCCCAGTCGCTGATCGCCCAGTTCGCCCACGAGCAGGCCCGTGAAATCGCCGACCTGGCGTACTTCGAAGCGCTGCTGCACGGCGTGCTCGACAACCGCCGCGACATCGACGAAGCGCTCGGCCCGTACCTGGACCGTGGCATCGAGGAAGTGGACGCGATCGAACGCGCGGTGCTGCGCCTGGCCGCCTACGAACTGCGCTACCGCCTGGACGTTCCGTACCGCGTGGTGATCAACGAAGCCATCGAATCGGCCAAGCGCTTCGGTTCCGAACACGGCCACACCTACGTCAACGGCGTGCTGGATCGTGCCGCCGTGGAATGGCGCAAGGTCGAATCGGGTCACTGACCCGGTTTCTGTAGAGCCGAGCCATGCTCGGCTCACCGTGCAGCGCACGGTTGCGTCCGGCATTGCGGCGCGTGATCGAACTGCAGCCGAGCATGGCTCGGCTCTACATAACAGCAGACCGCCCCATGTCCCTGGCCGAATTCGCCCTCATCGACCGCATCCGCGCCCGCACCGTCGAGCGCGACGACATCGTGCTCGGCATCGGCGATGACGCAGCATTGCTGCAGCCGCGCCCGAACGAGCAACTGGTGGTCACCGCCGACACGCTCAACAGTGGCGTGCATTTCCCGGCCGAAACCTCGGCGTTCGACATCGGCTGGAAGACGCTGGCCGTCAACCTGTCCGACCTCGCCGCGATGGGCGCGCGACCGGCCTGGTGCACGCTGGCGCTGTCGTTGCCCGAGGCCAGCGAAGACTGGATCGATGCCTTCGCCGATGGCTTCTTCGCACTGGCCGACCAGCACGACATCGCTCTCATCGGCGGTGACACCACGCGTGGCCCCCTGTCGCTGTCGGTTACCGCGATGGGGCAGGTGTCACGCGGTCAGGCACTGCGCCGCGATCGCGCACAAGTAGGCGATGACATCTGGGTGAGCGGCACGCTGGGTGACGCCGCCGGTGCGCTACGCCTGTGGCAGCAGGGCGCGCTGAGCGTAACCACCGCCACGCTGCTGGCCGACTACGAAAGCCTGCGCCTGCGCCTGCTGCGGCCGACGCCGCGCGTGACCCTGGGCCTGCGCCTGCGTGCATTCGCGCATGCCGCGGTGGATGTGTCCGACGGCCTGCTGGCCGATCTGGGCCACATTGCCACGCGCAGCAATGTGGCCGCGCACGTCGATGCCGATTCGTTGCCGATCTCGCACGCGCTGCGTGAGCTGCTCGGCCGCGAGGGTGCGCGTGACTGCGCACTTCGCGGTGGCGACGACTACGAACTGTGCTTCACCGCTGCCGCCGACCAGCGCGATGCGCTGCACTACCTGGCTGAATCGCTGGACGTGCCGCTTACCCGCATCGGCCGCATCGCCGAAGGGCAGGGCGTGCACGTGGACGGCGAAGCCGCCGACGGCGGCTACCAGCACTTCGCGTAGCAGCAGCGGTACTGCCCTGGTGGGTGCCAACCTTCGGGGTGGGGTCAGCACCTGGGCATTGCTCTGGTAGGTGCCAACCTTGGTTGGCACGAATGTGTCAGCCGCCCGTGCCCCACTCCGTGTCGACCAAGGTCGACACCTACCCAAGCGGGGAGGTTATACGTGCGGAACGGGCGCACCGAAGCGGTTGTCGCCCGGAGGGCTGGGCAGCACCAGAAACACCAGCAGCACCAGGCTGACGAACGGTACGAACGCCAGCAGCATCCACCAGCCCGAACGGTCGGTGTCGTGCAGGCGGCGGACGGTTGCTGCAATGCACGGCAAGGCGAACACCAACCACATCGCCACACTCAGGCCGGTCGATAACAGGGCCAAGCCCTGCGAACCGCTGTAACCGGCGTAGAAGCTCAGCATGTACAGCGGAATCGAAATGATCATGATGAACACCTGAAACCACCAGTACTCGCTGCGGCTGGAGCGCCCACTGAACTGCGCGTAGCGAGTGAGGGGCGTGATCATCTTTTTCATGTTGGATATTTCTCTTTGAAGGACTGAATGCCGTCGCGGCTGGAATCAGCGAACGACGGTCGCTTCGGCATCGCGCGGCGTGCCGTAGTCATCGAGCCACTGGAATTTCAGCGTCGCCGGCATCGCTGTACCTGCAGGAAGCGGCAGGTTCACCTGCGCACCGGGGGCAATCATGTCCACGTCCACCTTGCTGCCATCGGGCAGGGTCAGCGTACTCAGCGTCACGTGGTAGGCGCTGGGGTTGCTCACTTGCAGGCCGCCCGCCTGCGCGCGCCACTGCAGTTGGTCAGCCGCATCTCGGGCATTGCCTGGCAGGCCGGCCGGACGATGGAACAGCTTCACCCGCGTGCGCACCGCAAACTGCAGCAGGTTCTTCGACGCGGCATCCTTCGGCTTTGGCGGTATATCCAACAGGTTGAAGTAGAACACCGATTCGCGGTCGGTCGGCAGCGGTGCTTCCGAAGGACGCGGCGCATAGGTGATGCGATAGGCCTGCCCCTGCTGTGCCTGCAGCAGCCGCGGTTCCGACGGGGTCAGCCGGAACGGGGTACGCACCTGTTCCGGCCGGCTCTGGCTGTCGCCATCGTCAATCCAGACCTGGGTCATCGCGGGCAGCTCGCCGCTGTTGCTGGCCTTGACCGTCACATCGCGGCCCTTGCTCATGTCGTGCACGACGCGCGTGCCCTGCAGCGTCACCGCTGCCGATGCCGGCAGCGCGGCGGCCGCAGCCAGCAGCGCGCACATGCACGTAGATGCGCGGAATGTCATGTGTCACCTCGTTGAAGGTGGCGGCCTGCACCGCAGAGTGCAGGCACGCCAAGGTGTGCTTACTTGTAAAGCACCACGAAATCGCCTGACGCATTGGCGGTACCGGCCGTGGCGTTCTGCGCCGGCGATGCATACCACGCGGAGTAGTCCAGCTGGCCGGCGCCACCGGCCGGAATGGTCACCCACACCGCCGGGTCATCGCCGATCTTCTGCTGGGCGCCGCCAGCGTCGTACAGGGCCACGCCCACATTGGAGGCGGTGGACGCGGCTGTCAGTGCCAGGTTGCCGGTGCTGCCATCGGGCGTACCGCCGAAGCGCACGCCCACCTCCTGCGCGGCGCCTGAGCCGGTGCAGTCCAGGTTGATGCTGAAGTTCTTCTGGCCGGCGCGCGTACCGGCGTTGACTGATACCAGGTCCACCTTGCCCATCGGCACGGTGAGGGTGCCGCCAGTGCTTTGCACTGTGCAGGTGGAGGTCATCAGTTCGCCGGTGATTTCAAGTTGCTCGGCATGGGCAGCAGGCGCGGCGGCGATCAGCAGGGACAGGCCCAGCAAACGGAATGAAGTGGTCATGATGTGTCTCGAAGCAGAGTGAAGGAGCAACGCGGTCGCCGTTGCGCCCGGTTGCTGGGTCGCAGTGTCCGCACCTTGCTGCTGCCGGCCAATGCAACAAGTTGCAAAAAGTGCCGTTGAGATCGTCAATTGCAATTAATTGCATAGGGCCGACCGGCATCGCAGCCTAGACTGCGCGCCTTCCCCTGTCGCGTACCCTAGCCATGTCACCATCAGCAGTCGCAAGAATGTGCGCTCTCGCAGCACTTTCTACGTTGCCGATCGCCGCAGTCGCCTGTACCGCACTCATGCCTCCTCAGTCTGTTGACGGCACTGTGGAGGTGGCCAATGCGGATCCGGTGGGAAAGCGGCTCGGCATGATTCCCTGGCGCGGTAGCGCCTTCGGATTCAGCGGGTGTTCCGGCCGGCAGCCCATCGAGATCGAGCTTGCCATCAGCGGACTGACCTACGTGCAGGATGTGCAGATGGATGGGCTTGTCTTTCCAGCCTATGCGACAAGCGCGACATCGCCGCTGCTGGTGTTCAAACACAACTCCGGCTACTTCGGTGGGGCAACCCACGAGGTCCCGCTCGCACTGGGACGCACCGTCGATCCGAATTCCAGCAGGCTCGGGCAGGACCAGTATCGCTCGCAGGTGCTGGTGTACGTCATCTCACGCGGTGGTGTGATGACTTCGGTTCCTTACACCGTTCTGGGCACGGCCACCACCTGGCCGCAGAACTTTCCTGCGCTGCAGCGCGTGGTGCCGATCAGTATCGGTATCAATACGCGGGCGCCGGCCTGCAGGCTGTCCGATGCAAGCCTGACACTGGATGATGTCAATGCAGACGCACTGGCACGGGTGGGTGACAGCGCAGGTGAAAAGCCCATCGCGGTGGTCATGCGCTGCCCGGGTCCCGGCATCAGTGTGGAACTTTCGCTGTCCGATGCGAATGATCCTGCCAACGTGGGCAGCGCGCTGCAGCCTACGGCTGACTCCAATGCGCAGGGTGTACGCATCGAGCTGCTGCGTGCGGGTACGCCGGTACGTTATGGCGAACGCTGGTCGCACGGCGTTTCCACGGGTGGGCTGGAAGACATAGGCTTCTCGGCGCGTTACCTGCGTGGTGCAGACGCGGTGCTGCCCGGCGACATCAACGGCGAAGCCGTCCTGACCGCCGACTACCGCTGAGGCTGTCATGCGAGTCCACACTCCCATCCCACGGTATCGCGGCAGGGCATCAGCTACCCTCCGGGCACCGTGGCAACGTGTGCGTATCCGCGCGCTGCCACACGCGATCCTGTTAACCCTGGCCGCCATTCCCGTCGCCCAGGGCGCCCCCGCACCGGCAGACGATCTTGAGTTCAGCGATGGCTTCATGATCGGCGGCAGCGCCATCGATATGGCGCGCTACGCGCACGGCAATCCGCTGGCGGCAGGCGTCTACAGTGTCGATGTAAGGGTCAATGGCGAATTCGTCAGCAGCCGTGATATCACGTTTACCGCGGTGCCCGGCAGCGCGACAGCCGTTCCGTGTGTATCGCCTGCCCTGCTGGATGCGCTGTCGCTGAAGTCGGCTTACCGCGACGCGCTGGCGGCGCAGCCCGGCTGCCTGGATCTTGCCAGGGTCATTGAAGGTGCCACTGTCCGCTTCGACAGCAGCACCCTGCAGTTGGACATCAGTGTGCCGCAGGCCGCACAGGCGCGAAGTCCGCGCGGCTACGTGCCGCCCGGCGATCGCGACGCAGGCATCATCGCGGGATTCGTCGATTACAGCGCCAATCATTACCGCAACCGCGGTACCGAAAGCAGCTACCTGGGCGTGCGTGCCGGCTTCAACCTGGGCGCGTGGCGCCTGCGCCACCGTGCTTCGTTCAGCGACGGGCCGATGGGCCGCCGCCGCGAGGTCATCAGCAGCCACCTGCAACGCGACATTTCCGGTTGGAACAGCCAATTGTGGATCGGCCAGGGCAGCACCGGTGGCGAGCTGTTCGAGAGCGTGGCGTTCACTGGTGTCCGCCTGGCCACCGATGAGCGCATGCTGCCTGACTCCCTACGTGGCTATGCGCCGGTGGTGCAGGGCATCGCCGAAGGCAACGCGGTCGTGCGCATCCGCCAGAACGGCAACATCATCCACGAATCCACGGTGGCACCCGGTCCGTTTTCCATCGAGGATCTGTATCCCACAAATTTCGGCGGTGATCTGCAGGTCACCGTGACCGAGGCCGACGGCCGTGAGCAGTCCTTCACTGTCAACTTTTCTGCCGTACCGCAGGCGTTGCGGGCGGGGGCGACGCGGTTCTCTGCCACGGCCGGTGCGTTGCGGGGTCGGCAGGACACCCTGCAACCGCTGCGCTTTGCCGAGGGGAGCTACGCGCGCGGCATCAGCAACCACCTCACAGTGCTGGGCGGTGCGCAGTTGGGTGAGCACTACGCCGCGCTGCTTGCGGGTGCGGCGGTCAACACACCGATGGGCGCCTTCGGTGCCGACGTCACCCACTCGCGGGCACGCCTGCATAACGCCATGCAGGCCACTGGCAACAGCTATCGCCTGAACTACCAGCGCTATGTGGCACGCACGGGCACCAACGTTGGCCTGGCGGCCTATCGCTACAGCACGCGCGGCTACATGAGCCTGGCCGATACCGCCCGCGCGCTGCAGGATGACTGGGGCTACGCGAGCCGCGCGCGGCAGCGCTACCAGATCAACTTTTCCCAGCGCGTGGGTGAGCGCAGTTCGCTGTACCTCAGCGGTGGCCACGTCAGCTACTGGGACAGCGCGCGCCGCCAGAACGATTTCCAGCTTGGCTTCCAGAGCGTGGCCGGGCGGGTCAACTACGGCGTTTCGGCGCTGCGCTACCGGCTTGGCAACGACCGCCAGGACACTCGCTACAGCTTCACCCTCAGCGTGCCGTTGGGGCGTACCACCAATGCACCGCGCTTGAATACCCAGCTCAGCCATGCCGGGCAGGGCAAGCAGGCTCAGTTGGGTCTGAACGGCACGTTGGGCGAGGACCGCAACCTCAACTACAGTGTGTCGGCCAGCGACGCCAGCGAAGGTGCATCGGCACACAGTGCCTATCTGGGCTACCAGGGCAGCCACCTGAACGCGAATGCCGGTTATAGCCGAAATGCCGGCAACCACAGCATCACCCTGGGCGCGGCCGGCAGCGTGGTGCTGCATCGGGGCGGTATCAACTTTGGCCCGCCGGTGGGCGAAGGCTTCGTGCTGGTACAGGCGCCTGGCGCACAGGGCGCCCGCGTGGGTACCGGTGCGGATATCCGCATCGGCCGCAACGGTTACGCGCTGCTGCCACATGTCAGCCCGTACCGCTGGAACCGCATCGATCTGGATCCGTCAGGCCTGCCGCTGGAAGTGGAGCTGCTGCAGACCTCGCAGCGTGTGGCGCCTACGGCTGGTGGCATCGTGCGGGTGCCGTTCGAGGTACGCCGCGAACGCACCTTGTTCATCGATGCCACCGACGCATTGGGCCAGCCGCTCCCGTTTGCCGCACGCGTGGAAGATGACGATGGCCGGCCGCTGGGCGCGGTGGGTCAGGGCGGTGTGATCCAGCTGCGCGGGGCACAGGACGACGGTGCATTGATCGTCGATCCAGACGGGCCGCGCCGGTGTCGACTGCAGTACCGCATGCCGGACGCACCCGACGCCTATGGCCTGTCCTGGAGTCAAGCCGTGTGTGCCCCACAGCCGTTGCCTGTGCCTGGCCTGCAGGCCAGCGCGCCGGCTGTTCACTGACCCTTTCCTGCTTCCAAACGGAGACTTCTTCGATGAATATTCGATCCCTGCGCCTACCCACCACCGCTGTTCTGCTGGCAATCGCGCCTGTGGCCCTGGCAGACAGCGCCACGCTCACCATCAGCGGCCGCGTATTGCCCGGCACCTGTACCCTGGCCGCGCCGGCCATCACCCTGGACCCGGTCAAGGCTGATGAGATGACTGTGGGTGACAACAAGCTCAAGGCAGGCGCCTTGAACTTCACCGGCTGCGTAGGCGTAATGCGTGCGCGCCTGTCGTTTGATGGCACCGCTGCCGATGGAGACACGGAGCGCTGGAAGAACACCGCCACCACCGATGCGGCCGCCGGAGTGAGCATCGCGCTGCTGGCGGGGAATTCCGGCACGATCTATCTGAAGAACGGTGACACCGATACGTTGACCGTGGCCGGTGCAACGGCGTCCTACCCGCTGCGCGCCGGCTACTACCTGCCCAGCACCAGTGGCATCAATGCCGGGGCAGTTTCCACCGAGATTGTTGTGACGGCGGCCTACGAATGACCGCGAGTACCCTGCAGCCCCTGGCGGCGCGCTGCCTTGTACTGCTTGCCCTGGTCGGCGTTGCCGGCTCGGCGCAGGCGTTGTGCGTGCCATCGGCCCCCAGCGTGACGTATGTGCAGAACGTTCCGGTGCGATTCGTGCCGGCGCCGGATGTGCTGCTGCACACTGCGACAAGCCAGTCCATTCAATTTGACTGCGATGCGGATGAACATGTGTCGCTGCAGCCGTCGATCGGGGGACTCACCTACGTTCGCCATATCGATGGTGCGCCTGCCTACGAGACGGGCCCGGATTCGCCCTTGATGACCATCTGGTTCGAGAGCGAACCCGACAACGGCGACGAAGGACTGACCGTGCCGTTGGATGTGTCCGTCAGCAATCCCTGGTATCTGCCGCGCGCAAGGAGCCGGACCTAGGCGCAGTTGCTCTTCTATTCCCGTGGCGGCAGCATGCGGCCGCAGCTGCAGAAACCGTTGGGCATGGTGCGGGTCAACGGCTCCGGCGCTGCCGAGTTCCATTTCGAGATCGGCTATGAGTTCCAGGGCACGACCTACGCGTTGTCCAACGCCCATGTAACCCTCGACCCGATTGCTGCACGCGATATGGAAGCGGTGCCCACCGGCGGGGACAAGAACTTCGTTGTCACCATGCAGTGCGGGGTGCCGGGGCGGCCCGTGTCGCTGCAGATCCACGATGCCAGCGACCGCGGCAACGCCACCGATGTGCTGGTGCCCGCAGCGGGGTCCGAAGCGCTGGGGGTGGGCCTGCAGGTTCTGCACAAGGGGCGCCGCTGATGATGGGGCGCGTGTGGGCACATACCGACTCCACCGGCGCGGCGGAAGATATCCCGTTCACCGCGCGCTACATTCGCTTGGCAGGCCAGCCGCTGAAGGCCGGCGCCATCGTGGGTGAGGCCGTGTTGATGGCTGACTACTACTGAGGCAAGGCGCAGCCGAGCATGGCTCGGCTCTACAGCAACGGTATGAGGCGGTCGCGCCGAACCATGCCCGACGCGGCGGTAGCGCCGGGCCATGCCCGGCGGCAACGAAGACCCTGCCTGTCAGGCGGCGTGCACCTGCAGACCCACGTATTCGCACAAGCCCCGGCTGGCCAGCAGCAGCGCCTCGCGGCCGTTGTCACCCAGGAACTGGCTCTCCTCACCATCCACACGCACGCGCTCGCTGGCCTGCAGCAGTTCCAGCAGGAACGTCAGCCCGGCGTTTGCACGATCAATACGCGACAACGCCCAACGCTGGCTCTGCGTGCGGCCGTGCACCGGCCAGGGCTGGCCGTCGGCCGCATCCACCGCGTGGATGTCCCGCAGTGCGCTGAGCAAGGTTGGCCCGCCGTGGGCGGATTCGGCCTGCAGGCTGGCCAGCGTGGTTTCGAGGGTGCGGGCCAGTTCGTCGGGCAGCTGTTGGGCGGCTTCGCCCAGAGTGGCGAACAGAAAGGGATAGTGACGGGCGCTCATGGCGGCTTCCTTATGCGTAGGGCGAAGGAGCCACCCCGCTTATCGGCGAGGGCGGCGGACGGTGCGTGGTTGCAATACCGGGGACAAACATGCAAAGCGCCGGCGGGCACGAGGCCCCCACGCACCGCCCGCCATGGAGGCAGAGACGGATTGTCAGTCGGCGCCGCCCAACAAGGAAAGAGCGACGCCGACTGACAAGCGTAAACATGTTTGTCTTACGGGATTGCAAGCCCGTGCCACCCATTTCCGGTGGCGATACATGATTTGCATGCAGCGTCTGTGTTGCCAATCAGAAAAGTTTGAAACTTCGAAAAACTCGCAAAGCGAGGGTCCAACGGCCGTGCGTGCCGATTGCGACAAACCTGTAGAGCCGAGCCATGCTCGGCTGCTTCTGCCGTGGTTGGCGCCAAGAGCAGTCGAGCATGGCTCGACTCTACAGAAGCGGCACGCACCCGCTTTTACGCGCCAAAACAAAAACGGCGCCGGATCTCTCCGGCGCCGTTGTTCCATCTACCTCACCACGTGTACGCAACGCCCAGGTTACCCGTGGCTTCGCGATAGCCGTGGTCGCCGCGCATCACACCCAGCCCGCCCCATGCACTGAACCCGGAACGGAACTCCACGCGCGCACCCGCACTCAGCTCATAGCGGTTGCGCGGAATGCCGGCCTTCAGCACTTCATCGTCGAAGGCGATGCCATTGCCCGCACCATCGCGGTACCAGTTGGCCGCCAGGTACGGGCTGACCGAGGCACCCGCTGCCGAGCGCGATTCACCCTGCAGGCGCAGGCCGGCACGGCCGGACAGGCCGCTGTTGCCGGCGGCACGCACCACGGTGCCGTTGCTTTCGGTATGCACGTCGGTCTTTGCGTCGGTGTAGATCAGCTGCAGTTCCGGCTGCAGGCTCAACGCGGTGTTGCCGATCTGGCCGATGCCGAAGCGGTAACCGGCTTCCACCGAGCTCTGCCAGATATCCGAGTCATAGCGTTCCTCGGCCAGGCCTTCGCCCTGCACGCGGTTGCGGAACTGGCCGCGCTGCACGCTGGCATCCGCATACAGCGCATCGGTGGCCCAGTTGCCGTACACGCCCAACGCGCCGCCTTCCAGCTTGCCGCGCGCGCTGTAGCCGGTCAGCTGCGAACGCGAGGTGGCACTGGACTGCGCCAGCGTACCCATCACGCCCACGCGGCCACGGCCGTCGTCGAATACGCCGATGTCCGCACCCAGCTGTAGGCGCGAGCGGTCCACGCGCAGGTCGAGCTGGTCATTCACTGCGCCCAGCTTGCTCTGGTTGGCATCCACGCGGGCCCAGCCACGAATGCCGTCCGCCGCTGCAGCGCCGCCCTGGCGGTCGCGATACTGATGGCGCAGCATCCGGTCCAGCGCGAACTGGTTGGCCAGGTAGGCGCCGGCTTCCGGGCGCAGCACGGGCACCGGGTCGATGGGATCAATCGGGTCGATCGGCGTGATCGGGGTGCAGTCCGGCAGGGTCGGGTCGATCTTGCACGGGTCCGGCGTGGTGGTCAGTTCCGAACGCAGGTACCAGTTGCCGTTGGCGTCCTTCACCAGGAAGTATTCGTACTGCCCACCCACGGCGCGGCCGACCAGATCGAACTGCGCGTTGGACGCGCCGCCGATGTCGATCAGCTCGATGCCGCGATCCGTCTTGGCACCGGCGCCGCCGGCATTGAGCACGCGTACGTTGGCCAGGCCGTTGGCATCGCCAGTGATGATCAGCTTGTCGGTCAGCGAGGTGTCGTCGCCCAGCACGGTGTTGAACAGCAGGGTGCCGCCGTTGCCGGTGAACTCATCCACGGTGAGCGTGTTGAAGGTGCTGCCATTGCCCAGGCCGATGGTGCCAGTGGCGCCCAAGGTGAGCGCACCGACATTGCTGTCGCCGGTCATCAGCCAGGTGCTTTCATTACCGATGTCGGCCGAGGTGACGCCATTGAAGCGCCCGTCAATCTGCGCCTTGTTGCGCAGCACGACGTCCAGGTTTCCGCTGACGCGGTCGGAATCGAAGGTGATGTCACCGGCCAGACGGGCGTCGTCCACGGTGAAATAGACCTCGGCCTCACCTGTAGCGACACCGTCAGGACGCACCAGCAGCAGATGGCCATCACCGCCGGACAGCTGCGAACCGTTGGCGATGGTGATGTCGTAGCGCACCAGCCTGCGCGGCGCCACCCATATGGCGGCGCCGTTGTCCGAAGCAACCTGGGCGTTGTCCACGCGCAGGGTAATCGGCTGGCCGAGCAGAGCGCTGTAAGTACCACCCAGCAGCAGTACGCCGGAGTTTGCTCCCTCCACGCGCGTGCCGTTCTGCAGGATGGCAGTGCCCTGCTGCAGCCGCACAGCGTGGCCGTTGCTCACGTCGACTGCACCTGGCGATGCCTCGGCCCGCACGAAGGAAGAATCGACGATGACCGTGCTGTCGGCATCGGATGTGCTTGGGGACTTCTCAAGGGAGATACCCACGCTGAAACGCGAGCTGGCGCCCACCGAATGCAGCGTACTGCCGGTGATACGCGCCGTAGAAAGGTCTGCCACCAAGACCTGCCCGTCATGCAGGGTGCTGCCGGTCATGTCCAGTGTGGACCTGCCGCGCAGCACCACGTTGGCGATTGCGCCACTGGCCAGCGCTTCGACGCGGCCGTCGCGCAGCGTCACCAGCGAGTCTTCGCTGGTGATCCCCTCCGTGCGGCCCCCGTCAACCGTCAAAGAGGCGCCATTGATCAGGTCCCAGGTTTCGACTGCGGTGCTCTCACGCACGGTCGCGGACTGACCATCCAGGTCGCGTGCCAGTACGTGTGTTGGGGGAAGAGCCGCCAGGGCCAACAGCAGGCAGCGGGCGAGGGGGCGCATGGTACAGCGCTGGAGGCGTGCAGAATGACGGCGCATGGATCACTCCTGATCGGACGAATGTGTCTGGTATGGACAGCCGCCTCGCCGGCCGTGACCCCGCGCTTCCGGGGGATCTGGCCTTTCGGCGATGCTATGCCAAAGACGACCGGGCATGTCCACTTCGACTCGAATTGTTCCGGTACAGGGGCCCGGGTCCCATGCAATTTGTTGCAAAGCGTCGCGATCGGCCCGATCCGTTGCCGGCCGGTTCAGCGTGCGCCGGCGCCGTTGCCGACTGGCAGATCCAGCTGCTGCGTGGGCTGCAGCGACTGGATGAAACCCTCATCGTGGGAGATGACCACCAGGGTGCCGGGGTAGGCGTGCAGAACCTGCAGCAGGTGCGCGCGCAGGCCCAGATCCAGGTTGTTGGTGGGCTCGTCCATTACCAGCAGCGCGGGGGGATGCGTCGCCATCAGGGCCAGGGCCAGGCGCGCGCGTTCACCGCCCGACAGGCGGCCCACAGGGGTCTGCGCGGGCGCGTCGCCACGGAACAGGAAGTCGGCCAGGTGCAGCCGGCATTCCGACGGTGTCCATTGGGGCTGGCATGCGGCCATCGCCTGTACCGGCGTCAGTTCGGCTGGCAATGCGTCGTAGTGCTGGTCGATCAGCGCCACCTGCTCCTTTGCTGGCAGCAGCCAGTCGCCTTCACGCCGGACGTCGGTGCCCCCCTGCAAGGCCCGAGCAAAGGTGGATTTGCCGCTGCCGTTGTCGCCGGTCACCAGCAGGCAGTCGCCCACTTCAAGGCGCACCTGGAGCCGTTGCACGACCAGGGGGGGGCCGTAACCGCACGCGCCATCGGTGATCTGCACCACCACACCCTCCCGGCGCCAGCCGGCCGGAAGCTGGAAGCGCGGCGCGATGGCTTCTTCGCGCTGCAGCTGCCGGCGGCGCTCGGCGATGTCCTCCTGTACCTCACGGATCTGCTGGCGTTTCTGCCCTGCCGTGGTGTTTCCGCGCTCCAGCTTGGTGGCCGAGCGCACCGTGCCCCATTTGCGCTGCTCCACCTTCACCGCGCCACGCTTGCGCGAGGAGGCGGCGCGTTCCTGTTCGCGCATGAGCGCGTCGTGGGCGTGCGACTGTGCGCGGTCGAGGTCGCGCACGGTACGATCCAGCGCGTCGCGACGGCGCTGCAGTTCCAGCTGATGGTCGTGATAGCGGCCCTGGAAGACCTCGATACGCTGGTTGTGGATATGCCACAGCGTGTCGCACAGCGTCTCGATCAGGGCGGTGTCATGTGAGGCAATCACCAAGGTGCCGTGATACTGGCGTAGCCGGGCGAGCAGCGAGCGCCGTGCGCTGCGGTCCAGGTGGTTGCTGGGTTCGTCCAGCAGCAGCACATCCGGCCCTGCGTCCAGCGCACGTGCCAGGGCGTGGCGCATCTGTTCGCCGCCACTGCGCGCCGAGCCATCCAGCACGTGCTGTGGCACGTAGGCAACCGATGTGCCGTCGCGCCAGCGCATCTGCCCCGTACTGGGCATTGCCTGTCCGGCCAGCATGCGCAGCAGACTGCTCTTGCCGGTACCGTTGTTGCCGATCAGGGCGACCCGCGCGCCGGCAGGCAGGCGCAGGTTCACGCCGCTGAAAAGCGCGCGGCCGTTGAATTGAAGCTCTATATCGTCCAGTCGCAACATGGTGCTTGATCTCCAGCGAGCAGGCCGTTGGCGGCCTGGTCATTCAGCGCAGGGCGCTGTTGGCGGCGGGCTTCAATCAACAGCCGGCCCAAGCCGGCCGCTCCAAGGCCAGCCTACCCGCCAACCCTCGGTCGCGCTGTGCATCGGCAACGAACGCGCCGCCAAGCCAGTGCCCGCATTGCGGAAAGAGGGCGTCTCCCGACGCTTGAGTTGTACGGCGGCGAACACCCGGTCACCTTCGAACGTTGCCATCAGGTGCGGGAATCCGTCGCTGTCCGGTTGTACCACTGGGCCAGCTGGAGCCGCTCCGGCGCATCTTCAGGGAGTGTCCTGAGCTGCATGGCAAAGCCTCGGTTCTGGTCACCCCCCAGCAGATCACGACTGCCAGCCAAAGTCACTGCAACAAGTTGCAACAGCGCTATGGGCGGCGCCGCCGCGGCGACAGCAGGGTTTGGGGGGTGAGGCAGGCGATGGTGGGCACCGCGTATGCGCAGGCGTGAGCAAGGACGCCGCGCTGTGGGCGGTTTCCCTACCTTTGTCGCCCACGGGCAATGAGTGACGCCGGCTTACCAGCGTGGAGGTTCTTCACCGGATTGAGCGCACAGGCTACCCGTTGGACCGCCGGGCGCAGACAGTGGAACGGCGCGCGGCGCTCTTGTAGAGCCGAGCCATGCTCGGCTGCTTCTACCGGAATCAACGCCAGGAGCAGCCGAGCATGGGCTCAGCTCTACACGGGCGGAATGGACGGTCGCGCCAAACCATGCCCGGCGACAACGAAGACCGTGCCGCTCAGGCCGCGTGCACCTGCAACCCCACGTATTCGCACAAGCCCCGGCAGGCCAGCAGCAGCGCCTCACGCCCGTGGTCACCCAGGTACTGGCTTTCCTCGCCATCCACGCGCACACGTTCGCTGGCCTGCAGCAGTTCCAGCAGGAATGTGAGCCCGGCATTGGCCCGGTCGATGCGGGTGGTCGCCCAGCGCTGGCTCTGCGTGCGGCCATGCACCGGCAACGGCTGGCCGTCGGCCGCATCGACTTCGTGGATGTCCCGCAGCGCGCTGAGCAGGGTTACGCCGCCGTGGGCCGAATCGGCCTGCAGGCTGGCCAAGGTGGTTTCGAGTGTGCGGGCCTGTTCGTCGGGCAGTTGCTGGGCGGCTTCGTCCAGGGTGGCGAACAGAAACGGATAGCGATGGGCGCTCATGGCGGCTTCCTTATGCGTGTAGCGAAGGAGCCACCCCGCTTAACGGCGAGGGTGGCGGACGGTGCGTGGTTGCAATACCGGTGGTAACTCAGCGAAACGCCGGCGGGCACGAGGCCCCCACGCACCGCCCACCATGAAACATGCGGACGGATTGCCTGCCGGCGCCGCTCAACAAGGAAAGAGCGACGCCGGCAGACAAGCGTAAACAACTGAGCTACCAAACGGGATTGCAAGCCCGTGCCACCCGTTGTCGGTGGCGATACATGATTCGCACGCAGCGCCTGTGCTGCCAATCAGAAAAGTTTGAAACGTCGAAAAACTCGCAAGGCGGTGGCGCAATGCACGTGCGTGCCGATTGCGACAAGCCTTTAGAGCCGAGCCTGTGCTCGGCTGCTGCCAGGAGCAGTCGAGCATGGCTCGACTCTACAAAGACGAAGAGCAGTCGAGCAGGGTCTGGCTGCGCAGGCTTAGAAATGGCGACCGAACGCGACGTTCATTTGGCTCGCATACACCCGCTCGCCCGCCAAAGGCGCAGCCGACGTGCTCTTGCCAGTGGGTCGCAGCACATTCCATTCGGTTCGTACGAAGCTGCGCTCGCCCAGCCGCATGCTTGCGCCCAGCCCGTACTGCAGTGCCAGCGTGCCGGAGGTGGCCTTGTGATCGAACTCAACGGTGGTGGCGGTCAGCGAGGTACGCATGGCGCCTATGCCGGCGCGACCGAAGAGTTCGAATCGATCACCCAGCGGCAACACGCCAAGACCCGAAAGCTTCAATGCGCGGCTGCTGCTGCGCACGTGGGTGTCGCCCGCCTGCGTCGGCGTGCGGGCTTTGCTGCCACCGCCCTGGGCCTGTGCCGCCAGTTCCAGGGCGAAGTGGTCGTTGATGCGGTAGCCCGCCCCGGCATGGAAGCCAAGCTTGCTGTTCTTCCAGCGGGTGTCCCGGTACGCGGGGGCGACATTGCTGCTGGCCGGGATGGTGACCGCATACGAGCCGATGCCGGCGAAGCCATAGGCGCCATCCCGATCAGATGATTGAGCGCTGGCCATGGCCGGCAGCATGCAGGGGATGATGGCCAGCAGGGAGAGGGTCTTGCGCATGGAGTGAGATCTCTGTGGTTGGGACCAACCATGCTGAAGATGGAGTGCTGTGCTTTCCTTAGTGAATTCACCGTAGCTGCGTCCGGTTTCAAGACGCTCTGTAACGATCCTGGACGTTGAACGCAGCAGTAACACGCTTGGCGAATGTCGCGATTGCCACTGCTGTGTGCGCATGAACGTTCACTAGCATGCCGCCACCTCACAGGTGGAACGCATACGCATGATTCGATTGCTGCTGGTGGAAGACGATGAGCGGCTGGCCAGCGTGGTCAGCCGTTACCTGCAGGGCCATGGGTTCGACCTGCAGCATCTGCGGGACGGAGCCAGCGCGCTGCACGCCATCGCCACCGAGCCGCCTGATGTCGTGCTGCTGGATCTGGGGCTGCCCGACATGGATGGCCTGGATCTGTGCCGCTTGGTCCGCCCTCTCTACACGGGTCTGCTGTTCATCCTCAGTGCGCGTGTCGATGACCTGCACCAGGTGCTCGCCCTTGAGCTTGGCGCGGACGACTATGTTTCCACGCCAGTGGAGCCGCGCCTGTTGATGGCGCGGCTGCGCGCGCATCTGCGCCGCCGACAGGCCGATGTGCCACCGGAGCGGCTCGACTTCGGCCAGTTGTGCATCAACATGGCCTCACGCAATGTCACCTTGGCCGGGAAGCCAGTCGCGTTGACCACGGCCGAGTTCGATCTGCTTACGGTGCTGGCGTCCAATGCGGGGCGCATTCTGGGGCGCGATTGGTTGTTCAAGCAATTGCGAGGCATTGGCTTCGATGGAATGGATCGCTCCATCGATGCGCGCATTTCCCGGCTGCGGCGCAAGCTGGGCGACACCGAACCGGACACGGCCCGGATCAAGACGGTGCGTGGGCAGGGCTACTTCTTCAGTCATGCCGGCTGGCAGTGAGCTGGCGCGTGGCCGTCCAGCGACCGTGGTTTACCGCTGTACACGATGCAGGCAGAGAGGGGGCATCCGCCGACATGAATCGTGTGGAGTCGGTTCCCTCTGTGATGAAGAATGCCGGTCAGAAGCGCATATGCGCGGTGGCCGGTCGAACCTCACGCTGCCGGCAGCACCTTGCCGGGGTTGAGAATGCCATCCGGGTCCAGCGCGGCCTTGATCGCACGCATCGCCGCCAGCGTTTCGCGAGTGAACGCCCGGGCCATGAAATCGCGCTTGGCCAATCCAATCCCGTGTTCGCCGGACAGCGTGCCACCGAGCGCCAGCGTCAGTTCGAAGATCTTCGGCAGCGCGGCATGCGCGCGCGCATTCTCGTCGGCGTCTTCCGGGTGGTACAGGATGTTGACGTGCAGGTTGCCGTTGCCGGCATGGCCGAAGGTGACGATGGTCAACGTGTACTCGCGTGCCAGCGCCTGCACACCGGCCACCAGATCCGGGATGCGCGACACCGGCACCACCACGTCTTCGTTGATCTTGCCCGGCGCCACGCTGCGCAGTGCGGGCGACAGCGCCTTGCGCGCCGCCCACAGCTGGTCGCGCGCGCGGCCTTCCATCGCCACGTCCAGCGCGATCATTCCATCGCCCTCGGCGGCCGTGGCCAGTGCCTGCAGCAGATAGGGCAGGGTGTCGTGGTCGCCATCGGCTTCGACCAGCAGCATCGCGCCGGCCTCGGGCACCTCGGCGCCATTGAGGCGCAGCAGCTGCAGGCTGCGCGCGTCCATGAATTCCAGGCGGGTGGGCACCACCGGTTGCGACATCAGGCGCGACACCGCAGCGGCGGCTGCATCGGCATCGCGGTACAGCACGCGCAGGCCGGCCTGGCTGACCGGCAGCGGGGTCAGCTTCAACGTCGCCTCCACGATGAGCGCCAGCGTGCCTTCGCTGCCCACCAGCAGATGAGTGAGGTCGTAGCCGGTGGAGTCCTTGGTGTAGGCGCCGCCACAGCGGATCACCTCGCCGGTGCCGGTCACCGCCACCAGGCCCAGCACGTTGTCGCGGCTGGTGCCGTACTTCACCGCGCGCGGGCCACCGGCATTGCAGGCCAGGTTGCCGCCCACGCTGCAGATGTCTGCGCTGGACGGGTCCGGTGCCCAGAACAGGCCGTGCGGCGCCAGCGCCTGTTGCAGCGCGCCGTTCAACACGCCCGGCTGCACCACGGCGCAGCGGTCACCGGCACGGATGTCCACGATGCGGTCCATGCGGGTGAACGACAGCACGATGCTGCCCGGCAACGGCACGGCCGCACCGGTGGTGCCGGTGCCGGCGCCGCGTGCGACCAAGGCCACACCATATGTTCGGCAGGCGCGCACCAGCGCCTGCACCTGTTCCACATCGGCCGGCAGGGCGACCGCCGCGGGGCGCTGGTGACGCCAGGAGTTGTCCTGTGCGTTGGCGTCCAGCGCGCTGTCATCCATGCGCCAGCCCTCCGCGCCCAGCAGGGCGGACAGTTCGGCAACCAGGGCAGCAGGCAGGGCAGGACTCATGACGGATCTCGCGGGACAGCAGGGGCGGGTTGAATCAGTTTCCACGCAACCACGGCGCCAGCCAGTGGCAGCCACACCCAGCGTAGTTCGGACATCAGGGTGGCCAGGCCGCGTGCGCTGAAGAACTGCGGGGCGAAGGGTGAAACGCGGATCGGTCGCCACGGGGCGAAGAAGCGGTGTTCGCTCCAAGGCCAGGCGAGGGCAACGCCAAGGCCGCCGGAGGTCATCGCATCCAGCAGTGGGTGGCTGGCAGCGCAGACGAAGACGAATACAGCGGCTTGTACGGTCGATGCCACCGTTGGCCCTGCCTTGGTAGGTGCCAACCTTGGTTGGCACGAAACCGCCGACCAAGGTCGGCCACTACCAGAGCGCGCCATTGCCTCTTCGGTAGGTGCCAACCTTGGTTGGCACGAAACCGCCGACCAAGGTCGGCGACTACCGGGGCTGTGTGGTGCCGACCAAGGTCGGCCGCTACCAAAGAACGCCAGCACCGCGGCCAATGCCGCCAGCACGCAGGCAAACAGCAGCGAATGGCTGGCGCCGCGATGGCCGAACGCATCGGCGTAGGGAATGTGCAGCGCGAAGGCCAGTACATCGGCATCGGGCAGCACCGCCGCGATCACACCTGCAGCCAGCAGGCGCGGCGGGATGCGGCCGCGATCAGCGGCGCACCACAGCGCAAGCGGCACGGCGGCATGGGTGATGATCGAAGGCATCAGTCACACACCACGGTGGTGCCGACCAGGCTGCGCTCTGGTAGGTGCCAACCTTGGTTGGCACAGAAGCGCTGACCAAGGTCGGCTTTTACCAAGGCGGACGGTACACATCAGCAGTCATCCAGCCGGAACGCATCACGCAGCCACCGCAGCTGCGGCGGCTCGCCCGTGGCGTCAACCACATCAAAACGGCAGGGCGCATTGGCCAGCGCGGGGTTGTCCTGCAGGTACAGTTGCGCGGCGTGCGCCAGGCGTCGGCATTTGCGCGCATCCACCGAGGCAGCGCCGCCACCGAAATCCGATCGCGCGCGATAGCGCACTTCCACGAACACCACGGTGCCGGCATCGTCCATCACCAGGTCCAGTTCACCGCCGCGATAGCGCACGTTGCGCGCGCGCGGCTGCAGTCCGGCCTGCTGCAGATGCTGCTCGGCGGCGGCTTCCACCGCCGAGCCCCGTTGGCTGCGCTCAGCGACCACCGGCGATCGGCATCGGCCGGCCGCCATTGAAGGTGGACCATGCCGGCTGGCGCAGGATGTTGCCGTTGCTGTCGAGGAACAGGGTGCCGGTGGCACCGTCCAGGCCGCCTTCGTTGGACAGCTTGTCCAGGTAGGCGGTGATCTTCCAGGCATCGGCGCCGAAGGCGAACAGGCGGCCGGCGGCGCCGCGGGCGCTCGGCAGCGCGCTGGCCACCTGGCTGGCCGAGGGCAAGCCGGACACGCTGCGCACGTTCCAGGCTTCGTTCGGGTAGACGATGCCGTCCAGCGCCACGTCTTCTTCCACCTTGCCGCTGCCGACGGTCAGCTGCGAGGTGCCGACGCGGGTGGCGCCACCGGCACCGGCCAGCGCCAGCTGCGGCGCCAGTAACCGGGCCTGCGGGGCGCGCACGGCGAGGAACACGGCATCGACCTGGCCGGCATTGCGCACCTGCGCGCCGATATCGCCAACCGCGTCGCTCACGCCGACGGTGGCCACCACCTGGCCGCCACGCTGGGCAAAGCGCTGGGCGAAGGCCGCGGCGGCACGGCGGCCGGTGTCGTCGGCGCTGTTGATCACCAGCGCCTTGCCACGCTCGCGGCCACGCAGGTATTCGGCGGCGACGATACCGTCGTCTTCCGGTGCCAGCGAGAAGCCGGCGCTGCCGGCCGGCGGTGCGTCCTTGCCGCGGTTCAGCGCCAGCACCGGCACCTGCAGCTGCTGGCGGCCGTACACGGCGTCCACTTCGTCGCGGCCCAGCGGTCCGACCACGAAGTCGGCACCGGAGGCGACGGCCTTGTCGTAGGCGGCGAGGGCACCAGCCGGGGTGCCGGCGGTGTCGAAGAAGTTGATGTCCGGGCGGCGGCGGCTTTCACCGTAGTAGGCGCTCAGCAGGCCATCGCGCACCGGCTGCGCGGCGGTGGCCAGGCGGCCGCTGAGCGGCAGCAGCACCGCCAGCTTGGCCGGCGGACGGTAGCCGTCGCTCATCGCCGGCGGGCGCTTGCTGGTGTCGAACTGTGCGGCGCCATCGCGGTCGAACGGGCGCGGCAGCGGCAGGCCACGCGCGATCAGCGCACGGCCGGCGAAGTTGTACAGCGGATCGTTGGCCGGCAGGGCAGCGGCACGGCTGCGCAAAGTGGCGTCGTCGAGGGTACCGAGCAGGCCGGAGATGGCGGCCTGGTTCTCGCTGCGCGCACTGCCGGTCAGGCTGGCATGGGCGCGGGCCCGCTCGTTGGCGGCACCGAAGGCATCGCCGGTGCCCTGCAGGGCCTGGGCGCGGGCCAGCAGCCAGCGCGTGCGCAGGCCGACCGCAACGCTGTCGGCATGGTCCTTCAGCAGTGCCAGTGCCTGCGCCGGTTGCTTGTCGGCCAGCGCCAGCTCGGCACCGGTCAGCTGGTAGCGCTGCAGGCTGGCGCCGGATAGCTGGCGCGCGGTGAGCTGGCCCAGCAGGCTGCGGGCGCGGGCGCTGTCGCCGGCCAGGTGCCAGGCCCAGGCCGCGTCGGCCAGCGCGTTGCTGCGGGCGCCGCCGCGCAGGGTGGCGCCCAGGCCTTCCAGCTGCAGTGCGGCGTCGCGCGGCTTGCCCTGTTCGATCAGCGCCAGCGCCTGGCTCTGGGCCGGCGATTCGGGTGCACTGGTCAGGCTGGTGGTGGCACAGCCGGCCAGCAGCATCAGCGACAACGACAGGGCGGAGATCCGTGCGGCGGGCTTGTTCATGATCGGGTCCATGCGATGAGGGCAGCGGCCTTGGCCGGGTACACGCTACGATTCTACCCTTGCCCCGTGAGTACCGCTGAAATGAGTGTCCCAACCCTGTACGTCGTCGCCACCCCGATCGGCAACCTGGCCGATCTGAGCCCGCGCGCGCAGGAGGTGCTGCGTTCGGTGGCGGCCATCTGTGCCGAAGACACCCGCCGCAGTGGCCAGCTGCTGTCCCATTTCGGCATCCAGCAGCCGCTGGTGGCCCTGCATGAACACAATGAGGAAGCCCTGGCCCAGCGCTTGGTCTCGCGCCTGCAGGCCGGCGAGTCGCTGGCACTGGTCAGCGATGCCGGCACCCCGCTGGTCAGCGATCCTGGTTTCCGTCTGGTGCGTGCCGCGCGTGCAGCCGGCATCAAGGTCAGCCCGATTCCCGGTGCCTGCGCCGCCATCGCCGCGCTGAGCGTGGCCGGCCTGCCCAGTGACCGCTTCAGCTTCGAGGGCTTCCTGCCGGCCAAGGCCAGCGGTCGCCGCGACCGCCTGCAGGCGCTGGCCGGTGAAGTGCGCACGATGGTCTTCTACGAATCCTCGCACCGGATCGCCGAGTCGTTGGCCGACATGGCGGCGATCTTCGGCGGCGAGCGCCCGGCAGTACTGGCCCGCGAGCTGACCAAGCTGTTCGAGACCGTACTGGATGGCGATCTGGCCGGCCTGCTGGCCAGGGTGGAAGCCGACGAGAACCAGCGCAAGGGCGAGTTCGTGGTGATGGTGCAGGGCGCCGGCGACGATGAGGAAGCGCAGCTGGCCCATGGCCGTCGTGTGTACGCCAAGCTGAGCGAGCATCTGCCGCCGTCGACCGCGGCGAAGCTGGCTGCCGAGCTGACCGGCGCACCGCGCAAGGCGTTGTACGGGAGTTGATGGATCGTGCGGACCAAGGTCCGCACCCACCAAGCCATGCGTGGATGGATGAACCGCACGTCGCGATCAACGCGGCAGGAACCACCCGCGTGCGCTAGAATGCGCGCTGGCGGAGCCGGCCAGACAGTCGCGTCATCCCTTCGGGGGTGCCGAGGAAAGTCCGGGCTCCATAGGGCAAGGTGCCAGGTAACGCCTGGGCGGCGCAAGCCGACGGAAAGTGCAACAGAAAGATACCGCCTACGTCTTCTTCGGAAGGCCGGTAAGGGTGAAATGGTGCGGTAAGAGCGCACCGCGAGTCTGGCAACAGACCGGCACGGCAAACCCCACCTGGAGCAAGACCAAATAGGGATCCTTTGGCGCGGCCCGCGTTGGATCCGGGTAGGTTGCTTGAGCGTTGCGGTGACGTAACGCCTAGAGGAATGACTGTCCACGACAGAACCCGGCTTATCGGCCGGCTCCGCCTCTTTCTTACGGTAAGCCGAGCATGGCTCGGCTCTACAGTAGAGCCGAGCCATGCTCGGCTGCTCTCCGTTCAGATGCTCGGGATGTTGTTCAACCCGGCGTACGGTACTGCCCGGCCGAAATGAACTGCGAGAAACGCTCGCACCACACCACCACCGTGGTGTAGTCGTCCACGTCCACGTTGTCGGGCACGTCCACCAGGAAACGGCTGAAGGTTTTCACCTCGCCGATGCGCTGGGCCTGTGCCTTGATCTTCAGGAAGTCGGCCTTGTTGTCGACGAAGTCGCGGACCAGGTAGACCTTGTAATCCGGGCCCGGTCCCATCTTGCCGTCGAAGGCGACCTGGCGCGGGCTGACGCTGACCTTGCCTTCGGCCCAATGCACCGCATCGCTGCCCTTGAGGTCGCGGCGGAAGGTGGTGTGGTAGGTGGCGTCACCCATGGCGGCCTGCACCTGTGTGACCGGCGGGTCATCGGGGGCGATCAGGATCGGCAGGAGGTAGACGCCCAGGCCGAAGCCAAGGCCGAGGGTGAGCAGGTGGGTGGCGACAAGTACGAGAACACGGCGCATCGATGACTCCCTGCGGATCGGTGAGGCGCGCGGCAGGACCGCGCCAGATCATCGTGTGGCGTGCGTGCAGACATTTATAGACACAGAAAACAGGTACAGGGTCAGAAATCGACCTGGCTCTGGCCCAGGGCGACGCCCTGCGGGCCAAAGCGGCGCTCGTGGATCTCGCCGTGGCCGTCGGCGTCGATCAGCAGCACGGTGCTGGCGCGGGTGCCGTAGTCATCGCCGCGGATGAAGGCCGGGCTCAGCCAGCGCTCGCGTTCCAGGCCGATGCCGGTGTCGGGCAGGTCGCTGTCGGCAGGGCGATGTTCGTCGGCCAGGGCGGCCCAGAGCGGGGTCAGGTCCTCATCGCCGGCCTGCAGCCACGCCGACAGCGCATCCATCAGCCGTCGGGTCTTCGGCCACGGCGCGTCCAGCGCACCGTTGGACATGCCATGCACGCCCGGGCCCAGGCTCTGCCGCTCGGCGGGGTGGTTGCCCAGGAACTCCAGGCTGTGGCCGTCCGCCAGCAACAGGTTGAATGGCGCGTAGGCGCAGGCCACCGTGGCCAGTCGGTCGATATGCACGGCGGCCGGGTCGCGGCCGCGCAGGAAGTCGGCCACCAGTGCGCCCCGGGAAGGACCGGTCTGGGCGGCCAGCGGATCGCGGACATTGGTGACCACCGCCATCCGGCCCGAGGCGCCCACGCCGGCCCAGCCGCCGCCGGAGCGCAGGTCGCGGCCCCCGATGACGGAGGTCTCATCCTGCCAGGGGGCCAGCGCCGCCGTCGGGCGGGCGTGGAACTCATCACGGTTGCCGGTCATCACCAGCCGCCAGCGCGGGTGGTGCATCCAGCCAAGAGCGAGCAGGCACATGGCCTCATTGTGCACGGTTTGCGCAGTCTGACGCCGCTTCCGGCCCGTTTTGGATGAATGCGCGGCCGATGTTTCACGCGCTGTCCACAGCCCTGAACTTCCGTTCAATCTCAAAAATTGAGACGGATCAGCAACTTGTGGATAAGCCTTGAACAATTCTCTAAAGGTCGTTGCAAGCCATTGATGTGGCTGGCGATTTCCCCGCTGAAAAGTTGTTGACAACCCTTCGGCCGCTGCTAAGGTGGGCATCAGAGGGAAATCCGGGTGTTTTGTGGGTTTTCGTGGTTCAATGTTTCACCGGGCGAAGGATAGGTGCACGCGTCGTGTTCCAGGGCGAGACGGCCATCACAGTTGACGATAAAGGGCGCATGGCGGTTCCCACCGCTTACCGCGACCTCGTCGCGCGCGCCAGCAACAACCGTCTCGTGCTGACCTACAACCCGTTCGAAGCCGGCTGCCTGTGGCTGTACGCAGAGTCGGAATGGGAGCGGGTCCGCGACGACGTCATGTCCAAGCCCAACACCCAGCGCGTCGTGCGCCTGTTGCAGCAGAAGCTGGTCGGCTCGGCCGCCCATCTGGAGCTGGACGGCAACGGTCGCATCAGCATCCCCGCCAGCCACCGCGGTGCGGTGGGCATTGAGAAGAAGGCGGTATTGCTCGGTATGGGCGACAAGTTCGAATTGTGGAGCGAGCAGGCGCATCGGGCCCTGATCCAGCAGACGTTGTCTGACGAGGATCTGGGTGATGGGTTGCTCGACCTGAAGTTGTGAGCCGGGGTGCCCGGATGCGCCCAGAAGCGCAGACCGGTCACCTTCCGGTGTCGCAGTCGCCGGCGGTGCACCTGCCGGTCCTGTACACCCAGGTCCTTGAAGGCCTGAGGGTGATCGAAAACGGACGTTATCTGGATGGCACGTTCGGTCGTGGCGGTCATGCACGTGGCGTGCTCACCCAGCTCGGTCCCGAGGGGCGCCTGCTGGTCATGGACAAGGATCCGGAAGCCATCGCCGTAGCCGAGCGCGATTTTGCGCCGGACCCGCGCGTGTCCATCTTCCGTGGCAGCTTCGCCCAGCTGCTGCAGTGGGATGCGACGGCCGAAGGCCTGGACGGCGTGCTGTTCGATCTGGGCGTGTCGTCGCCGCAGCTGGACGTGGCCGAACGTGGCTTCAGCTTCGGCAAGGATGGCCCGCTGGACATGCGCATGGATCCGGACAGCGGTGAAAGCGCCGCGCAGTGGATCAACCGCGTGGAAGACCGCGAAATTGCCGACGTGCTGTGGACCTACGGCGAAGAGCGCCAGAGCCGCCGCATCGCCCGTGCCATCGTGGCCCGCCGTGAGAAGCAGCCCTTCTCCCGCACCGCCGAACTGGCCGAGCTGATCGCCTCGGTGATGCCGCGTGGGAAAGACAAGATCCACCCGGCCACGCGCAGCTTCCAGGCCATCCGCATCCACATCAACCGCGAGCTGGCCGATCTGGAAGCCGGGCTCGATGCGGCCGTGGAACGGCTCAAGCCCGGTGGCCGGCTGGCGGTGATCAGCTTCCATTCGCTGGAAGACCGCATCGTCAAGCAGTACATGAACCGCCTGGCCAAAGCGCCGCCGGCCAACCGCCGCCTGCCCGAGGCGGTGGCGTTCGTGCCGACGCTGGACCTGATCGGCGGTGCCATCAAGGCTACCGACGAGGAACTGGCCGCCAACCCGCGTGCGCGCAGCGCCGTGCTGCGGGTGGCGCAGAAGCGGGAGGCCGACGCATGAGCCGGCTGCTGCTGATCATCTTGTTGGCCTCGACCGTGGCCTCGGCGATCGGCGTCGTGTTCGTGCGTCACCGTCACCGGCAGACGTTCATCGAGCTGTCGCGCGCCGAGCGCAAGCGCGATGACATCAACCTCGAATTCGGCCGCCTGCAGCTGGAGCAGGCCACGCTGGCCGAAGCCAACCGGGTGGATCGCATCGCCCGCGAAAAGCTCGGCATGAAGTTCCCCGAAGCCGGGGACATCGTGGTGGTGCGGCCATGAGCAAGACCGGCCGCAACCGCCCGCGCAACGCCTTCAACCTGCGCCAGCGCCTGCGCTGGGTGGCGTTGGCGCTCGGCCTGTGTTCGGTGTCGCTGGTCGGCCGCGCCGCCTACGTGCAGATCATCAACAGCGACTTCTACCAGCGCCAGGGCGAGGCCCGCTACCTGCGCGAGCTGCCGATCAAGACCTCGCGCGGCATGATCACCGACCGCAACGGCGAGCCGCTGGCGGTGTCCACCCCGGTCGCTTCGATCTGGGTCAACCCGCAGGACCTGCTGCGTTCGCCCGAGCGCATCCCGGAGCTGGCCCAGGCGGTCGGCATGTCGGTGGATGAGCTGAGCAGCCGCCTGTCGCAGAAGTCGGACAAGGAATTCATGTACCTGCGTCGCCGGATCAATCCGGACGAGGCAGAGAAGGTGGTCGCGCTGAAGATTCCGGGCGTGGCCGCGCAGCGCGAGTTCCGCCGCTTCTACCCGCAGGGTGAGGCGATGGCGCACGTGCTGGGCTTCACCAACATCGACGACCGCGGCCAGGAAGGCCTGGAACTGGCGTTCGACGAATGGCTGCGCGGCAAGGCCGGCGCCAAGCGGGTGATCCGCAATCGCAAGGGCGAGACCGTCGAAAGCGATCTGCTGCGCGCCGCCGAACCGGGCAAGGACCTGACCCTCAGCATCGACCGCCGCATCCAGTACCTGGCGTTCAAGGAACTGCGCAACGCGCTGGTGGCCAACAAGGCGGCCGGCGGTTCGATGGTGATCATGGACGTGACCACCGGCGAGATCCTGGCCATGGTCAACCTGCCGACCTACAACCCGAATTCGCTGACCGGCGCGTTGCCCGACGCGCGCCGCAACCGTGCAGTGACCGACCTGGTCGAGCCGGGTTCGACGATGAAGCCGTTGACCATCGCTACCGCGCTGCAGGCCGGTGCGGTGACCAAGGACACCGTCATCGACACCAATCCGGGCTACATGCAGGTGGCCCGCTTCACCATCCGCGACGTGCCGCGCAACAACGGCGTGCTGAACGTGACCGGTGTGATCACCCGCAGTTCCAACATCGGCGCGGCCAAGGTCGCGGCGAAGATGCCGGACCAGGTGTTCTATGACGGTGTGCGCCGATTCGGCTATGGCTCGGTGCCGCACAGCGGCTTCCCGGGTGAATCCGGTGGCGTCGTGCGACGCCCGGCCAACTGGGATGGTGCCACCAAGACCACCATGTCCTACGGCTACGGCCTGAACGTGACGCCGCTGCAGATCGCCACCGCCTATTCGGCACTGGCCAACGGCGGCAAGCTGATCGCGCCGACTTTCGTCAAGGGCCAGCGCAACGAAGCTCACCAGATCATCGATGAAAGTGTCGCCAGGCAGGTGGTGGCGATGATGGAAACGGTAGTCACCCAGGGCGGCGCCAAGCAGGCGGCAGTGCTGGGCTACCGCGTGGCCGGCAAGACCGGTACCGCGCGCAAGACCGGCCCGGGTGGTTACGAGCGTGGCCATTACAACGCGTTGTTTGCCGGCGTGGTGCCGGCCACCAATCCGCGCTTCGCCACTGTCATCGTCATCAACGACCCGCAGGCTGGCAAGTTCTACGGCGGCCTGGTGTCGGCGCCGGTCTACCACAACGTGATGGAAGGCACCCTGCGCCTGATGGACGTCCCATTGGACGACCTGCAGTCGTGGCTGGTTGCACAGCAGTCCGGCAAGGTCGGTCATTCGGCCTCGATCCTGCCTGCGCCGCCGGCCGAAGCCGCGCTGCCGGTGGATGCCGCTGCTGAATTCGATGCTGCGCTGCCCAGCGCGCAAGCCCAGACGCCGCCCGCTACGGGAGGCACGCAATGAGTCCTTCGATGTTGCTTTCGCAGTTGCTTCCGGACGTTGCCCTTGCAGGGCACGACCCCGTTCTGACCGGCCTGGTGCTGGACAGCCGCGCTGTGCGCCCCGGCAATGCCTTCGTCGCCATCGCCGGTTTCGGCGCGCATGGCCTGGGCTTTGTCGAGCAGGCCCGCGCCGCCGGTGCCAGCGCCATCCTGTTCGAACCGCCGGCACCTGCCGAACTGCCGGCACCGGGTGATGCGATCGCCGTGCCGGGCCTGCGCGCGCGCATGGGCGCGATGGCCGACCAGTTCCATGGCGCACCGTCGCGGGCGATGGCGATGGTGGGCGTGACCGGCACCAACGGCAAGACCTCCACCGTGCAGCTGCTGGCCCAGGCCTGGCATCTGCTCGGAACGCCCAGTGGCAGTATCGGCACGCTGGGCGCCGGACTTTATGGTTCGGTTGAACCGACCGGTTTCACCACGCCGCTGGTGCTGCAGATGCATGCGCTGCTGGCGCAGCTGCGCGACGCCGGTGCGCGCGCGGTGGCGATGGAAGTCAGCTCGCATGCGCTGGACCAGGGCCGCGTGGATGCGGTGCACTACGACGTGGCGGTGTTCACCAACCTCACCCGCGACCATCTGGACTACCACGGCGACATGGCCAGCTACGGCGCGGCCAAGGCGCGCCTGTTCCACCGCCCGGGCCTGAAGGCGGCGGTGATCAATCTTGACGATGCGTTCGGTCGCCAGCTGTTCGCCGGCCTGCCGGCAGGTGTGCAGCCGATCGGTCTGAGCTCGCGCGGTGCCACCGATGCCAGCGTGCGCGCCGAAGCGCTGCAGCTGGACGGCCGCGGCATTGCCTTCGAACTGGTCATCGACGGCCAGCGCGCGGCGGTACAGTCGCCGCTGCTGGGCCGCTTCAACGTGGACAACCTGCTGGCGGTGGCCGGCACCCTGCACGCGCAGGGCCAGCCGCTGCCGCGCATCGCCGAAGTACTGTCGGCACTGCAGCCGATCCGTGGCCGCATGAACCGCCTGGGTGGCGAAGACGGTCTGCCGACGGTGGTGGTCGATTACGCACACACCCCGGACGCGCTGGAACAGGCGCTGGACAGCCTGCATGGCCATCTGCACGGCGCGCTGTTCTGCGTGTTCGGTTGCGGTGGCGAGCGCGATACCGGCAAGCGCCCGCAGATGGCGGCCATTGCCGAGCGCCTGGCCAACCAGGTCATCGTCACCGACGACAACCCGCGTGGCGAAGATGGCGACGTGATCGTGGCCGACATCCTGGCCGGCTTCACCGATGCCTCCGCCGTGACCGTGCAGCGCAGCCGCGCGCGTGCGATCGGCCTGGCGGTGAAGCGTGCCGGTGCCGGCGACATCATCCTGATCGCCGGCAAGGGCCACGAGCCGTACCAGGAAGTGAATGGCGTGCGCCATGACTTCGATGACACCGAAGTGGCCGCCGCTGCACTGGCTGCCAAGGCCGGTGTGCTAAGCGCACAGGCCGGGGAGGGCGCCGCATGAAGCGCACCCTGCTTTCGCTGATCGCACACTGGGCCGGCGGCGAGATCCACGGCGACGACGTGGCCATCGATGCGGTCAGCAATGACACCCGCAGCCTTGGCCCGGGCAGCCTGTATGTGGCGCTGCGCGGTGAGCGTTTTGATGGCCATGACTTCGTCACCGACGCGCAGGCGCGCGGTGCCAGTGCGCTCCTGGTCGAGCGCCTGCTGCCGATCGAACTGCCGCAGGTGCTGGTGGCCGACAGCGAACTGGCACTGGCGAAGATCGCTACCGGCATGCAGCGCGACCGTGGCACCGAGGTGTTCGCGATCACCGGCAGCAACGGCAAGACCAGCGTGAAGAGCCTGCTGCTGTCGATCCTGCAGCAGGTAGCCCAGCACGCGCACAAGGTGGTGTACGCCAACCCGGGCAACCGCAACAACGAGATCGGCCTGCCGCTGGCAGTGATTGATGCACCTGAAGATGCCGACTACGCCGTCTACGAGATGGGCGCCGGCAAGCCGGGCGACATTGCCTACCTGACCGACATCGCCCGCCCGCGCTATGCGCTGGTCAACAACATCGCCCCGGCGCACCTGGAACGCATGGGCAGCCTGCTCGGCGTGGCGGTGACCAAGGGCGCGATCTATGCCGCGCTGCCGGCCGATGGCGTGGCCGTGATCAATGTGGACGATGCCTACGGCCGCTGGTTCGAACAGCACTTCGTCGGCACCCCGCCACGCTGCCGCGTACTGCGCTACGGCCTGGAGCACACTGCGGACATCACCGCGCGCGACATCCGCGCCGGCGCGCAGGGCAGCCAGTTCACCCTGGTCGCACCGAGCGGCGAAGCCCGCGTGGTGCTGGGCCTGCCGGGTCGCCACAACGTCAGCAACGCGCTGGCCGCTGCCAGCCTGGCGCTGGCGGCTGGTGTCGATCTGGCACTGATTGCGGCCGGCCTGGCCGAAGCGCAGCCGGTACCGGGCCGCCAGATCGCCCATCAGCTGCGCAATGGCGCGGTGCTGGTGGACGACAGCTACAACGCCAACCCCGGTTCGCTGGCAGCGGCCATCGATGCCCTGGCCGCCGCGCCGGAAGAGGGCTGGCTGGTGCTGGGCGACATGCGCGAGCTGGGTCCGGACGCCGAAGCGCTGCATGCGCAGGCGGGGCTCCGCGCGCGCGCCGCTGGCCTCAAGCGCCTGTATGCGCTGGGCCCGCTCAGCGCCGCTGCCGCTACCGCCTTCGGCGAAGGCGGCCGTCATTTCGCCACCCATGACGCGCTGTCGCAGGCGTTGAAGGACGAGCTGCACGCCGGCGTGCGCTGCCTGGTCAAGGGTTCCCGTGGCAGCGCCATGGACACGATTGTCAAAGCGCTGCTGGCGCAAGGAGAGGAATCCCCGCATGTTGTATGAACTGGCTCGATGGTTGCAGCAGTTGGAGAGCCTGTTCGGGCTGTTCAACTACCAGACGTTCCGCGCCATCCTTGCCGCGTTGACGGCCCTGTTCCTGTCGCTGTGGCTCGGCCCGGCGATGATCCGCAAGCTCGCCCAGTTCAAGGGCGGCCAGCCGATCCGCAAGGACGGTCCGCAGACCCATTTCTCCAAGGCCGGTACGCCGACCATGGGCGGTTCGCTGATCCTGCTCACCATCACCCTGTCGGTGCTGATGTGGGCCGACCTGCGCAACCGCTACGTGTGGCTGGTGCTGGCGGTGATGCTGTGCTTCGGTGCCATCGGCTGGTATGACGACTGGATCAAGATCGTCCGCCGCGACCCGAACGGCCTGAAGTCGCGCTGGAAGTACCTGCTGCAGTCGATCTTCGGCCTGGCCGCGGGCCTGTTCCTGTTCTACACGGCCGACGTGCCGGCAGCGCTGACCTTCTACATCCCGATGTTCAAGTCGATCGCGCTGCCGCTGGCGGGCATCGGCTTCGTCGCCATCGCCTACTTCTGGATCGTCGGCTTCTCCAACGCGGTGAACCTGACCGACGGCCTGGATGGCCTGGCGATCATGCCGACCGTGCTGGTGGCCTGTGCGCTGGGCGTGTTCGCCTATGCCTCGGGCAACGTGGTATTCGCCAACTACCTGCAGATTCCGCAGATTCCGGGCGCCGGCGAGCTGGTCATCATCTGCGCGGCCATCGCCGGCGCCGGCCTCGGCTTCCTGTGGTTCAACACCTATCCGGCCATGGTCTTCATGGGCGACATCGGCGCGCTGGCGCTGGGCGCGGTGCTGGGCACGATCGCGGTGATCACCCGCCAGGAACTGGTGCTGGTGATCATGGGCGGCGTGTTCGTCATCGAAACGCTGTCGGTGATGATCCAGGTCGCTTCGTTCAAGCTGACCGGCAAGCGCGTGTTCCGCATGGCGCCGATCCACCACCATTTCGAACTGAAGGGCTGGCCGGAGCCGCGCGTCATAGTGCGCTTCTGGATCATCTCCGTCGTGCTCGTGCTGATCGGCCTGGCCACGTTGAAGGTGCGCTGAGATGAACGACCTGTCCCGCCAGGCAACACGCCTTGAAGCCATCGAAGGCAGCTACGACAAGTGGCTGCTGGGCGCGATCATCGCGCTCACCGGCGTGGGCGTGGTGATGGTGGCGTCCAGCTCGATCGCCTTGATGAGCAGCCCGTTCTACTACCTCAACCGCCACCTGATCTTCCTGGCGGTGGGTATCGTGCTGGCGGTCATCGCCGCCCGCACCGAGCTGAAGTCCATCGAGCAGTACAACCAGATGCTGCTGCTGGGCTGCTTCGTGCTGCTGCTGGCGGTGTTCGCACCGGGCCTGGGCAGCACGGTCAACGGCGCACGCCGCTGGATCAACCTGGGCATCTCCAAGTTCCAGACGGTCGAAGCGGTGAAAGTGCTCTACATCGTCTGGCTGTCGAGCTACCTGGTGCGTTTCCGCGACGAGGTCAATGCGACCTGGCCGGCAATGCTCAAGCCGCTGGGCGTGGCCGGTGCCCTGGTGGTGCTGTTGCTGCTGCAGCCGGACTTCGGTTCGTCGACCCTGCTGCTGGCGATCACCGCCGGCATGCTGGTGCTGGGCGGGGTGAACATGCCGCGCATGTCGATGCCGGTGATCATCGGCCTGGTCGGCATGAGCGCGCTGGCGATCATCGAGCCCTACCGCATGCGCCGCATCACTTCCTTCCTGGACCCGTGGGCCGACCAGCAGGGTGACGGCTACCAGCTGTCGAACGCGCTGATGGCCGTGGGCCGTGGTGAATGGACCGGCGTCGGCCTGGGCAACTCGGTGCAGAAGCTGTACTACCTGCCCGAAGCGCATACCGACTTCATCTTCTCGGTTACCGCCGAGGAGTTCGGCTTCCTGGGCACCTGCGTGATCGTGGCGCTGTACGCGCTGCTGGTCGGCCGGACCTTCTGGCTGGGCATGCGCTGCGTGGAAATGAAGCGGCACTTCTCCGGCTACATCGCCTTCGGCATCGGCCTGTGGATCAGCATGCAGACCTTCGTCTCGATCGGCGTGAACCTGGGCATCCTGCCGACCAAGGGCCTGACCCTGCCGCTGATCTCCTCCGGCGGTTCGTCGGTGCTGATGACCTGCGTGGCGATGGGCCTGCTGCTGCGCGTGTCCTATGAACTCAAGCGCGCCGAGCGCCGCCAGGCCGTGCGCATCGGTGGCGCCGAAGACGTTGCTGCCGAGCCGAGCGACGAGCCGGCCGCGCCGGTGGCCGCCAGCGTACCGATGAGCGCCGAGCCGGTCGCATCCGCGTCCGCTGCCCCGAATGCTGCACGCGGCACCAGCCGCCTGCAGTCGCGCATCGAACCGACCTTCGGGAGGCTGTCATGAACACGGCCACCCACACTGCACGTCCAGTGATGATCCTGGCCGGTGGCACCGGCGGGCACATCTTCCCCGGCCTGGCCGTGGCCCGCGTGCTGCGCGAGCGCGGCGTGCCGGTCACCTGGATGGGTGCCGACGGTGCGATGGAAACCCGCCTCGTGCCACAGCACGACATTCCGATCGACACGCTGGCCATCACCGGCCTGCGCGGCAAGGGCAAGCTGGCCCTGCTCGGCGCGCCGTGGCGGTTGATGCGCGCGCTGCGCGCCGCCGGCATGATCATCCGCAAGCGCCAGCCGCGTGCGGTGGTCGCCTTCGGTGGTTTCGCGTCCGGCCCGGGTGGCATGGCTACGCGCCTGCACGGCCTGCCGCTGCTGGTGCACGAACAGAATCGCGCTCCCGGCATGACCAACCGCATCCTGTCGCGCTACGCGCGCCGGCTGTTGACCGGTTTCCCGGGTACCTTCGCCAAGGGCGAGGAGTTTGTCGGTAACCCGGTACGTGCGGAGATCGCCGCCATCGCACCGCCGGAACAGCGCTTCGCCGACCGCCAGGGTCCGCTGCGCGTGCTGGTGGTCGGTGGCAGCCAGGGCGCGCGTGCGCTCAACACCGGCGTGCCGCAGGCGATCGCCGCGCTCGGTGCCGGGGTTCCGGTGCAGGTGCGCCACCAGAGTGGCGAGAAGATGCATGCCGAAGCGGTCGAGGCCTATGCCAAGGCCGGCGTGCAGGCTGAAATCACGCCGTTCATCGCCGACATGGCCGAAGCCTTTGCCTGGGCCGACCTGGTGGTGTGCCGCGCAGGCGCTTCGACGCTGGCCGAGCTGTGCGCGGTCGGTGTCGGCAGCGTGCTGGTGCCATTCCCCGCCGCCGTCGACGATCACCAGACCCGCAATGCGGAGTACCTGGTCGAGCGCGGCGCGGCGGTTTTGCTGAAGCAGGACGGAATGCTGGCCGACGGCATTGCCGCACTGCTGCGCGATCTGTCCGAAAATCCCGCCCGCCGCATGCAGATGGCGCAAGCCGCGCGTGCCCTGGCCAAGGTCGATGCCGCCGAGCGCATCGCCGATATCATTCTTGAGGAAGCTGTATGAAGAAGGCATGCCACCGCGCCTGCCCTGCGCGAGGCCGCGCATGATCCGTCGCCTGCACGACACCAACGACCTGGTGCGCGCGTTCCCGCGCGTGCATTTCGTCGGCATCGGCGGCACCGGCATGAGCGGCATCGCCGAAGTGATGCTGACGCTGGGCTATGAAGTATCCGGCTCGGACAACGCCGACAATGCGGCTACCCGCCGCTTGGCCAGCCTGGGGGCGCGCATCATGCGCGGCCACTCCGCGGCCAACGTGCTGGGCACCGACTGCGTGGTGGTCTCCAGCGCCATCCGCGAAGACAACCCCGAACTGATGGAAGCGCGCAGCCAGCGCATTCCGATCATGCCGCGTGCGGCGATGCTGGCCGAGCTGATGCGCTTCCGCCGCGGCATTGCGGTGGCCGGCACGCACGGCAAGACCACCACCACCAGCCTGACCGCGGCGGTGCTGAGCGAGGGTGGCCTGGACCCGACCTTCGTGATCGGTGGCCAGCTGCTGGCAGCCGGCGCCAACGCCAAGCTGGGCGGTGGGCAGTGGCTGGTGGCCGAGGCCGACGAAAGCGATGGCAGCTTCCTGCGCCTGAACCCGCTGATGTCGATCATCACCAACATCGATGCCGATCATCTGGAGAACTACGGCAACGATTTTGCCCGCGTGCAGGCGGCCTTCGCCGAGTTCCTGCAGCGCCTGCCGTTCTACGGCCTGGCCGTGCTGTGCATCGACGACCCGGAAGTGGCCGCGCTGGCCGCCAAGACCCCGCGCCACGTGATGAGCTACGGCATGAGCCCGCAGGCCGACGTGCGCGCCGAGAACGTGGTGCAGGAAGGGTCGCGCATGCGCTTCACCCTGCGCCTGCCGCAGGGCACCAGCCAGGAAGTGGTGCTGGCCCTGCCGGGCAGGCACAACGTGCTCAACGCGCTGGCCGCCGCCGCAGTGGGCTGGCAGCTGGGCGTGGCACCGGATGCGATCGCACGTGCGCTGGAAAGCTTCGCCGGTGTCGGCCGCCGCTTCAACGATCTGGGCGAAGTGACCACCGCCAGCGGTGCCAAGGTGCGCATCATCGATGACTATGGTCATCACCCGAGCGAGCTGGAGGCGGTATTTGCCGCCGCCCGTGGTGGCTGGGCCGACAAGCGCCTGGTGGTGGCCTTCCAGCCGCACCGTTACAGCCGTACCCGCGACCAGTTCGACAAGTTCGCCGCGGTGCTGTCCAGCGTCGACGCGCTGGTGCTGAGCGAGGTCTACCCGGCCGGCGAAGAACCGATTGCCGGTGCCGACTCGCATGCGCTGGCCCGCGCCATCCGCGCGCGCGGCCGCAGCGAGCCGGTGGTGGTGGGCAAGGCTGCCGAGCTGGCCAGCGTGCTGCCGGATGTGCTGCAGGACGGTGACCTGCTGCTGATGATGGGGGCGGGCGACATCGGCGCCGTAGCCACCCACATCGCGGTGGAAGGCTTCAAGGGGGAGGGCGAGGCGTGAGCGCGCTGACCTTCCCGCCGCTGCGCGTGACCGACCCGGCTGTGTTCGGTCGCGTCGCCGTGCTGCTCGGTGGCACCTCCAGCGAACGCGAGGTGTCGCTGGATTCCGGCCGCAACGTGCTCGAAGCCCTGCAGTCGCGCGGCGTCGATGCGTTCGCCGTGGACGGCATCCCGGCGCTGGCCAAGGCGCTGGCCGCCGGTGGTATCGATCGCGTGTTCAACATCCTGCACGGCCACAACGGTGGCGGTGAGGACGGCATCGTGCAGGGCCTGATGGACGCCTTCGGCGTGCCGTACACCGGCTCGAACGTGCTGGGTTCGGCGCTGAGCATGGACAAGATCCGCACCAAGCAGGTGTGGCTGTCGCTGGGCCTGCCGACCCCGCAGTACCGGAAGGTCACTGCCGAAGACGTGCATGCCAACGCCGCCACGCTCGGTCTTCCGGTGGTGGTGAAGCCGGCCAACGAAGGTTCCAGCGTGGGCATCAGCCGGGTGACCGACGACGCCGGTCTGGATGAGGCGGTGGCGCTGGCAGCGCGCTACGACGGCCAGCTGCTGATGGAACAGATGGTGGTCGGCGACGAACTGACCGTGGCCATCCTTGGTGACGTCGCACTGCCGTCGATCCGCATCGTGCCCAAGGGCCAGTGGTACGACTACAACGCCAAGTACATCGCCGAGGACACCCAGTACCTGTGCCCGGGCATGGACGGTGCCGCCGAGGACGAGATCCGCCGCATCGCGCTGGCCGCGTTCCGTGCCGCCGGTTGCCGTGGCTGGGGCCGCGTGGATGTCATGCGTGATCGCGACAGCGGCCATTTCTTCCTGCTGGAAGTGAACACTGCGCCGGGCATGACCAGCCACTCGCTGGTGCCCAAGGCGGCCCGCCAGGCCGGCATCGGTTTCGAGGAGCTGGTGTGGCGCGTGCTGGAACAGACCCTGGAGGCCTCGCACGCATGAACGCGGTGCTGCGCATCTTCGTCTGGCTGTTGGCGCTGTCGGTGGTTGCACTGCCGGTGGTGGCCGTAGTCAATGGCTGGGTTGGCGCCGAGCGCTGGCCGCTGGCGAAGCTGCGCGTGCATGGTGAGTTCAAGCGGGTGCCGGCCGAGCAGCTGCAGCAGGTGCTGCTGCCGTACGCGCACGCGGGCTTCTTCGCGGTCAAGCTGCAGGACGCGCAGGATGCACTGGAACAGCTGCCGTGGGTGGAAAGCGCGCAGGTGCGCAAGCAGTGGCCGGACGTGCTGGAAGTGACCCTGGTCGAGCACAAACCGTTCGCGCGCTGGGGCAACGACCGCCTGGTCTCCGAGCAGGGCAAGTTGTTCCCCACGCCGAAGAAGCTGGCCGATCTGGCGCTGCCCGAACTGGATGGTCCGGACAGCCAGACCGAAGAAGTGATGAAGCTGTACAGCGACTCGCGTGCATTGTTCGCACCGGCCGGCGTGGACGTGCGCCGGGTGACGATGGATGCCCGTGGCAGCTGGTCGCTGGTGCTGAGCAACGGCACTGAAGTGGTGGTGGGTCGCGACGATGCACGCTCGCGCATGCAGCGTTTCGTCAAGGTGCTGCCGCAGTTGAACCGTCAGGACGCGCCGATCGAGCGCGCCGACCTCCGTTACACCAATGGTTTCACGCTGAGCTGGGGTACCCCGGCCACGCCGGCGAAAACGCCGGCGACCCCAGCCAGCAGGACGCAGGAAAGGACATGAATCGCAAGGGTGACAAATCGCTGATCGTTGGCCTGGATATCGGCACCTCCAAGGTGGTGGCGCTGGTGGGCGAGTATTCGCCGGGCAACCCGATCGAAGTGATCGGCATCGGCTCGCACGAGTCGCGCGGTTTGAAGCGCGGCGTGGTGGTGGACATCGAATCGACCGTGCAGTCGATCCAGCGCGCGGTGGAAGAAGCCGAGCTGATGGCCGGCTGTGAGATCCGCTCGGTGTACGCCTCGATCTCCGGCAACCACGTGCAGTGCAAGAACTCGCCCGGCATCGTGCCGATCCGCGACGGTGAAGTGACCTGGGGCGACCTGGATCGCGTGCTGGACGCGGCCAAGGCGGTGGCGATTCCAGCCGACCAGAAGATCCTGCACGCGATCCCGCGCGAGTACGTTCTGGACGATTCGCAGGAAGGCATCCGCAACCCGGTCGGCATGACTGGCGTACGCCTGGAAGTGCACGCCCACCTGGTGGTGTGTGCGCAGTCGGCCGCAGCCAACATCAGCAAGTGCGTGCAGCGCTGCGGCCTGCAGGTGGACGATCTGGTGCTGTCCTCGCTGGCCTCCAGCGTAGCGGTGCTGACCGCCGACGAGCGCGAGCTGGGCGTGGTGCTGGTCGACATGGGCGCTGGCACCACCGACATTGCCGTATTCGTGCAGGGTGCGATCTGCCACACGGCTTCGCTGCCGATCGCCGGCGACCACGTCACCAACGACATCGCGCACATGCTGCGCACGCCGACTCCGGAAGCCGAGCAGATCAAGGTGCGCTATGCCTGCGCGCTGGCCCAGCTGGCCACTGCCGAGGAAAGCATCCAGGTGCCGTCGGTGGGCGACCGCCCGCCGCGCCGCATGCCGCGCCATTCGCTGGCGCAGGCGGTGCAGGGCCGCTACGAGGAAATCTTCGAGATGGTGCAGGCCGAACTGCGCCGCTCCGGCTTCGAGGAACTGGTACGCGCCGGCATGGTGCTGACCGGTGGCGCTTCGAAGATGGAAGGCGTGGTCGAACTGGCCGAGGAAATGCTGCAGATGCCGGTGCGCGTGGGCATCCCGCAGCACGTCACCGGCCTGGGCGAGGTGGTCGGCAACCCGGTGCATGCCACCGGCGTGGGCCTGCTGCTGATGGGCAGCCAGATCGAGCACCCGCGGCGGCCGTCGCTGCCGACCGGGCGCGCTGGAAGCATGTTCAAGAAACTCAAGACCTGGTTCCGCGGCGAGTTCTGACGCGGAACCTGCACTACCCGGGCTCGCCCGGTTGCAACACCGGCAACACGACGCAACACCGGCAACACATAACCCACACAGCCGCAACGACGGCATGCAGCACGAAGGCAGGACGCCCGAATGCCCATGCAATCGAAAGCGGATACAACGAGGACACGGACATGGCGCATTTTGAACTGATCGAAAAGATGGCACCCAATGCGGTGATCAAGGTTGTTGGCGTGGGCGGCGGCGGCGGCAATGCCGTGGCGCACATGGTCAACTCGGCGGTGGATGGCGTGGAATTCATCACTGCCAACACCGACTCGCAGGCCATCAAGAATTGTGGTGCCAAGCTGCAGCTGCAGCTGGGTACCAACGTGACCAAGGGCCTGGGCGCAGGCGCGAACCCGGAAGTCGGCCGCCAGGCCGCGCTGGAAGACCGTGAGCGCATCATGGACGCCCTGCAGGGCGCGGACATGGTGTTCATCACCGCTGGCATGGGCGGTGGCACCGGTACCGGCGCTGCGCCGGTGGTGGCACAGCTGGCCAAGGAAATGGGCATCCTGACCGTGGCCGTGGTCACCAAGCCGTTCCCGTTCGAAGGCCGTCGCCGCATGCAGGTCGCGCTGAAGGGCATCGAGGAACTGAGCCAGCACTGCGACTCGCTGATCACCATCCCGAACGAGAAGCTGATCACCGTGCTGGGTCGCAACGCGACCATGATCCAGGCCTTCCGTGCCGCCAACGACGTGCTGCAGGGCGCCGTGCAGGGCATTGCCGACCTGATCGTGCGTCCGGGCCTGATCAACGTCGACTTCGCCGACGTGCGCACCGTCATGTCCGAAATGGGCCTGGCGATGATGGGCACCGGTACCGCCCGCGGCGATGACCGCGCGCAGGCCGCTGCCGAGTCGGCGATCCAGAACCCGCTGCTGGACGACGTGAACCTGGCCGGTGCCAACGGCATCCTGGTCAACATCACCGCCGGCGCCGACTTCACCATGGCCGAGTTCGACGAGATCGGCCGTACCATCGACGGCTTCGCTTCCGAAGACGCCACCGTGGTGGTGGGTACCGTGCTGGACCCGGACATGCAGGACGAAGTGCGCGTGACGGTGGTCGCCACCGGCCTGAACCGCATCTCGGCCAGCAAGACCCAGCGTCCGGGCGAGCGCGCGCCGATCAAGCTGGTCCGCAACGCCACCACCGGCCAGCCGGAGTTCGGCGAGTTCGACAATGGCGGCGACGCCGTGTCCAAGGCTGTTGGCGGGATGGGCCTGGGCCTGCGTCGTGCCAGCAGCGACACCGCGGCAGCCTCCACCCCGTCGGCCCCGGCCGCTTCGGCCCCGGCTGCAGCGGAACTGCCGAACGATTACCTGGACATCCCGGCCTTCCTGCGCCGCCAGGCGGACTGAGCGGGGCTGCCCGGGGCTTGTCCTCCCCGGGTTGCGCCACCATGTCCTGAAAACGCGGGCGCCGGGCCAGGATGGGCCCGGCCGCCCTGCTTCACGCGCGTCCTACCGGCGCGCCGGTGTGTCCTGCCGGCGTTTCAGTCGGGGTAGGGGACCGTGCGTGTTAATCTAATGTGTCACTTCCGGTCCATCCCCCATGATCCAGCAACGCACCCTCAAGAACACGATCCGCGCCACCGGCGTTGGCCTGCACAGCGGTGACAAGGTCTACATGACCCTGCGCCCGGCACCGGTCAACCATGGCATCGTGTTCCGCCGCGTGGACCTGGACCCGGTGGTGGAAGTGCCGGCCAAGGCCGAGCTGGTCACCGAAGTGACCCTGTGCACCGGCCTGACCTGCAACGACGCCAAGATCCAGACCGTCGAACACCTGATGTCGGCGCTGGCCGGCCTGGGTGTGGACAACATCATCGTCGAACTGTCCTCGGCCGAGCTGCCGATCATGGACGGTTCGGCCGGCCCGTTCGTGTTCCTGCTGCAGTCGGCGGGCATCGTGGAACAGGAGGCGCCCAAGCGCTTCATCCGCGTGCTGAAGACCGTGGAAGTGACCGAGGGCGACAAGGTGGCCCGCTTCACCCCGTACGAGGGCTACAAGCTGGGCTTCACCATCCAGTTCGATCACCCGATGATCCCGGCCAAGCAGTCGCGCCAGGAAATCGAGTTCTCGACGCTGGCCTACACCAAGGAAATCTCCCGCGCGCGCACCTTCGGTTTCATGCGCGACCTGGAATACATGCGCGAGCGCAATCTGGGCCTGGGCGGTTCGATGGACAACGCCATCGTGCTGGACGAGTTCCGCGTGCTCAACGAAGACGGCCTGCGCTACGCCGACGAATTCGTGCGCCACAAGATCCTCGATGCGATCGGCGACCTCTATCTGGCCGGTGGCCAGGTGCTGGGTGCCTACGAAGGCTTCAAGTCCGGTCACGCCCTCAACAACAAGCTGGTGCGGGCGCTGATGGCCGACGCCACTGCCTGGGAATGGGTCAGCTTCGACTCGCCGGCGACGCCGGACCCGGTGGAATACGCTACTCCGGCCTACGCCTGATTTCTGCAGGCCGTTGAATTGAAAGACAAAAACGCCGCCTTCCAGGGCGGCGTTGTCGTTTCAGGCGTGTTCGGCGCATTCAGCATGCTTGACGCGCGTCAAGGCCGGTTCGAGGTCACGGTTTTGTGAACCTGTTGGATCTGAAGCCTGAATTTAACGCAGTTTTAACAACAATCTAACGACAGGCCCCCGGATGGCAGCTAGGATGCGACCCGGCCCCCGAAATGTTTCACGCCGTGGTGACACGCGCGACGGGGAGCGGAGCCGGATGCTCCGTTGTCGTCAGGACCGCTTCTTCGGCTTCGAAGGAACGTCCTGCAGGCAAGCCAAGGCGTCGCGTAGCCCTTTGTGCGTGGCGGCTGAAACTGCGTGGGGTCCATTCCGGTTGTCGAGCGCTGGGGAGCGCGTGGGAGTGGGAGACGCAGTCTTGATGGTCACCCTGGTGGCCTTCAGCCCGATGGAACGGGCCGCGTCGAGCAACTGGGCTTCGGCAAGCCGCAACTTGGCATGCCAGACCGGGGACTCGACGAGAAAAACGAGGTGTTCCCCGTCCACATTGGCCAACCGGCAACGGCTGCGCAGAGGTGGCGGCAACTGGGGGCGCAACTGACGGTCCAGCGCGTCGAGCCACAAGGCACGCCGCAGCGGGTTCCCGCTTTTGTCCGCCATCACCGCATCCAGCGCCGGCTTCGGCACTGACGCGGGGCGAACGCTGGATTTCGGCTCAGACATGAAAACTCACTGATGGCATTCAAAAAGATCGTAATCAAAACGCGTGAAGGACAGGCCAAGGCGTCGCCCATCGCGCGTTTGCGGTTCTATTTCGAGGACCGCCCCCGCGCCCTGCTGGGCAGCGTGCTCGGGGTAGGCTGCATTATCGGCCTTGCTGGCGGCATTGGCGCCAGCGCGCTGAATGATTCCCGGCTGCAGGCCAAGGTCGAGCGCCAGGATGCGGAGCTGGCCAAGGTCAAGCGCGATGCGCAGACCCAGGTCAACGCGCTGGCGGCCCGCCTCGGCGAGCTGCAGGCCCAGGCCACCCGCCTCAACGCCCTCGGCGAACGGCTGACCCAGATGGGCAAGCTGGAAGACGGCGAGTTCGACTTCAACGAGACCCCCGGTCTCGGTGACGGTGACGCCGGCGGCCCGACCAGCGACATCCCGGTCAAGGACGTCAACGCCGACTTACAGGTGCTGGAGCAGCGCTTCGCTGCTTCAGGCCGCCAGCTGTCGGTAATGGAATCGCTGATGTTCGACCACCAGCTGCAGCAGAACGCAGTGCCCTCGCGCATGCCGATCCGCAACAGCTATGTGACCTCCGGCTTCGGCACCCGTGCCGACCCGTTCGGCCGCGGTGCCGCCACCCACAAGGGCATGGACTTCCACGCCAAGGTCGGTGACCCGGTGATGGCCGTGGCCGAGGGTGTGGTCAGCTTCGCCGGTGTGAAGGGCGGCTACGGCAACGTGGTAGATGTCGACCACGGTAATGGCTACGTCACCCGCTACGCGCACAATTCGCGCCTGGTGGTGAAGGTCGGCGACCTGGTCCGTGCCGGGCAGGAAGTGGCCAAGGCCGGTTCCACCGGTCGTTCGACCGGCGCCCACGTGCACTTCGAGGTGTGGGAGAACGGCAACGTGGTCAACCCGCGCAAGTTCCTCGGCGACGGCGGCAACACGCCGGTCGGCCGCGTCAGCCGCGGCTGATCCGTTCTGGTAGTGCCGGCCGCTGGCCGGCAATTCCTTGAGGTTCCCGAACCAAGCTCCGGCCAGCGGCCGGCACTACCCCTCGGGGTTGAAACCTCAGCGGGCCGTCCCAAGCTACAATGGGTGTTGCCATCGACAGGGCGCCAGGCGCCCTGTTTCGTTTGCGGCGGACGGATCCCAAGGGGGAGGCCGGGCGTCGTGTCCATCCAACCCGGTTCCTTCAATGATCAACAGCCTGCTTACCCGCGTATTTGGCAGTCGTAACGAACGACAGCTGCGCCAGCTCAACCGCATCGTCGCCAAGATCAATGCGCTGGAGCCGGAGATCGAGAAGCTTTCCGACGAGCAGCTTCAGGCCAAGACGCCGGAGTTCAAGCAGCGCATCGCCGATGGTGAAGCCCTGGACAAGGTGCTGCCGGAAGCGTTCGCGGTCTGCCGCGAGGCCGGTCGCCGCGTGCTGGGCATGCGCCATTACGACGTGCAGCTGATCGGCGGCATGGTGCTTCACCTGGGCAAGATCGCAGAAATGCGCACCGGTGAAGGCAAGACCCTGGTGGCGACCCTGCCGGTGTACCTCAACGCGCTGGAAGGCAAGGGCGTGCACGTGGTCACCGTGAACGACTACCTGGCGCGCCGCGACGCCGCGCAGATGGGCAAGCTGTACAACTGGCTGGGCCTGAGCGTGGGCGTGGTCTACCCGGGCATGCCGCACAGCGACAAGCGCGAAGCCTATGCCTCGGACATCACCTACGGTACCAACAACGAATTCGGTTTCGACTACCTGCGCGACAACATGGCGCTGTCCAAGGCCGACCGCTACCAGCGCGGCCTGCACTACGCCATCGTCGACGAAGTCGACTCCATCCTGATCGACGAAGCGCGTACCCCGCTGATCATCTCCGGCCCGGCCGATGATTCCCCGGAGCTGTACATCCGCGTCAACCGCGTCGTGCCGAACCTGGTCAAGCAGGAAGTGGAAGACGGCGAAGGCGACTTCTGGGTCGACGAGAAGGGCAAGCAGGTGCACCTGTCCGAAGCGGGCATGGAGCATGCCGAGCAGCTGCTGGTCGAGGCCGGCATCCTCGACGGCGAGACCGAAGGCCTGTACGCACCGCAGAACCTGACGGTGGTCCACCACCTCAACGCCGCGCTGCGCGCGCACGCGATCTACCAGCGTGACGTGGACTACATCGTGCGCGACGGCGAAGTGGTCATCGTCGATGAGTTCACCGGCCGCACCCTGTCCGGCCGTCGTTGGTCCGATGGCCTGCACCAGGCCGTGGAAGCAAAGGAAGGCGTGCCGGTCCAGCGCGAGAACCAGACGCTGGCGAGCATCACCTTCCAGAATCTGTTCCGCATGTACAAGAAGCTGTCCGGCATGACCGGTACGGCCGATACCGAAGCCTTCGAGTTCCAGAGCATCTACGGCCTGGAAGTGGTGGTGATTCCGACCAACCGCCCGACCATCCGCAAGGACAGCCCGGACCAGGTGTTCCTCAACCGCAAGGGCAAGTTCAATGCGGTGCTGGCCGACATCGAAGAGTGCGCCAAGCGTGGCCAGCCGGTGCTGGTGGGTACCACCTCCATCGAAACCTCGGAAATGCTGTCCGAGCACCTGCGCAAGGCGGGCGTGAAGCACGAAGTGCTCAACGCCAAGCAGCATGACCGCGAAGCCACCATCGTCGCCAATGCCGGCCGTCCGGCCGCGGTCACCATCGCCACCAACATGGCCGGTCGTGGTACCGACATCGTGCTGGGCGGTTCGCTGGAAGCGGAAATCCACGAGCTGGGCGAAGGCGCCACCGACGAGCAGAAGGCCGCGGTCAAGGCCGAATGGCAGAAGCGCCATGAGGCCGTCAAGGCTGCAGGTGGCCTGCACATCGTCGGCACCGAGCGCCATGAATCGCGCCGTATCGACAACCAGCTGCGTGGCCGTTCGGGCCGCCAGGGTGACCCGGGTTCGTCCCGCTTCTACCTGTCGCTGGAAGACAACCTGATGCGCATCTTCGCCTCCGACTGGGTGCAGAAGGCCATGCGCATGATGGGCATGAAGGAAGACGACGTCATCGAAGATCGTCTGGTCAGCCGCCAGATCGAGAAGGCGCAGCGCAAGGTCGAGGCCCACAACTTCGACATCCGCAAGAACCTGCTGGACTTCGACGACGTCAACAACGACCAGCGCAAGGTGATCTACGCCCAGCGCGACGAACTGCTGGACGCCGAGTCGGTGAAGGACAACGTCGACGGCATCCGCGACGACGTGATCTTCGACGTGGTGGCCCGCTTCGTGCCGCCGAACTCGATCGACGAGCAGTGGGACCTGCGTGGTCTGGAAGCGACCCTGGAGTCGGACTTCGGCCTGCAGATGTCGCTGACCGACCTGGTCAAGGAACACGAGGAACTGGACGCCGAGGCGATTGCTGCCAAGGTGCAGGAACGCGTCAACCAGCACTTCGCCGAGAAGGAAGCCGGCGTGGGCGAAGAGACCATGCGCGCGCTGGAGAAGCACGTGATGCTGACCGTGCTGGACCAGAGCTGGAAGGAGCACCTGGCGCGCATGGATTACCTGCGCCAGGGCATCTACCTGCGTGGTTACGCGCAGAAGCAGCCCAAGCAGGAATACAAGAAGGAAGCCTTCGAACTGTTCTCGGACATGCTGGAGAACGTCAAGCGCGAAGTGGTGACCCTGCTGTCGCGCGTGCGCATCCGCAGCGACGAGGAAGTGCAGGCGCTGGAAGCGGCCGAACGCCAGCAGGCCGAAGCCCGCCTGAGCCAGTCGCAGTTCCAGCACCAGGATGTGGGCGGCTACAGCGCCGACGAGGAAGCCGCGCAGGTGCAGGCTGCCCAGCAGGGCGTGGCGCAGATGCAGCGCGACGAGCCGAAGATCGGCCGCAACGATCCGTGCCCGTGCGGCAGTGGCAAGAAGTACAAGCACTGCCACGGCCAGCTGAGCTGACCCCGAAGAGCCCCGCGAAAGCGGGGCTTTTCGTTTATGGCGGCGGAGCTGCACCGGATCCGTGATTGCGCCAGTCGCCCTGTTCTGGGCATGCTTCCCCTATGCCTTCCCCCACCCGATCGATCCACGTTGTGGCCGCCGTCATCACCGACGCCCGTGGCCGCGTGCTGCTCAACCGCCGTACCGAGAACCGCGACATGGCCGGCCTGTGGGAATTCCCCGGCGGCAAGCGTGAATCCGGCGAGACCTCCGAACAGGCGCTGGTGCGTGAGCTGCGCGAGGAACTGGGCATCGAGGCCGATGTCGGCGAGTGGCTGATGGATGTGCCGCAGCGCTATCCGGACAAGCATCTGACCCTGGAAGTGCGCCACGTGCGCAGCTGGAAGGGGACACCGCGTGGGCGGGAGGGCCAGGCCATTACCTGGGTGGCGCCGGACAAGCTGGGCCGCTATTCAATGCCACCGGCAGACCTGCCGGTGGTGGCCGCCCTGCGCCAGCCTGACAGCTACCTGATCACCCCGGCGCCAGCGGATGATGAGGGCGGCATGCAGCATTGGCATGAACAGCTGCAGCGCGCTGTGGCCGCGGGCCAGCAGCGCATCCAGCTGCGCTTGCCGACGGCGCATCCGCAACGGCAGGCGATGGTCGAACAGGCCGTGCGCGCGCATCGTCGCAGCGGGGTGCAGTGGTTGCTCAACCGCGATATCGAGCTGGCACGCGCATTGGGCGTGGGCGTGCATCTGGGCAGCGAACAGCTGCTGGAGCTGTCGCAGCGTCCGCTGCCCGAAGGCCAGCTGGTGGCCGCCTCCTGCCACGACCTGCAGCAGCTGCAGGCCGCACAGCAGTTGGGCTGCGACTTCGCCGTGCTGGGTCCGGTGCAGGCCACGGCCAGCCATCCGGATGCGGTGCCGCTGGGCTGGGATGCCTTCGCCGAGCTGCGTGCGCAGGTGTCACTGCCGATCTACGCGCTGGGTGGCATGGGCAGTGGCCACATTAGTGAGGCGCGTCGCCATGGTGGGCAGGGCATCGCCGCCATTCGCGCGCTGTGGCCGGCGTGATGTCAGGGTCAGATCATCGCAACGCGGGGCTCTGACCCTACCGATCACAACGTGATCCAGAAACACCCGTACTGCCGCCGCAATCCCAGCACCGTCGAAGCGCGCGCTGCGCTGCCCGGCAACGTCTGCTCCAGGCGGAGTCCGACCGGATGGCGAACGGCCGGCGGCTCAGGGTCGGACCCCTGCGCAGCAGGGCTCTGACCCTCCTCCTGCGATTGCGGCAGCGCCTGCGAGGGGTACACCGGCACTACGTCCACCCATGGCCGCCGCGCCAACGATTCCAACTGGCCGAGGATGCGCTGCGCGCCCGCATCGGAGACCGCGCCCCACAGGTACAGCGAGGACAGTCGGTTCACATCGTTGCTGACGATGCCGACGCGCAGCGCATCCACCAGTTCGCTGAGCCGCCGCGGGCAGCGTGCCCCCAGGGTGTCGCGCTGCAGGGTATTGCCGGTGGGCGCAGGCGGTGGCAGCCGCGACTGCGCACCCAGGCTGTCGCAGGGACGATCGGTATAAACGCTCTGGCCCCGCGCATCGGTGCAGCGGTTCAGGCGGGTGGACTGTGCGTGGGCGACGCTCGACAGCACGCACAGCGGCAGCAGCAGCAGGAAGGAAAGCCGGGTCATCCCCGCAGGGTAGCGCCGATCACGCTTGCGCGCCGTGCTCTCAGCCCTGCAGCAGCTTCAGCACCGAGGTGGTCGGCTTGGCCAGGTTCAGGGTGTAGAAGTGCAGGCCGGGTGCGCCGCCCTCGATCAGGCGCTGGCACAGCCGGGCCACCACTTCGGTGCCGAATGCACGCACCGACTCCGCATCATCGCCGAAGGCCTGCATCTTGCGGCTGATCCAGCGCGGAATCTCCGCACCACACTGTTCGGAAAAGCGGCGCAGCTGGCTGAAATTGGCGATCGGCATGATGCCCGGGGTGATCGGCACCTGTACACCCAGCCGCCGCACTTCATCGACGAAGTGGAAGTAGGCATCCGGGTTGAAGAAGTACTGGGTGATCGCCGCATCGGCACCGGCATCGATCTTGGCCTTGAAGTGCTTCAGGTCGGCCAGTGCGTCAGCGGCCTGCGGATGCGTTTCGGGGTACGCGCCCACTTCGATGTGGAACGCATCGCCGTGCTCGGCACGGATGAAGTCGATCAGTTCGGCGGCGTAGCGCATGTCGCCGGGAAAGCCCATGCCCGACGGTAGATCGCCGCGCAGCGCGACCAGGCGGCGGCAACCGATGGCGCGGTACAGCTTGAGCAGCTCGCGGATTTCCTGACGGGTGCCGCCGACGCAGGACAGGTGCGGTGCTGCATCGAATCCATGGTGCTGGTTGAGGTGGCGCACGGTTTCGGAGGTATAGCTCAGGGTCGAGCCACCGGCACCGAAGGTACACGACACGTACTGGGGATCGTAGTCCTTCAGCTTTGCCGCGGCGCGGTCCAGCTGGCTGCGCTGTTCGTCGGTCTTGGGCGGATAGAACTCGAAGCTGATGGCGGTCATGGCACGGGCGGCAGCGGCGGGTGCGGATCAGTATATCGCTTCATCAAGATGGATGTTGGTTGGCTGCGCGGAAAGGTACCGTCCGTCGCCTGCGACCGTTTGACCCGGTCTCCGGCCGCTGCTCCGAAATTGCAACCCGGATGCCGCGGCCGGCGGCACGCTGATCCCATCCCGGCAACACCCACCCGATGAAGGAGCTGACGATGAAGATCTTCCTGGCACTCTGGTACGCAATGAAGGCCTTGGCCCGGCTGGCCATGATCGGCATGGCAATGGCCGTACTCGGCTCCGGCTCGGCGCATGCCGCCGGCGCCCTGGCTGCGGGCAAGGTGCAGGTCGAGGTGGTCGGCAAGGGGCGCCCGCTGCTGATGATCCCCGGCCTGAACAGCAGCGCCGAGGTCTGGCGCGAGACCTGCCTGGCCCTGAAGGATGTGCAGTGCCATCTGGTGCAGCTGCCCGGCTTTGCCGGCGCCGCAGCCGCTGATCCACGCCCGGCCGGGTTCCTGCCGGCGATGCGTGGGCAGCTGCTGGCTTACCTGCACGACCAGCACCTGGGCCCGGTGGTGGTGATCGGCCACAGTCTGGGTGGCCTGCTGGGCCTGCAGATGGCGCAGGCCGAGCCGAAGGCGGTCAGCGCACTGGTGGTGGTCGATGCACTGCCGTTCCTGCCGGCGGCGCGTGACCCGAACGCCACCGCAGACAGCGTGCGGCCAATGGCCGACCAGCTGCGCAAGGGCATGCTGGCTGCCGACGCCGCGCAATGGCAGGCGCAGTTGAAAGCCGGCCTGCCGGGCATGACCCGCGATCCGCAGCGGCAGGCCGAACTGGGGCGCTGGGGCGAAGCCAGCGACCGCCAGACCACGGCTGACGCCATGCATGCGGTGATGACCACCGACCTGCGCGACAGCATCGCCTCGATCACCGCACCGACGCTGGTGCTGGGCAGCTGGGCCGGCTACCAGCCGATGGGCGGCACCGAGGACAGCACCCGGGCTGTGTTCCAGGCGCAGTACGCGAAACTGCAGGGCGTGCAGATCGTGATGAGCGCGCAGGGTTTCCATTTCCTGATGTGGGATGATCCGCGCTGGCTGCAGGAGCAACTGCGGCATTTCCTGGCCGCGCACCGCTGACCGTTGTCCGCCCTCCTGCCACCGCCGAGAGCCCGCATGGACGCCACCACGTCATCCCGCCGCTTCTGGACGCTCAATGCACTGGCATGGGCGGGCTATGCGATCTACGGGCTGTGGGCCGGCATGCGGATCGGCGGCGGCGTGATGTTCAGTGGCATCGTGTTGATCGCTGTCAGCGTGGCAGCCTCTCTGTGGTTGTGCAGTGGCGCGCTGCGCATGGTTGCACTTCGCCAGCGCTGGTGGGAGGGCAGCCTGGCCAGCCTGGCGCTGAAACTGGCGACCGGTGTGGTGCTCGGGGCCAGCGTCGCACAGGCGGTAACTGCCGCGTTGTTGCTGCCGTCGCTGGCATTGGGTTGGGTGCACCTGCCTGGCGGCCATGCGGATTACCAGTGGTCTTCGCTGCTGGTGTACTGGATGAACACCGCGCTGTTCCTGCTGATGTGGACGGGCCTGTGGGCAGGCCTGCACGGCTTGCGGCGGGCACGCCACAGTGAGCTGGCGCGCCTGCGCGCCGAGGCCGAACGCAGCGCCCTGGAGCGTGATGCCCTGCGTGCGCGGCTCAATCCGCATTTCATGTTCAATGCGCTGAACAACCTGCGCGCGTTGATTCTGGAAGACCCCGAGCGGGCCCGCGACATGGTCACCCGCCTGTCGCGTACGCTGCGCCAGGCGCTGGCGCATAGCCGCAGCGAGCAGGTCACGTTGGCCGAGGAACTGGCGGTGGTCGACGATTACCTGGCCATCGAGGCGATCCACTTCGAGCAGCGCCTTCAGGTCGACCAGCACATCGCCGTCGATGCCATGCAGGCACAGTTGCCGGCGATGGCGCTGCAGTTGCTGGTGGAAAATGCGATCAAGCACGGCATCGCCAGCCGGCCCGGTGGCGGCCGGATGGAGATTCGAGCGACATTGGACGACGATGTGCTGCGCCTGCAGGTGGACAACCCGCTGGGCGGCGTCAGCGAGCCCACCCACGGGCATGGCGTCGGCCTGGCCTACCTGCGTGCGCAGCTGGGTTCACGCGGGCGTTTCACCTTGCAGCCGGTCGGCGATCGCATGCAGGCCCTGCTGGAGATTCCACAATGAGTGCCATGCTGCGTGTGTTGATCGTTGATGATGCGCGGCTGGCGCGGCAGGAGCTGCGTACGCTGCTGTCGGCGCTGCCCTGGGTGCAGTGCGTGGGCGAAGCCGACGATGTACCCGCTGCACGCGAGGCGATCGCCACACTGGCGCCGGACCTGGTGCTGCTGGATGTGCAGATGCCCTCGGGCAGTGGCTTCGATGTGCTGGACGGTCTGGAGACAGTGCCGGCGGTGGTGTTCGTCACCGCCTACGACACCTATGCGGTGCGTGCGTTCCAGACCAACGCGCTGGACTATCTGGTGAAGCCGGTGGAAGCGCCGCGGCTGCTGGAGGCGCTCGAGCGGGCGCGCCAGCGCGAGGTGGCTTCGGCCGGGGCGCCGGAGTCGCGTGGCACGCTGGGCGCGCAGGACCAGGTGTTCGTGCGCGAGGGCGAACGCTGCTGGTTCGTCGCGGTCTCGGAGATCCGCCGGCTGGTGGTGGATGGCAACTACACACGGCTGTGGTTCCGTGACCAGAACGCCTTGCTGACCCGCAGCCTGAGCGCGCTGGAAGCACGCCTGCCGCAGGATCTTTTCTTCCGTGCCAACCGCAACACCCTGGTCAACCTGCGCCGCATTCGTGGCGTGACGCCCAGCATCGCTGATGGCTACGACCTGACGCTGGATGATGGCAGCGAAGTGGAAGTGTCGCGGCGGCAGGCACGTGAACTGCGCGAGCGGATGGCGTTGTAGCTGCCCTTACAGCTCGGCACTGACCGGGCTGGTCACGAAGCCCCACAGCAGGCGTGCCATCACTGCTGGAGAACGCGCCTGGGAACGCGCATACACCAGCAACATATCCAGGCGCGGGCGGTCGTAGAGATGGCCGGCCAGCAGCACCGCATGCACGCGGCGGGTATTGGCGGTGTCGTGGAGCGGGTTGCCATCAAGCAGCACCAGATCTGCGGCTTTGCCGACCTCGACGCTGCCATGCGATGCCTGCAGCTGCAGATGACGCGCGGCCTGCAACGTGGCTGCGCGCAGCACGTCGGCCTGGCTCAGGCCGGCTTGCCGCAGCCACTGCAGTTCATCGTGGTAGCGCAGGCCGCCCAATCCGGTGTCGGTGCCGACCAGCACGTTGACGCCGGCGCGATGCGCCGCACCGGTGAGCGCCAGGCCATGCTCGAAGTAGGTCTTCAGAGCGTCTTCGCCGCGTCGGCCGGGATAGCGCGCCACGGTGGCCTGCAGGTCATCACGCCACGCCCAGCGTGAGAGCGGGTCCAGATAGGCCAGGCGCGGATCATCGACGAAGGCCGGATCGCGTGCGCGTGCATCCTCTTCACGGGTGACATGGGTCGGCACGAACGCGGCACCGCTTGCCTGTATCAGGCCGAATGCTTCCTCGCAGAGCGCGGGCTGGTATCCGCTGACCATCCGCTCGGCCAGCGCGGTCGGATCTTCGCCATCGAGGGTGCCGCCACGCCAGGCGGCTGCGTTTTCGAAGCAATGCCGCACGAACAGATGGGCGTGTTCGAAGCTGCGCTGCCCCGCCTGCAATGCGCTTTCCAGAGGCACGGCCCTGGGCAGGTGGCCGACCAGCGGGCGACGCAGCTGCTGCGCCTCGTTGGCCAGCCGCTGGTAGGTGTCCGCACGCAGCCGGTTGTAGACCTTCAATGCATCGATGCCGCGCGCAGTGTAGGTGCGTGCGCGTTCGGCGGCGGCGTCTGGCGAGAGTGATGGATCCTCGAAGTAGAAGCTGGCGATCTGCACGAAACGCGGTGCGACCTGCTGGCCGGCAATGGCCTGTGTGGTCCAGCGGCGCTTGTCGGCCACGCAGGCGATCAGCGGATCGGTGGCCTGCGGGCAGTCCATCATGTCGCGGGTGCCAGTGATGCCGTTGGCCAGCATCAGCGGAAACTGCAGTTGCGGTGACAGCTGCAGGGCGTGGGTATGCATGTCCCAGAAGCCGGGCAGCAGCCAGCGGCCGCCGGCATCGAGCACCGGCAATGTGGTGTCCCGTGGCGTTTCGCCGATGGCGATGATCGTGCCGCTGCGCACTGTCACTGTCGTGGGTTCGCTGACCTGGCCGGGCGCCACGTCCACCACCCGCACGTTGACGATCACGCGGCTGTTGCCCGGCTCGGGCAACGGCGGTGCCGACAGCGGCCAGAGCAGTGCGGCGGCGAACAGCAATGGCGGCGCCAGCAAGAGGGTGGCCAGGACGATCGGCCATCGCCGACGGCGGGCGGAACGGGACAACGCGCGTGCTGCATCCATGAGCCTGCGATCCTTGCATTGGGTCGCCCGCAGAGTGCTGCAAGCCGGACGCGGGCGCCAGTGACCATCGGCATCCGGCCTTGCCTGCCTCCGGGGCGGTTACCCTGTGCGGTGGAACCCCTGATCACGCCCTGCCATGTCCATCGTCCTCACCGATTTCGCCCGCCCCCGCCTGTTCCCGCGCGTGCCGCGCGGCAACACCATCCAGGACTGCACCGCCGAGCAGTTCGAGGCACACCTCAATGCGCATGCGCCGCTGAAGGTACTCGACGGCTACGCTCCGTTCTGCAAGCTGTTCGTCTACGAGAACTGGACCAGCACGCGCTGCCTGACCGTACCGATCACCGAGGCCAACCGCCACCTGCTGCGCAGTGGTTACGAAGCGCGCAACCGCGAGGAGCTGCCGGTGCTGGTGCGCTGGTTCGAGGGCGTGGAATCACCGCGTGCGAACTACCTGGTGGTGATCCTGTACAGCGCCGGGCAGCTGGCGAAGGAAGGTTCACCGATCGAGGCCGACTGGGGCATCGTCGGCTGCATCTACACCGCCGAACCGGAAGAGGTACCGATGGCACCGATCACGATGATGCGCAATGCGCTGGGCGTGGAGGAGGGTGGGTCCGGTGTGCCGCTGGACCGGGAAGCCTACCGGCGCTCGGTGGCGTTCTGGGAGAACAACGCCAACTGGCGGCCGTGAGCCCGCGCTGTGGCCGGACAGTCGGCATGTGAACAGGGAGGATTGCAGCGGGGCGCTACCATGGCGGTGAATCAACGCAGGGAGCACAGGGATGGATGTTCGCAGCTGGATGCCGTTTGCATGGGTCGCCGCAGGTCTGCTGGCCGCAAGTGAAAGCCCGGCAGCAACGTACGATGCAGGCGCCGCCTGTGGGGCCCTGTCCGATGTGACGCTGATCCGCGACGCGGGCGTGGGTTCACTGCAGGCGCAGGCAACGTCGGGGCGCTGCACGTTCCATGTGGAGGCGGATGACGCAGCAGCGCTTTCGCGTCAGCAGTCATTGCTCCAGAGCGTGTCGGCGATCGCCTGTGGTGCGCCAGCCACCACCCGGCCTTCGCAAGGGACTGCGGGCTTCGACCTGCAGATGCCTGTGCGTTGCCCACTCTCTTCCAGCACGCCCTTGATTGCCCGGCAGGGAGGCTGGCACCAGCGGCGACTTTCGTCGGTTCCGACGTATCCTGCGGCCGCCATGCGCGAGGCCCAGCAGGGGGGTGTCGAGCTGATGCTGCTGCTGGATGCACAGGGCAAGACCCAGGCGATCATCCTGGCCCGATCCAGTGGGTACCCACTACTCGATGCGGCGGCGCTCAAGCATGCGCGTGATTGGCGTTACGAGCGTGAAGCGGCAGGCAAGGCGCCAGACATGAGCCTGATACGCGGCACGGTCACGTTCAAGCTCGACTGAGGCGCCTACAGGGCGGGCTCGGCCTTCCACTCCCACCACCGATAGTGGTACTCGCGCTCGGTCGCGCGCCATTGCCGTGCGCAGTGGGTGCATGTCAGCCGGTAGCACTCGCCCCAGCCGTCCTCCGCTTCGCCCCGTGCACGCAGCTGCACGTGACCTTGTTCCAGCAGCGGCTCGGGGCTGAAGAACACATAGGACGGGTAGAGCGCGCACAGGCAGCCTTCGCGCGCCTGCCAGTATCGCAGCCGTTGCAGGGCTGCCTCGAGGTGGGCCTCATTGCTGATCAGCATGCCGCCAAGGGCGATGCCCTGGCAGCGTTGTTCGATCAGATCCACATGCGCGCTCAACGCGTCCAACGATGGGGCACTGAACAGTCGTGCGACGACGCGGCCGGCATCGGTGATGCGCGTTGCGTCGCGCGATAACAGGTCCTGCAGCAGCACATCGGCCTGTGCATCGTCGAGCCGGGGAATCGGCGATGTGGACCACGGCCAGCGCATCAACGTGACTTGCCGATGGCAGCGTAGTGGCCACCGGTCAGGCGCAGCAGATCGGTGGGTGCCAGTTCCACTTCCAGTCCACGGCGTCCGGCGCTGACATGCAGCGCGGGCAGCGCTTCGGCACTGGCGTCCAGGAAGGTGCGCAGGCGCTTCTTCTGCCCGAGCGGGCTGATGCCACCGACCAGGTAACCGGTTGCGCGCTGTGCGGCATCTGCAGCGGCCATGTCGCATTTCTTGCAACCGGCGGCTTCGGCCAGGGCCTTCAGGTCGAGCTGGCCGGCCACCGGTACGATCGCCACCAGCAGTTCGTGTGTCTCGGTGCTGGCCAACAGGGTCTTGAACACCTGGGCCGGGTCGAGGCCGAGCTTGTCGACGGCTTCGCCGCCATACGATTCGGCGTGGGCGTCGTGCACGTAGCTGCGCACGGTGTGGGCGATCTTCTCGCGCTTGAGCAGGTTGATGGCCGGAGTCATGGGGGCATCGTAGCGTGGGGCGGGGGTGTTGCCTTGACCGAGGCTACTACCAGGCGCAGCGCGGTGATAATGGACGGTAGACACTGCCTGGACATCGAACATGCGCGCTCCGCAATGCCTTCATGACCTGACCCTGGATGCCGAACCGTGCGCGGGACCGTACCCGCCGCAGGGCTTCTGGCCGGTCGCCGAAGGCGCACTGGGGAATGGCGATCTGTTTGGTCTGTACTGGCCGCTGGGGCGCGAAACTGAGCCGCCGGTGGTCTGCGAGATGTTCCATGACGAAGGGCGCATGGTCTTCAGCCATTCGTCGCTGGACGCCTTCGTCCGGTGGCTGGATGCCGGTGGCGGGTGGGACGGTGACGATGAAGATCGCGATCCACCCGAGCACGAGGTTGCAGATGCGGATTCGCCGTTGCTTCTGGTTGAGCGCGCGCAGCGGCATGTGCAGGCCGCTGCACCGGCTGAAGCCATCGTGCTGCTGGAAGATGCCTGCAGCCGCTTTCCCGAGCTGCAGCGGGCATGGGCCATGCTGGCAGGGCAGCAGATGCGCCTGGGGCAGCACGCGGCGGCCGTGGCGTCGGCGCGTGCGGCGGTCCTGGCGAACTGGGCATTCGGCATTCCCGAGCCCGGTGTACTGCGGATTCTGCGTGCAGCCGATGCGGCCGGCGATCCTGTGCTGGCGATGGCCCAGCAGATGGGGTTTGCTTTCGGTGGCGCCAAGACCAACCCGGACTATGCCGTGATGCAGGCCTGCATCGAACGCTGTTGGGAGGCGGGTGACACGATGGCGGCGCTGCGCCTGAGCCAGAATCGCTGCTATGCGCTCAGCGCCGAGACCGTTTCATTCCAGCAGCGCGAGGGATTCGATCTGGCTTGCTGGCAGAGCGACTTCGTCGCGCAGTGCCAGAGCGCGCTGCAGGATGATCGGCAGCACATGTAGCGCCACGACCACCTGCTCGCATCGGCAGAGGGGGTCGGAGCCCTTTCGCGTGAAAAGGGATCCGACCCCGGGCCGGAACGCAGAACGGGCGCCCGAGGGCGCCCGTTCTTTCAACTTCCATTGCAGGGGTCAGAGCCCTTTCCTACGGAAAGGGATCCGACCCCTGCACGATCAGTAGCGGTAGTGGTCCGGCTTGAACGGGCCTTCCACCGGCACGCCGATGTAATCGGCCTGTTCCTGGCTCAGGGTGGTCAGCTTCACGCCGATCTTCTCCAGGTGCAGACGCGCCACTTCCTCGTCCAGCTTCTTCGGCAGCAGGTAGACCTTCTTCTCGTAGCTGTCCTTGTTCGCCCACAGGTCGATCTGTGCCAGGGTCTGGTTGGCGAAGCTGTTGGACATCACGAAGCTCGGGTGGCCGGTGGCGCAGCCCAGGTTCACCAGGCGGCCTTCGGCCAGCAGGAAGATCGCGTTGCCGTTCGGGAAGATGTACTTGTCCACCTGCGGCTTGATGTTGACGTGCTTGATGCCGGCGAACGACACCAGCGCGTCGACCTGGATCTCGTTGTCGAAGTGGCCGATGTTGCAGACGATGGCCTGGTCCTTCATCGCGCTCAGGTGCTCGATGCGGATGATGTCCTTGTTGCCGGTGGTGGTGACGTACAGGTCGGCACGGCCCAGGGTCGATTCGATGGTGTTGACTTCATAGCCTTCCATCGCCGCCTGCAGGGCGCAGATCGGATCGATCTCGGTGACGATCACGCGCGCGCCATAGGCACGCAGCGAGGCGGCGCAGCCCTTGCCGACGTCGCCATAGCCGCAGACCACGGCCACCTTGCCGGCCAGCATCACGTCCATCGCGCGCTTCAGGCCATCGGCCAGCGACTCGCGGCAGCCGTACAGGTTGTCGAACTTGCTCTTGGTGACCGAGTCGTTGACGTTGATCGCCGGGATCAGCAGGGTGCCGGCCTGGGCCAGCTGGTACAGGCGGTGCACGCCGGTGGTGGTCTCTTCGGAGACACCCTTCCAGTCCTTGACCACGCGGCCCCAGTAACCCGGGCGCTCCTTGGCGACGCGCTTGAGCAGGTTCTTGATGACCTGTTCTTCGTGCGAGGAGGACGCGGTGTTGACCCAGTCGCTGCCGTTTTCCAGCTCGTAGCCCTTGTGGATCAGCAGGGTCACGTCACCGCCGTCGTCCACCACCAGCTCCGGGCCGGTCAGGGTGCCGTCGGCCAGGGTGAAGGTCAGCGCGTCCAGGGTGCAGTCCCAGTACTCTTCCAGGGTCTCGCCCTTCCAGGCGAACACCGGGGTGCCGGTGGCGGCGATGGCGGCAGCGGCGTGGTCCTGGGTCGAGAAGATGTTGCACGAGGCCCAGCGCACGTCGGCGCCGATGTCCTTCAGGGTCTCGATCAGCACCGCGGTCTGGATGGTCATGTGCAGCGAGCCGGTCACGCGCACGCCCTTCAGCGGCAGCTCGGCCTGGTACTTGCGGCGGATCGACATCAGGCCCGGCATTTCGTGCTCGGCGATGTCCAGTTCCTTGCGACCCCAGTCGGCCAGCGTGATATCGCGGATCTTGTAATCACCTTCGGTGGAGAAGGTCTTGGCAACAGCGTTCATTCGTGTGCTCCGGTTGTGGGCGAGCGGGTGCTCGCATCTAGCCGGGCGCCGTTGTTACAAAGCCACCTCACCGAGCCTGGCCGGGCCTCACGGGATCCGGTCGCAGCGCCCCTCGGCAGGGGAGAACCCCCATTATATCGCGGCCCCGGCATGACATCCGGATGACCCAACCATCGGCAGATGGGCGGGCGTGCACGGCCTGTTAAGGTCGGTGTTTTCACGCATCCCACAGGTGGAACGATGAGCATGCACGCGCGCCGCACACGGCGCTGGACCGGCCTGGTCCTGTCGATGGGACTGCTGGCGGTGGCCCCGCTGGCCTGGGCGGCGGCGCCGCAGCCCACGGCCGCACAGGCCCAGGGCGTCAACGGCTACGAACTGCCCTCGGCCGCGCTGCAGGCGGTGGTGGACGCACCCCGTGCGCCCTCGTTGTACCTGTCGCCACGCCGCGACGTGGCAGCGATGATGCAGATGCCGTCGCTGCCTTCGATCCAGGTGGTGGCGCAGCCGGAACTGAAGCTGGCCGGCCTGCGCATCAACCCGCGCACGTTCTCCGACAGCCGCTTCAGCTTCGGCGAGAAGCTGTGGCTGATGAACGTGGCCGACGGCAAGGAACGGCAGATCAGCGGCCTGCCGGCCAAGCTGTCGATCGCCAGTGTGATGTGGTCGCCGGACCAGAAGTGGCTGGCCTTCAACCAAGTCGACGCCGCCAGTGGCGCCAATGAACTGTGGCTGGTGGACGTGGCCGGCGGCAGCGCCCGTCGCCTGGTCGCCGGCCTGAACACGGTGGTCGGCAGTGGCTACCAGTGGTTGCCGGACAGCCGCGGACTGGTGGTGTTCACCCGCCCGGCCAACCTCGGTGCGGCCCCGGCCGCCGACGGCATTCCGACCGGCCCGGCCGTGCAGCAGACCAGCCAGGGCAGCGGCGTGGTGTCGATCCGTACCTACCAGGACCTGCTGAAGAACGAGGCCGACGCGCGCCAGTTCGATTACTACGCCACCACCCAGCCGATGGAAGTCAGCCTGGACGGCAACACCCGCACGATCGGCGCGGCCGGCATCTTCATGGGCTTCTCGGTGTCGCCGGACGGCCGCTTCGTGCTGCGCCAGCCGGTGCAGCGCCCGTACTCCTACGTGGTGCCGGTGACCAGTTTCCCGCGCCGTATCGAAGTGATCGACCGAGCCAGCGGCACGCTGGTGCACACCGTGGCCGTGCGCCCGCTGGTGGAAGGCCTGCCGACCGGCAACGACGCTGAAGTGACCGGCGTGCGCGACATCAGCTGGCGCGGCGATGCCGATGCAACCCTGGTCTGGGCCGAAGCGCAGGACGGCGGCGACCCGAACAGGGACGCCAAGGTGCGCGATGCGGTACTGATGCAGGCTGCGCCGTTCGACAAGCCGCCGGTGACGCTGGCCCAGCTTGGCAGCCGCCTGGCCGGCATCAGCTGGGGCCGCGGTGACCTGGCCCTGCTGACCGAATCGTGGTGGAAGACCCGCAAGACCAGGACCTGGCTGATCGCCCCGGACAACGCCGGTACCGAGCCGCGCCTGCTGTGGGACCGCGATGCGCAGGACCGCTACGCCGATCCGGGTCGTCCGCAGGTGTCCAGCGACGATCGTGGCCGCTCGCTGCTGCAGACCAGCGCTGATGGCAGCAGCCTGTACCTGGTCGGTGCGGGTGCTTCGCCGGAAGGTGACCGTCCGTTCGTGGATCGCTTCGACATCGCCAGCGGCAAGGCCACCCGCCTGTTCCAATCGCAGGCGCCGAGCTATTCGCTGCCGGTGGCATTGCTGGACAACCAGGGCAGCTCGCTGCTGCTGAGCCGCGAGAACCCGGACGAGCCGGCCAATTTCTACGTGCAGTCGCTGGCCGATGCGGGTACCGCAGCGCGCGCGCTGACCCACTTCGCCCATCCGCTGCCGCAGTTGAAAGGCGTGCAGAAGGAACAGATCCGCTACAAGCGCAAGGATGGCGTCGACCTGACCGCGACCCTGCTGCTGCCGCCGGGCTACGACCCGAAGCGCGATGGCCCGCGCCCGCTGCTGATGTGGGCCTACCCGGGTGAGTTCAAGAGCGCGGCCGCGGCCAGCCAGGTGACCGATTCGCCGTACCGCTTCAACGCGGTCAGCTACTGGGGCCCGCAGGCGTTCCTGGCCAAGGGTTATGTGGTGCTGGCCAGCCCGTCGATGCCGATCATCGGTGAGGGCGACAAGGAGCCGAACGACACCTACATCGAACAGCTGGTGGCCAACGCGCAGGCAGCGGTGGATGAAGTGGTGCGCCGTGGCGTGACCGATCGCGACCACATCGCCATCGGTGGCCATTCCTATGGTGCGTTCATGACCGCCAACCTGCTGGCGCACACGCGCCTGTTCAAGGCGGGCATCGCGCGCAGCGGCGCCTACAACCGCACGCTCACTCCGTTCGGCTTCCAGGCCGAGGAGCGCAACTACTGGCAGGCGCAGGACGTCTACCAGAAGATGGCGCCGTTCAATTACGCTGACAGGATCAAGGATCCGATCCTCTTCATCCACGGCGTGGACGACAACAACTCCGGCACGTTCCCGATGCAGAGCGAGCGCATGTTCGCCGCGGTGAAGGGCCTGGGTGGCACGGCGCGACTGGTGATGCTGCCGAACGAATCGCATGCCTACCGCGCACGCGAATCGATCATGACCATGCTGGCCGAGAGCGAGCGCTGGCTGGAACAGACCATCGGCCCGGCCGAGCAGGGCAAGGCGAAGAAGAAGCGCTGATACCTGCATGAGGGCGGCCCCTGCAACAGGGACCGCCTGTGCGGCTGCGCCGCCGCCCGAGCATGGGCTCGGGCGCTACACGGTATAGCGCGTGATGATGTCTGTAGAGCCGAGCCCACGCTCGGCTGCTTCTGCTGCGGATGCGTGCAGATGAAACCATTTTTGCATCGCAGCACGACGCCCGTTCTGGTTTAGGCTTGGGGCCTGGATCCGTTGACCGAGGCCTGTGCGTCGCCGATGAACGAGTACCGCAGCAGCATCGAATTTGCTTCTCCCGATCTTCCGCTTCGCGATGATGTGCGCCGGCTTGGCGCGCTGGTCGGTGACCTGCTGGTTGAACAGGTTTCGGCCGCGTTTCTCGACGATGTCGAAGACGTGCGCACCCGCGCCATCGCCCGCCGCGAGAATCAGGCGCCCCTGTCCGAGCTGGCCGAAGGCCTGGCCGGGCGCACGCCGCAGCAGGCCGAGACCATGGTGCGGGCGTTCAGCACCTACTTCCAGGTGGTCAACATCGCCGAGCGCGTGCATCGCATCCGCCGTCGCCGTGACTACCAGCGCGCCGGTACCGCAGGTGCGCAGCCCGATGGCCTGCAGGACGCGCTGCAGCACCTGAAGGCGCAGGGCGTGGGCCTGGACGAACTGGCGCAGTGGCTGCCACGCATCGACATCGAACCGGTGTTCACCGCGCATCCAACCGAAGCCGTGCGCCGTGCGCTGCTGGAAAAAGAGCAGCTGATGGTGGCCAGCCTGGTCGACAACCTCGACGGCCAGCGCACGCCTGGCGAGGCCGCCGCCGATGCGGCGCGCTTCCGCATGGCGCTGACGGCGTCGTGGCAGACCACCGACTCCTCGCCAGTGCGGCCCACGGTCGATGACGAGCGCGAGCACGTCGGCTTCTATCTGGTGCAGGTGCTGTATCGCGTGATTCCGGTGCTGTACGAATCGCTGCAGCAGGCGCTGCGCGATACCTACGGCGAAGAACTGCCGCTGCCGCGCCTGCTGCGCTTCGGTACGTGGGTGGGCGGCGACATGGACGGCAACCCGAACGTGGATGCCACCACCATCCGCAACACGCTGGATGCGCAGCGGCAGGCGGTGCTCGGGCGCTATCAGAAGGAACTGCTGCAGCTGGCCAGCCTGCTCAGCCAGTCCACCGAGCGGGTAGGGGTGAGCGACGCATTGCAGGCACGCGTGGCGCAGTACCAGCAGCTGCTGCCGCGGGTGCAGTCGCGCCCGCGCCATGCCGACATGCCGTACCGCCTGCTCAATGACCGCATGCGCGCACGCCTGCAGGCGACGCTGGATGACGGCGAGGGAGCCTACGCCGGCCCCGCTGAACTGATCGACGACCTGCAGCTGATCCTCGACAGCCTGCGCGCCAATCGCGGCGAACATGCTGGCGGCTTTGCCGTGCAGCGCCTGCTGTGGCGGGTGAAGACCTTCGGCTTCCACCTGGCGCGGTTGGATGTGCGCCAGGAATCGAGCGTGCATGCGCGCGCGCTGGCCGCCGTGCTGGGCGGTGAAGCAACCTGGCAGGCGCTGGACGCGCTGGGCCGAGCGCGCCTGCTGGGCCCGCACGCCAGCGGCGAAGACACGCTGCCCAAGGGTAATGACGAGGGCAACCAGCGGCTGGATGCGGTGTTCGCTGCGCTGGCCGATGCGCGCGCGCGGCATGGCAGCGATGCACTGGGCAGCTACATCATCTCGATGGCGCACGACCGCAGCGACGTGCTGGCGGTACTGGCGCTGGCACGCCGTGGCGGTTTGGTAGAGGAGGGCGGTGCGTTGCCGCTCGACATCGCGCCGCTGTTCGAGACCGTGGATGACCTCAAGCGCGGCACCGCGACCCTGCGTGACCTGCTGGCCGACCCGATCTATCGCGCGCACCTGCAGGCACGCGACGACGTGCAGATGGTGATGCTGGGCTATTCGGACAGCAGCAAGGACGGCGGCATCGCCGCCTCGCGCTGGGGCCTGCAGCGTGCCCAGGTAGAGCTGCTGGAGGTGGCGGCCGAGGCCGGCATCCGCCTGACCTTCTTCCATGGCCGTGGCGGCTCGATCAGCCGCGGCGGTGGCAAGACCACGCACGCGGTCGATGCGTCGCCGCGCGGCAGCATCGATGGCCGCCTGCGGGTGACCGAGCAGGGCGAGGTGATCCATCGCAAATACGGCATCCGCGCGCTGGCCCTGCGTTCGCTGGAACAGGCCACCGGTGCGGTCCTGCGCGCCAGCCTGCGCCCGCGTGCCGCCGAGCCGCGCGAGGATGAGTGGCGACCGGTGATGGACGTGGTCGCCGGTTCGAGTAGCGAGGTCTATCGGGCGTTTGTCGGCCAGCCGCGTTTCATGGATTACTTCCGCACCGCCACGCCGATCGATGTGATCGAACGGATGACGCTGGGGTCGCGGCCTTCGCGCCGACTCGGCCAGGATGCAGCGCTGGGCAACCTGCGCGCGATTCCGTGGGTGTTCGCCTGGAGCCAGGCGCGCGCGGTCATCCCCGGCTGGTACGGCGTGGGCAGTGGCCTGCAGGCGGCGGTTGATGCTGGCCACGAGCAGACCCTGCGCGGGATGGCGCGTGACTGGCCGTTCTTCCGTACGTTTCTGGACGACATCGCAATGGTGCTGTCCAAGGGCGACATCACCATCGCCGAGCAGTTCTCGCAGTTGTCCGGCGACCTGCACGGGCGTTTCTTCCCGCTGGTGCAGCGCGAACTGGAACTCACCCGGCACTGGCTGCTGGCCTTGATGGACCAGCAGACGCTGCTGGACCACGACGCGCGGCTGGCGCTGTCGATCCGCCTGCGCAATCCGTATGTGGACCCGATCAGCGTGTTGCAGGTGGACCTGCTGCAGCGCTGGCGCGAAAGCGGACGCGAGGACGACGACCTGCTGCGTGCGCTGGTGGCCTGCGTGAATGGTGTTTCGCAGGGCGTGCAGAACACGGGGTGATGCGAGAGGAGTAGTGCCGGCCGCTGGCCGGCAACTGCATGGGCTTGCCTGCTGCGAGGTTGCCGGCCAGCGGCCGGCACTCCCATGCATGCCCGATGCACGGCTGCCCCCGCACCTTCCGGTATCCTCCCGCCCCATGAAGCATTCTTGGCGTATCACCAAATACTGGCAGCGGACGCCCGAAGGCTACATGGGGTCACCGATCGAAGAGTGGACTGACTTCAGCGATGTCGGCAAGCGCGTGAGCATCGAGGATTACCTCGTTGTCGAGGATGCCTATCTGGATGCGATCAGGCGTTTCTGCATCGGCATAGGTGTCGAGTCACTGCGCATCCAGTCGCTTGAACGGCGTGATTCACGCGGCTACCACGAGGGCCAGTCGCTGGATTTGTTCGGGATCGAGCGGGTGGTGCGTGACGTTCTGCGCAACGTCATCTGGTGCAAGTTGGTGAGCGATAGCGCCGAAGTGCACTTCGGATACGACTACTACATGTACGTGGTGTCGTCCGTGGATGCAGAGGCTGCACTGGCGGAGGCCGATCCATTGTTGAAAATCGAGCCGTTCCTTTCGCCCTATCTACCTGAGATGGACGAGTAGCGGCGAGGAGGTTGCCGGCCAGCGGCCGGCACTACCGGTCTGCCAGGTGCCGAGCCCAGTCGGCCCGCGATCACTCTTCCGGCGACGGCGGATTCGACGCCAGCAGTTCCAGATGCCGTTGTTCCATTTCCTGGCGCAGCTGGCGGCGGATCAGCGCCGCAGCCTGCCGGCGCTTTTCATCCGAACTGGCCGGTTGCAGCGATGGAACCGGCGTCGGCCGGCCGTCCTCGTCCACCGCCACCATGGTGAAGAAGCAGCTGTTGGCGTGGCGCACGCTGCGCTTGAGGATGTCCTCGGCCACCACCTTGACGCCGATTTCCATCGACGAGGTACCGGTGTAGTTCACCGAGGCAAGGAAGGTGACCAGTTCGCCGACCGCGATCGGCTGGCGGAACACCACCTGGTCCACCGACAGGGTGACCACGTAGCGGCCGGCATAGCGGCTGGCGCAGGCATAGGCGACCTGGTCGAGCAGGCGCAGGATCGCTCCGCCGTGGACCTTGCCGGAGAAATTGGCCATCTCCGGCGACATCAGCACGGTCATGGACAGCTGGTGGGATTTGAGTTCGGTCGACATGGGGCGATTGTATCGGCAACCGCCGGTACTACCATCTGCCGGCCAGCGGCCGGCACTACCGAAAGCAGAAGGGCCGCTTGCGCGGCCCTTCTTGAAGGTCAGCCGACTAACAGTCGGCTCTACAGCGGCCCTTCGTGTTTCTTACTTCAGCTTCGCATCGGCGCGCAGGGCGGCGGCGCGGTCGGTCTTCTCCCAGGAGAAGGCCGTGGCGTTGACGGTCTCGCCTTCGCCGTTGAGGTAGCTGAATTCCTTCGGCTTGCGGCCGAAGTGGCCGTAGGCGGCGGTCTGCTGGTACATCGGGTGCACCAGGTCCAGCATCTTGATGATGCCGTACGGGCGCAGGTCGAAGTGCTTGCGGATCAGCTTCTCGATCTTGTCGTCGCTGATCTTGCCGGTGCCGAAGGTGGTGACCGAGATCGAGGTCGGCTCAGCCACGCCGATGGCGTAGGAAACCTGCACTTCGCATCGGTCGGCCAGGCCGGCGGCAACCACGTTCTTGGCGACGTAGCGGGCAGCGTAGGCAGCCGAACGGTCGACCTTGGACGGGTCCTTGCCGGAGAAGGCGCCACCACCGTGACGGGCCCAGCCGCCGTAGGTGTCGACGATGATCTTGCGGCCGGTCAGGCCGCAGTCGCCCACCGGGCCACCGATCTCGAACTTGCCGGTCGGGTTGATGTGGAACTTGGTGCCCTTGTGCAGCCACTTGGCCGGCAGCACCGGCTTGATGATCTCTTCGCGGACGGCCTCGATGAGGTCCTTCTGCTTGATGCCCGGGGCGTGCTGGGTCGACAGGACCACCGCGTCGATGGCCGAGACCACGCCGTTTTCATAGCGCAGGGTGACCTGGCTCTTGGCGTCCGGACGCAGCCACGACAGCGGCGAGTTCTTCTTCTTGCGGATCTTGGCCTGCTGCTCGACCAGGCGGTGCGACAGGTGGATCGCGGCCGGCATGTAGCTGTCGGTCTCGTTGGTGGCGTAGCCGAACATCAGGCCCTGGTCGCCAGCGCCCATTTCTTCGGGCTTCTTGCGATCCACGCCCTGGGCGATGTGCGGCGACTGCTTGCCGATCAGGTTCAGCACGCCGCAGGTGGCACCGTCGAAGCCGACGTCGGAGCTGTCGTAGCCGATGTCCGTGATGACCTTGCGGGTCAGCGCTTCCAGGTCGATCCAGGCACTGGTGGTGATTTCACCGGCCACAATGGCAACACCGGTCTTGACCATGGTCTCGCACGCCACGCGGGCGCGCTGGTCCTGGGTCAGGATCGCGTCCAGCACCGCATCGGAAATCTGGTCGGCAACCTTGTCCGGATGGCCTTCGGAGACCGACTCGGAGGTGAAGAGATAGCTGGACATCAGGCGTAATATCCCTTGATTCGGATGGAAAGATGGGCGCGAATGATACACGGGGTGCGCCGCCTGTGCATTGTGAACCTGTACCGGTTGCCGGTGGTTAAGCCCGTGTAGGCCCGGCAGGGGCCGTCCGGCCGGGATTGGGGCCCAGCGTCGAGGCCCAGTGTTCCACCAGCGTGACAACGGGGCGGGCGCTGCGGCCCCCGACCGCGCAGGCGGCGTCCCTGTCGACAAGACGGACCCGTGGTCATCGTTCTGCCCCAAAACCGCCATCTGGCTGCCGCCTGCCGGGCGCAGGCTGTCGGCCAATCCGGCCGCCGGGCATGAGTGGAACCGCCATGCAGGAACTTGAACAGCGTCTCCAGCAACGCTTCCCCGATTGGTTCCACGGCCGCCGAGGCCAACTGGCGCGGCCGCTGCTGCGCAGCGTCGGGCGCTGGTCGCGGTTGGACCAGATCGAAGCTTTCCTGCAGCGCAGTGCAGGATTGCGCGGATTCGGTTTCGTCGCCGCCGGGCTGGAGTTCATCGATGGCCAGTACCAGGTGGACCCGGCCGCGCTGGCGAAGATCCCGGCCACCGGCCGCCTGCTGATTGTTGCCAATCATCCGTCCGGGGCGCTGGACGCGCTGGCGCTGCTGGACGCGGTCGGTCGCATCCGTCGCGACGTGCGGATCGTGGCCAACGATCTGTTGGGGGCGATCGCGCCACTGCAGGATCTGCTGCTGCCGGTGCGCATCCTCGGTGGCAAGGCCCAGCGTGGCAGCCTGCATGCCGTCGAGGAGGCGCTGGCCGCCGAGCAGTGCGTGATCGTGTTCCCGGCGGGCGAGGTCTCGCGGCTGTCGCTGCGCGGCATCCGTGATGGCCGCTGGCAGCGCGGGTTCGTCCGCTTTGCCCGTACCGCCGGCGCGCCGGTGCTGCCGGTGCGTGTGGAAGCGCGAAACTCGGCGCTGTTCTACGGCGCCTCGACCCTGTTCAAGCCGGCCGGTACCGCGCTGCTGGCGCGCGAGATGTTCACCCGGCGTGGCCGCCCGCTGCGGCTGAGCATCGGTGAGCCGATGCAGCTGGGCAAGGGCGGTGACCCGGGCGCACAGCTGCTGGCGGTACGCCGCGCGCTGTATGCGCTGGGCCGCAATGGTGGGGGCGGTAATGCCGCTGCCTGCGCAGGCCCGGAGCCGCTGGCTGCCCCGGTGCCGCCCTCGCAGGTCGCCGCGGGCATCGCGGCGGCCACGCAGCTGGGCCAGACCGCCGATGGCAAGCAGATCCTGCTGGCCACCTGTACCGCTGATTCACCGCTGCTGCTGGAGCTGGGCCGCCTGCGCGAACTGACGTTCCGCCAGGTGGGCGAGGGTACCGGGCGCAGCCGCGACCTGGACGACTACGACCCGCGGTACGAGCACATCGTGATCTGGGACGCGGCCGCACAGCGCATTGCCGGCGCGTACCGGATCATGCGCGGCGCCCATGCGTTGGCCCGGCACGGACTGTCCGGGCTCTACAGCGCGTCGCTGTTCCGCTATTCCGACGATGCGATCACCCACATCGCCGAGGGCCTGGAACTGGGCCGCAGCTTCGTGGTGCCCGATTACTGGGGCAGCCGCAGCCTGGATTACCTGTGGCAGGGCATCGGCGCCTACCTGCAGTGCCGGCCGGGCATCCGCTACCTGTTCGGCGCGGTGTCGATCAGCGCGGCGCTGCCACGCGATGCGCGCGAGCAGCTGGTGGCGTACTACCAGCGCTATTACAGCGGCACCGCCGGCCTGGCCGAATCGAACCGCCCGTTCCAGTACTTCGCCGCGCCGCCGAGTTTCGGCGAGCTGGATGCAGGCGCCGCGTTCGATGTGCTCAAGGCCAACCTGGCCGCTCTCGGCACCGGCGTCCCGACGCTGTATCGCCAGTACACCGATCTGTGCGAACCCGGTGGCGCGCGCTTCCTCGCCTTCGGTGTCGACCCGGACTTCAGTGATTCGATCGACGGCCTGATTGAAGTGGATCTGTGCGCGATCCGGCCGAACAAGCGCAGACGCTACCTGCGCGACGCGGGGACGCCGGCATGAGCGCGCTGGCGAACCTGTCGCCACACCGGCGCGCAGTGTTCGTCTCCGATGTGCATCTGGGTTCGCGTCATTGCCATGCCACCGAGCTGGCAGGGTTCCTCTCGCAGCTGCGCTGCGAACGGTTGTATCTGGTCGGCGACATCATCGACCTGTGGTGGATGGCGCATCGCCGCGCCAACTGGCGGCAGTCGCACAGCGAAGTCATCCAGGCCCTGCACGCGTTGCGCCGTGCGGGCACCGAAATCATCTACATTCCCGGCAACCACGATGCCTCGCTGCGGCAGGTGTGCGGGCTGATGCTGCCAGCGATGCAGGTGCGCCGCCGCGCCATCCATGTGACCGCCGATGGCCGCAGGCTGCTGGTCGCACACGGCGACGAGTACGACGGCGTGACCCACTTCGGTGGCCTGCAGGAGAAACTCGGCGACTGGCTGTACTACCGCATCCTCACCGGCAACCAGGCCTTGAATGCAGTGCGGCGCCGGCTGGGCATGCGCTACTGGTCGCTGTCGGAGTTCCTGAAGAAGCGCAGCGGGGCCGCTGAACGCTACATCGAGCGCTTCGTGCAGGCCGGGCTGGACGACGTGCGCCGGCGCGGCCTGGACGGCATCGTCTGCGGCCACATCCACCGCGCTGCGTTGATTGAACGCGATGGCCTGGTCTATGCCAACGACGGCGATTGGGTGGAGAGCCTGACCGCACTGGCCGAAGACCATGATGGCGCGTTGCGCCTGCTCGACCATAACGGCCAGACGCTGCTGGAGCTGCCCGGCGCACGGATGTCGCAGGCGGCATAACGCGCGTCTGTCCTCCCGTAGAGCCGAGCCCATGCTCGGCTGACGTGGCGCCCAACGAAGAGCAGCCGAGCATGGGCTCGGCTCTACATGCACCGCCCGCAAGCCGCTAGCATCAAGCCATGGATTCATTGACCCAGATCGTGCTCGGCGGCGCCGTCGCTGCTGCCATCGCCCCGCCCGGCCACCGCCGCGCGGGCCTGCTGGCCGGTGCGGCGCTTGGCACCCTGCCGGACCTCGACGCCCTGTGGCTCGGCTTCACCGCCGCCGACCCGGTGGCGAACATGATCGAGCACCGCAGCTTCAGCCATTCACTGCTGGTGCTGCCCTGGGTGGCCGCATTGATCTGGTGGTTGTTCAAGCGCTTCGGCAACGGCCGTGTCGCGCAATCACCGGTGCGCTGGTTCTGGGCGATCCAGCTGGCGCTGGTCACCCATCCGCTGTTGGATGCGTTCACCGTTTACGGCACCCAACTGTGGTGGCCGCTGCGGCCACACCCGACCATGGGTTCCAGCGTCTTCATCATTGATCTCGGCTACACGGTATGGCTGCTGCTGGGCTGCGTGCTGGCCTGGTTTGGCCGCGCCCGCCCCTGGGCTGGCAAGGTGCTGGGTGTGGCGTTGCTGGTCAGCAGTACCTATCTGGGCTGGGGCCTGATCGCAAAAGCGCAGGTCGACCGTGCCGCGCAGCAGAGCTTGGCGGCCATGGGCCTGGGCGATGCACCGCGCTTCTCGGTGCCGATGCCGTTCAACACCCTGCTGTGGCGGGTGGTGGCGATGACACCGAATGGCTACGTGGTGGGTGACCGCTCGCTGGTGGCCGACCACGGGCCGATGCAGTTTGAAGGCCACGCGTCCAACGTGCAGGCCTTGCGCGAAGCAGAACGCATCCCGGCGGTGCAGCAGCTGACGTGGTTCAATCGCGGCTTCATGCGAGCACAGGTGCTGGACGGGCGGCTGGTGCTGAGCGACCTGCGCATGGGGCTGGAGCCGGACTACACGTTCAACTTTGTCGTGGCTGAGCAGGTCGACGGGCAGTGGCGGCCAATCACGCCCGGGCAGGTGCGGGCGGATTACAGCAGTCCCGCCGCGCGCGCCGACGCCGGGCGCCGGCTTGCCGCGATGTGGCAGCGCATCTGGCACGAGCCGGCAGCCTCCGCGACCGGTGCCGCGCACCCGTAGGTCCACGCCATGCGTGGATGGCGCGAACAACAGCCACGCATGGCGTGGCGCTACTGCGGAAGGCGGTTGAGCTTGATCGAGCGGTTCAGCACCTGGCGCGGCACGTTGGCGATATCGAAACCGACGAACGCCAGCAGGAACTGCAGCCCGGAGATCAGCGCGACCATGGCGATCATGATCGTGCCCACCGGCGTAGCCACATCGGCCTGCGCCGACCGCATCCAGTGATACAGCCCGAACAGCCCGCCGAAGGCGAGCAGGCTGCTGCCAGCGATCAGCTCCAGCGAGGCGATGCTGAGATCACGCAGGAAATAGTTGTAGGCAATGCGCTTGAGCGTGTTGCGCAGGTGCTTGAAGGTGAATTCACCCAGGACGCGGCCGATGCGCAGGTTGCTTGTCTCGTCGGCGTAGTGCGCATCCATCGCTACATCCTGCACCACGGCGCGCACGGTGTTCAGGCGGAACAGCATGTCGGTCTCGAAGAAATAGCGGTCGCTGACCGCATCGAGCTTGAGGTGGCTGGCGACCTTGGCATGGATGGCGGTGTAGCCGTTGGTCGGGTCGAACACCTGCCAGTACCCGGATGAGGCCTTGGTCATGAAGGACAGCAGCAGGTTGCCCAGCCGTCGCACCGGGGGCATGCGGCGGATGTGGGTCAGGTTCCAGAAGCGGTTGCCCTTGGTGTAGTCGGCATGGCCGTCAGCGATGGGCGCGACGAAGTCCATCAGCAGTGCCGGATCCATCTGCCCGTCGCCATCGACCTTGACCAGAATGTCCATGCCATCGGCGATCGCCGCGCGATAACCGGTCTTGATGGCGCCGCCGACGCCGCGGTTGTGCGGATGGAACAGTACGGTGATGCGCGGGTCGTTCGCTTCAGTCTGGATCAGCCGGCCGCTGCCATCGGGGCAGGCATCGTCCACGCAGTAGATTGCGGTCACCACCGGATCGATCGCGGCCAGCACCGTCAGCACGTGGCGGGTCACCTTGTAGCAGGGAATCACCACGGCGATGCGAGGTGAGGCAAGGGCGTGAGCTGTGGCATTCATGTCGGGGCTCACTGTAGCGTGCCATCTGCGGGAAGCGAGGGCGGTGCCAGCAGAACCTTGGCCGGTACTACCACCTGGTCTCCCTGCTGCACACGAGGGAGATCGCCATCGGCCGCCACCGCAACGTGGTGATAGCGGTTGAAGGTGAAGTTGAATTCATTGTCGGGCATGCCAGGGAAGTACCTGCCGAAGTAACCCATCTGTGGCAGGTACAGCACGTGGTTCACGGCGGGGATGCCGAGGCCGGGCAGCAGTCCGCCGTAGGCCCCGGGTGCGACCAGCACACCGTCGGCATTCTTGCGGGCGCCCTGTGCCTGCAGCGCCTCCAGCACGGCAGCGCGGTCCATCGCGAAGATCGGTCCGGCGGGCTGCACAGGGTTGAACAATCCATTGCCCAGCAGGTTGGCCAGTGCAGCCGTCGCCAGCACCAGGCTGGCGGCATGCACCGATAGCTTTGGGCGGCGGGCGGCAATGGCCAGTGCCGCCAGGCAGAGGTAGGGCAGTGCGTCGGCGGCGCTGTGCAGGCGGCTGAACTGGCCTTCGCCGAACAGGAACTTGGCCACAGTGCCCATCAACAGCAGCGCAGCCAGCAGCAACAAACGCCTGCGCTCCAGGCGCACGCCGCATCGGACCAGGATCATTGCGCAGCCGATGTTGATCATCAGGCCGAGCGCCAGCAGCGCGCGAGCAGGGGGCACCATCGACAGCCCGGTCAGCTTGCCGACGAGAACGGGGACGGGCAGGAAGATCCAGCAGGCGATCAGTAGTACGCCTGCGGCGAGGGTCAGCACGCTGCCGCGGTGGCCGCGCGCCCATTCGCGCAGTCGTGCGCCATCAGCAAGCACCAGAGTGAACAGCGGCAGCAGGCTGCCGAGTACGGCGATCTCGCACTCGTTGGAGGCCTTGAACATCGGCAGAGGTGCGAACCGGTAGGTCATCAGGTTCGGGAAGACGTGCGCGAACAGGGACGTCAGCCCGACTCCGCCTCCGGCGCTCTGGCGCTGGCCCGGATACACCGTGTTGCGCACGATCGGGATGATGTCGTGGAAGTAACCGATGAACACGGCCAATGCCAGCGCGCCTGAGACGGCAGCGTCGATCAGTCGGGCAAGCGTGAGGGCATCGCGGCGGAACGACAGCACCAGCACCGCCATGGCCAGCAGTGAGGAAATGATGAAGGGCGGGTAGGACACAGCGATCACCCAGACAGCGAGGGCGTACGCACTGGCCAGGATGCGGAGCCAGCGATTGCCGATGTGCAGCCACGCCACTGCCACCCAGGGTGCCAGGGCGAATGCGCCGGCATTGCTGGTCCACCAGACTTGCACGAATGGGGCGAAGAACAGGGTGGCCGAAACCAGCACTGCTGCCAGTACCGGCATCCGCAGTTGGCGCAGGAACAGGGCCCATCCGCTCAGGAAGGCCATGGCCATGAACATGAAGAAGAACGAGTAGGCGTTCGCTGCGGGTAACACGAAGAACGCCCAGTGGTAGGGCTTGAACAGCAGACCCCAGTCGAGCAGCGGCAGCGCCTGGAAGGTCCGCAGCGACTCGTGGTACGGCGAGTACGCGTTGATTTGGCCGAAGTCGTTGTTGACCGCGATCTGGATGTAGGGCGTGAACACGATCCACTCGTCGCTGCGGATCATGCGGGCGCTGCCAAGCAACGGATGCTGTGGTGCCAGGCCCAGATACTGGTACGCCAACGAGTAGGACGAAGGGGTCAGCGCAAACCCCACGTACAGGATGCACAGCAGAGCGACGAGGCCGACCAACAGGCGTGCATGCGCACGTCCCAGCCTACCTGGCAGGAGGGCCTCGTGGGCAGAAAATGGCATTCGGCCGCTGTCACTCATCTTGCGCTCGCAGGTCAGGTCCATCCGTGCGCGACAGGCCCACCTGCCGATGCGCAGCTGCCGCACGGAGTGAGGTCCCGGCACGCGCCCTTCCAGGACCGGGACTGCGCGATTCTAGCGGGTTGTCCTGGTTGCTGCCGGGTTACCCGGGCCCACCTCAATACACCGTCGCGCGGCCCTGCACGAACGAGAAGAAGAACACCGCGTTCGGGTCGTTCTGCACCAGGCGGAACTCGCGACGCATGCCTTCCACGGTGTCCTCGTCCACCGAGCCGGCCTGCAGCAGCTGGTCGGCCGCCGACAGCAGCAACTGTTCCCAGAACGCGATCATCGTCTTGCGGCGTGCCGGTTCGCGGTTGTCCAGGTGGATGGTCTTGATCTCGGTATGCACATCGCGGAAGCCGCCGGCCAGCAACAGGTTGCCCAGCTTGGCGCCGACGAACGGGTCGCCCCCGTGGTCGTACTGGAAATCGTTGAACGCCATCCAGTAACGCCAGATATGCGGCGAATACGGGTCGAGCAGGAACGAGGCATTCATCACCTCGGTGATGTACACCGGCGAACCCGGTGCCAGCACACGGCGCACTTCGCTGAGCACGCGTGCCGGGGACGGAACGTGTTCCAGCACCCAGCACAGGAACGCCGAATCGAAGCTGCGCGCCTCGAATGGCAGCTCGCCGGCATCGGCCTGCTGCAGGGTGTAGCGGTCGCTGGACCACGGCGTGCGCGCCAGGTTCTCGCGCGCGGTGGCCAGCTGCGTTTCGCTCAGGTCCACGCCGGTCACGTGCAGCTCGGGGAAGCGGCGCAGCAGGATTTCGGTCTGCGCGCCCACGCCGCTGCCGACTTCCAGCAGGCGCCGCGCGCCGCTGTAGTCGATCTGGCCGAAGATGCTTGATTCCAGCAGGCGTGCCTGGGTCATCAGGCGCTGCTGCTCGGTGCCGGAAAAGCCGTGCAGATAGGTCGGGGAAGAGATCGGCGGCGTCATGGTGGGCTCTTGTAGCGTCGAGCGTGCTCGACTGCTCTGGAAATTCAGTCGAGCACGCTCGACGCTACGTAACGAAGTGGTCGGAAAGGTTGCGGGCTGTACGCTCAGGCCGCCGAAGACAGCGCCGGTTCCCCGGCGATCAGGCGGTCGAAGTACTCGGTGGTCAATGCGATCTGGCTCTGCGGATCTTCGGCACGGTTGACCACGGCGCGGAAGGCGGCGTTCTCCGGCCGGTCCCTGGCATACCAGCCCAGGTGCTTGCGTGCGATGCGCACGCCCTGCGGCTCGCCATAGAATGCATGCAGCGCGTGCAGGTGGCCGAGCAGGATGTCGCGCACTTCCGCCAGTGACGGCGGCGGCAGCTCCTCGCCGGTGGCCAGGTAGTGGGCCACCTCGCGGAAGATCCATGGCCGGCCCTGTGCCGAGCGGCCGATCATCACGGCGTCCACGCCGGTCTGCTCCAACACAAAGGCAGCCTTCTGCGGCGAATCGATATCGCCGTTGGCGATCACCGGAATGCGCAGCGCAGCCTTGATCTCGCCGATCGTGGCGTACTCGGCCTGGCCGGTGTAGTGCTGGTCGCGGGTACGGCCGTGCACCGCCAGCGCCGCGATACCGCTGTCCTCGGCGATGCGCGCGATCAGCGGGCCATTGCGATGGTCGCAGTCCCAGCCGGTTCGGATCTTCAGCGTGACCGGCACGTCCACCGCGTTGACCACCGCTTCGAGGATGCGTGCCACCAGCTGCTCGTCGCGCATCAGTGCCGAACCGGCCCAGGCGTTGCACACCTTCTTGGCCGGGCAGCCCATGTTGATGTCGATGATCTGCGCGCCGTGGTCGACGTTGTAGCGCGCGGCCTCGGCCAGCTGCTGCGGCTCGGTGCCGGCGATCTGCACGCTGATCGGGGCCGGCTCGCCGTCATGGTCCATGCGGTGGATCGACTTGCGCGTGTTCCAGAAGCGCGGATCGCTGATGGTCATTTCCGAGGCGGCCAGCCCCGCGCCCAGCCGTTTGCACAGCAGGCGGAAGGGCTTGTCGGTGACGCCGGCCATGGGCGCCAGCACGACGTTGGGGGCAATGGTGTAGGGGCCGATCTGCATGCGCCCATTGTAGGGCGCGGGCGGCGGTACGGCCGTGTCAGCCCCGCCCCGGTTCAGGCCCATCGGCACCGACCTCATGCCGTACCGGCATCAGCAGATGCTTGACGGTTGCTTCCGCCGCCCCCAAGGGCGGGCGATGGTAGGCGGCTAGCCCAGGCTCTGCCAGGCCTGCCGGGTCCCCAGCGCGAAGGCCAGCCCCAGGCAGAGGCAGACCAGTGAACTGGCTACCCAGAAGCGCCGGCCGTTGTAGCCGGGCCGGAGCAGCGCCAGGCCGAAGCCCATCGCCGCGCGCAGCAGCAACAGCAGGGCGATGCCCGTCAGGACCAGACGACTGGCCGGCAGCGGCGAATGCCAGCCCGCGGCGGCCAGTGCGTACAGCGCCCAGGCCACCAGCACGGCAGCAATGCCGGCGGTCATCAGCGGCGGCCACCAATGCCCGGCCTGTGCCAGCCGGACCATGCGCTGGCCAGCACCGAAGTACCTGTACCAAGGGGCGCCGAAGGCGATGCAGCCGATATGCAGCAGGGCTGCAATGGCACTGCCGGCGGCCGCGAACAGCAACCAGGGGAATCCGTCCATGTCCTGCCCGTGCAAGGAAGCTGCGCGGATGGTGGGCGAGGGCCGGGATGCGGGCAATGCGACCGGCGGTCGCAGGTGCGCGCGGGCCTGCAGACTGTGCAAAAGAAAAGCCCGGGCATCTGCATGCCCGGGCCCTCTCATCCACGCGTGGCGTGGATTTACTTTGCTTCTGAATCGGCCGGGGTGAAGCGCGGCATGGCGGCAGCGGCGCCTTCCTTCTCGGTCGAACGGCCGGCGAACTGGTTGGCGAAGCGCACGTGGCGGGCGAACGGGGCGTCGGCCACCTGCGCCAGCGACGCGGCCAGCGCACCGTTGAAGGCGTCACCGGCACCGGTGGTGTCGATTGCCTGCACCTGTTCGGCACCCACGCGGTAGTACGGCTGGGTATCGCCGCGCAGGTTCTCGTCGGCATGCGACACGAACACGCCCACCGAACCCAGGGTCACCACCACGGTGCCGTTGCCGACCAGCTTGCGGCACAGCGCGTGCAGGCTGGCGCCATCCAGCGCCGCGACGTCGTTGGCATCCACGCGCTCGCCGACATGGCGGCCGAGCAGGGCGGCGAACTCGGTCTCGTTCGGGGTGATCACGTCGGCCAGCTTGAGCAGGCCGATGGTCGAGGGGGCATCGGCCGGTGCGGTGTTGAGCACGGTGGTGACGCCGGCCTCGCGGGCCGTGGCCAGTGCCGCTTCGATGGTCTGCACCGGCGATTCCAGCTGCACCAGCACCACCTTGGCGCTGGTCAGCAGGGCCTGCTGCTGTTGCAGGAAGTCGGTGCTGAGCGCGGCATTGGCACCCGGGCCGATCACGATGGTGTTGCGGCCACGGGCATCGACATAGATGCCGGCGGTGCCGGTCGGTTCGCTGCTGGCTTCGGCGATCAGGCCGAAGCCGTCCTGCGCGGCCAGCTCACGGGCGGTGGCGCCACCAGCGTCATCGCCCAGCGCACACACGAAGTGAGTGTCGGCACCCGCGCGGCAGGCCGCCACGGCCTGGTTGAAGCCCTTGCCACCGGGGCCGGTGCTGTAACGGCCGGCAATGGTCGCACCCGGTGCCGGCAGCGACTCGCACCGCCACACGTGATCGACATTGAAGGAACCGACGACAACGACACTGCTGCTCATAGGGAATCTTTTCTCAACCAAGGGTTCAACTGAAGTGCGTCAGCACGCCGGCGATGGTCGCCGTCATGAAGGTGGCAATGGTACCGCCCAGCACGGCGCGCAGGCCGAACTTGGCCAGGTCGTGGCGACGTTCCGGGGCCAGGCCGCCGATACCGCCGATCTGGATCGCGATCGAGCTGAAATTGGCGAAGCCGCACAGCGCGTAGGTTGCGATCAGGCGACCTTCCTCGGACAGGCTCACGCCGGCGATCTGGCCGTTCACGATCTGCGACAGCTCGGTGTAGGCCACGAACTCGTTGATCACGACCTTCTGGCCGATCAGCGAACCAACGGTGGTGGCATCGGCCCACGGGGTGCCGATCACCCAGGCGATCGGGGCCAGTACGTAGCCGAAGATGGTCGACAGGTTGGTCGGCTTGCCGATGGCGGCGGCCAGGCCGGTCACATCGCCGATCCAGGTCAGCGGTGCGTTCAGCAGCGCGATGAGGGCGATGAAGGCCAGCAGCATCGCGCCGATGTTCAGCGCCAGCTTCAGGCCGTCGCCGGCGCCGGCAGCGGCCGCGTCGATGATGTTGCTGGAGGTCTTTTCGACTTCCATCTTCACCGTGCCGCGGGTGAGCGGGGTGCCGGTTTCCGGAATCAGCAGCTTGGCCACGACCAGGGTGGCCGGTGCGGCCATGATGCTGGCCGCCAGCAGGTGCTTGGCGTAGAAGGCCTGCTGCGCCGGATCACCGCCGCCGAGCATGCCCACGTAGGCCGCCAGCACGCCGCCGGCGATGTGCGCCATGCCGCCGATCATCATGGTCAACAGCTCGGACTGGGTCATCTTGGCGATGTACGGGCGCACGGTCAGCGGCGCCTCGGTCTGGCCGATGAAGACGCTGGCGCAGACGCTGGTGGTTTCCGCACCCGACACGCGCATCACCTTGGTGATCGACCAGGCCATCACGCGCACGATGCCCTGCATGATGTTGAGGTGGTACATCACCCCCATCAGCGCAGAGAAGAAGATGATGGTCGGCAACACCTGGAAGGCGAAGATGAAGCCGTAATTCTTGGTGTCCATCAACGAGCCGAAGATGAAGCCCGAGCCCTCGTTGACGAAGCTGAGGATCTTGACGAAGCCCTTGCCCAGCGCATCGAACACATCGCGCCCGCCCGGCACCAGGATCACCAGCGCCGCGAAGGCGATCTGCAGGGTGATACCGGTGGCAACCAGCTTCCAGTCAACCGCGCGCTTGTTATTGGAAAACAACCAGGTGATGCCGATCAGCACCGCCAACCCGAACAGGCCGAAGCCGATCCTGCCCAAACCTTCGACCATGTGAGTGACTCCCCTGGGGCGTCGCGAAAAACGGGAAGCCTAGTGCAGGGCAGGGGCCGGGGCAAGAAAAAGCAGCGTGTGCGCGGCCAACGGTACCGATCAGGCCAGCAACGGCAAGGGCTTGCGCCTGGCGGCGGCAGGTAGAATGGGGTTCGATCCCGGCCCGGATGCGGGCCCGCAGCAGGAGATTCGCATGCAATACCGTCGCCTGGGCTCCACCGGCCTGCCGATTTCAGCCTTGTCCTTCGGCGCCTGGGTGACCTTCGGCGACCAGGTCCCGCGCGATGAGGCCCGCAACCTCGTGGCCGCCGCCTGGGATCATGGCGTCAACTTCTTCGACAACGCCGAGGGCTATGCCAACGGCCGCGCCGAACAGGTCATGGGTGACGTGATCACCGACCTGCGCCTGCCGCGCGACGGCTTCTGCGTGTCCAGCAAGGTGTTCTTCGGCAGCGCCAGGGACCCGCGGCCGACCCAGCGCGGCCTGTCGCGCAAGCACGTGACCGACGCCTGCCACGCCGCGCTCAAGCGCCTGCGGGTGGACTACCTGGACCTTTATTACTGCCATCGCCCGGATCCGGATGCACCGATTGCCGAGACCGTGCACGCCATGGACACCCTGGTGCGGCAGGGAAAGATCCTCTACTGGGGCACCTCGGAGTGGTCGGCGGCGCAGATCCAGCAGGCGCTGGACATCGCCGAGGCGCACAACCTTCAGGGCCCGTCGATGGAGCAGCCGCAGTACAACCTGCTGCACCGCGAACGCGTCGAGGTCGAGTATGCGCCGCTGTACGCCCGCGCTGGCCTGGGCACCACCATCTTCTCGCCGCTGGCCTCGGGCCTGCTCACCGGCAAGTACGACCGGGGCATCCCGGCCGACGCTCGGCTGGGGCGGGAAGGCATGGAGTGGCTGCAGGATCTGGTGCTGGGGGACGACACCGAGGCCCGCCTGGCCCAGGTGCGTCGTTTCAGCGAGGTGGCGCGCGTGCTGGGGCACGCCCCTGCCACGTTGGCCATTGCATGGTGCCTGCGCAACCCGAACGTCTCCAGCGTCATCCTCGGCGCCAGCCGGGTCAGCCAGCTGCTGCAGAATCTGCAGGCACTGGACGTGCTGGAGCAGGTCGACGCCGCCGGCTGGGCGCAGGTCGAAGCAGCGTTCGCCGGGTAGAGTCGACTGTTGGTCGACTGCCCTTTGTAGAGTCGAGCCATGCTCGACTCCGCGCGCAGCGCGGGCGATTTCAGGCGATGGCGCCAAGAGCAGTCGAGCATGGCTCGACGCTACAGACGCACCGCGGGCGCCATCGATTGGCTTGATCTATCGAATTTCAGAATTCGATCATTAATCTCATCAATCAAATTGAGAATGGTTGTTGATTGTCAACTGAGAATCATTATCATTTAACTCGTCCCTCGCACGAGTCCAGATGCTCATGAATGCTCAACCTGTACTGCTGCGCCCCGAAACGCTGACCCTCCGCGATCGTCCCGTCCGCGTCGTTCCGCCGGAAGAGGTCATCGACAGCGAAGCCCTGCTCAAGGGCCGTCGTGAAATCCTGATCCAGCATGGCGACCGCTTCTATCGCCTGCGGCACACCAGCAACGACAAGCTGATCCTGACCAAGTAATCGCGGTCTGGTCGCCCGCCTCCCTCCCTCCTGCCGGCTGCGCCGACAGGGTGGGCGACCCGTCCGCTCCCGCTCTCTCCCCCTCGGTCTACCGCGTGCACGTTCCAGGTGTGCCGGTAACCGGGGGTTCCCCTGCCTGACTGAACGAACCCGATGACCCGCCATACCGCCCTTTGCCTTGCTGTCTGGATGGCGCTGCCGCTGTCCGCCCATGCTGCTGCCACTGCCGCCCCCGATGCGCGCGAATTCGATCGGGTGCAGGTCACCGCCACCCGCACCGAGCGGGCCGTGAGTGACGTGGCGGCCACCGTGGACGTCATCGACCGTGAGCAGATGGACCGGCACCTGGTGCAGGACTTCAAGGATCTGGTGCGCTACGAGCCGGGCCTGTCGGTTACCCGCAGCGCGACCCGCTTCGGCCTGGATGGTTTCCGCATCCGTGGCCTGGACGGCAACCGCGTGCGCATCCAGACCGACGGCATCGTCATGCCGACCCGGTTCGACATCGGTGCGTTCGCCAGTTCCAACCGCAACTTCACCGACCTCGATACGCTCAAGCGGGTGGAGATCGTGCGCGGCCCGGCCAGCTCGCTGTACGGCTCCGATGCGCTCGGTGGCGTGGTTGCGTTCGTGACCAAGGACCCGGCCGACTACCTCAAGGACGGCAAGAACAGTTACTTCGGCCTGAAGTTCGGCTACGACGGTGAGTGGAAGGGCCCGCTTGGCGGTGCCACGGCCGCCTTTGGTGGCGACCACTGGAGCGGCCTGGTCAACGTCAACCATCACCAGGGCCAGGAAACGGACAACAAAGGCACGGTACGCAGCGACAACGACACCCGCACCGCGTCCAATCCGCAGGATCGCGACGGCCGCAGCCTGCTCAGCAAGCTGGTCTATGCACCGAGCGAAGACCAGCGCTTCCGCTTGACCGTGGAAGGCAACGAAGACACCACCGATACCAACGTGCTGTCGGCGATCGCCAGCGTTGCGCCGCGCCCGGGCGCGACGGCTGCGGCCACTGGCATGACGTCCCACGACACCCAGAAGCGCACCCGCATCTCCTTCGCCCACGAGATGGATGCGCTGGACCAGCCGTTCGCCGACAGCCTGCATTGGCAGGTGTACGCGCAGAACAGCGAAACCCGGCAGCAGACCGACGAGACCCGCACCGACGGCACCCGCCGCCACCGCGTGTTCTCCTTCGACCAGCATGCCTATGGCCTGCAGGCGCAGTTCAACAAGGCGTTCACCACCGGCAGCGTCGAGCACGCGTTGACCTACGGTTTCGAAGGCACCCGTACCGAGATCCGCCAGAAGCGCGACGGCTATCAGGTCAGCAAGGCTGGCGTGGTCAACAACACGGTGCTGCCGGACACCTTCCCGGTGCGTGACTTCCCGATCAGCAAGACCACCGAGCTGGGCCTGTATGCACAGGATGAGATGCGTTTTGCCGATGGCCGGTTGTCGCTGGTGCCGGGCGTGCGCGTGGACCGCTATGAGCTGAAGCCGGAAGTGGACGGCATCTTCGCCGAAGACAACCCGACCACGGCCGTGGCGCAGCTGAAGAAGACCAGCGTGTCGCCGAAGCTGGGCATGGTCTGGCGCTTCACCGACCAGTGGTCGCTGTTCGCCGGTTATGCGCGTGGCTTCCGTTCGCCGCCCTACAACGACGTCAACATCGGCCTGACCAACGTGGCCTTCGGTTACACCGCCATCGCCAACCCGGACCTGAAGCCGGAAACCAGCGACGGCTACGAGCTGGGCCTGCGCTTCATCGCACCGGCGGCGTACGTCAGCGTCAGCGGCTACTACAACGACTACAAGGACTTCATCGAGTCCAACGTCAACACTGGCCGCAACGCACAGGGCCTGATGGTGTTCCAGTCGCAGAACATCGCCGACGCGCGCATCTACGGCGCGGAAATGAAGGCCGGCATCGAGTTCGGCGAACTCAGCCCGGCGCTGAAGGGCTGGGAGCTGCGCAGTGCGTTGGCATGGTCGCGTGGTGACAACCGGACCGATGACGAACCGCTGGCCTCGGTCGATCCATTGCGCGGCACGCTGGGACTGATGTACGACACCGATACCTGGGGCGTCGAACTGGCCGGCACCTTCGTACAACGCAAGAAGCGCCTGCCGCCGCCTGCTGCGCAGACCAATCCGAACGCACCGGCGCCGTTCGTCTACCAGCCGGCCGGCTACGGCGTGCTGGACCTGATGGCGCACTGGAACTTCGCACCGGGTGCCACCTTCAATGTTGGCGTGTTCAATCTGGCCGACAAGCGCTACATCGAATGGTCGTCGATCACCCCGAGCCTGATCACCAATCGCGCACTGAGCGATCGTTACAGCAGCCCGGGCCGCACCTTCTCCGCCAGCCTTGCCGTTTCCTGGTGACCTCATGAGCCGAGCACTGTCCGCACGCAGGAATGATTCCATCGCCGCGCCGCACAGCGCGGCCTGGCCGACCCCGGCACAGCTGGCCACGCTCGGCACCGTGTTGTGCCTGTACCACGCCGACGGCAACGAGCTGGGCGGCTGGCGCCAGGCCGTACGCGTGCACGCCTGCCAGGGCGTGGACAGTGAAGGCCTGCGCGAAAGCCTGTGCTTCCTCGATGGCCGCGGCCGCTGCGTGTGGCGCCTGTACCTGCTGCCGGACAGCGACTTCCTGGCCTGGGACCGGCTGGTGGCCGCGCTGCCGCCGGGACCGGAACACGACAGCGACGGCAGCGTCGGCGAACGCCTGTGGCGCCGCCTGGCCGGCCATCTCGGTGGCCAGCGCTGGCGCCTGTGCGCGCTGCGCCTGCATGCCGCCGACGACGGGCGCACGCTGGCTGCCAGCCTGTCGACCCTGTCTTCGCTGGGCGCGGCCACCGCGCGCCGCATCGCACGCCTGGAAAACGCTGAAGGCGAACTGGCGATTGACGACTGCTGCTGTGCCGATGCCGCGCGGCGTCCGGCACTGCGGGTTCCCGGCGACCTGCCGCTGATCCGCCTGTGACCCTCTCCTGATGGAACGCCCGTTGGCCACGGATGGCCGCTCAATGAATCTGCAACCCCGAAGGAAGACCCCGATGAAGCTCCAGACAGCCAGCGCCATGCTGCTGCTCGCCGCCAGCGGCGTGGCCAGCGCGCAGCCCTCCGACATCGCCCGCGACCACGACAGCATCCTTGCCATGCAGGGTGAGTACACCGTGGACTTCGCGTTCGACGAGACCGTGCTGCTGAAGCCGGGCTACGAGCGCGCGCCGGCGATGCGCAGCGGCGGCAATGAAATGGTCATCGTGGTCGAGGACACCCCGAAGCGCATCGTGCTGCAACACCTGCTGCTGGACGAGAAGAGCGGCCACATCACCAAGCACTGGCGCCAGGACTGGGTCTACGAAGCGCCCAACCGCTTCGAGTTCAGTGCCGACCAGACCTGGCAGGTGCGCCGCATTCCCGCAGCGGTGAACCAGGGCGCCTGGACCCAGTGCGTGTATGAAGTGAGCGATGCACCTCGCTACTGCGGCACCGGCAAATGGACCTACACCAACAACGTGCCGAGCTGGACCAGCGACCTGAGCTGGCGCCCGTTGCCGCGCCGCGAGTACACCAAGCGCAGCGACTACAACGCGCTGGCCGTGGTCAACCGCCACACCCTGACCCCGAACGGCTGGACCCACGAGCAGTTCAACACCAAGGTGCAGCGCAATAGCGACGGCAGCCAGGTGGAGATCGCGCGCGAGTTCGGCTTCAACGACTACGTGAAGACCACCGAGATCGACTTCACCCCGGCGCGCAATTACTGGAAGGCCACTGCAGGTTATTGGGCCAAGGTGCGCCAGCGCTGGGACGGGTTCCTGACCCAGGCCCCGGGCGTGCACCTGAAGACCAGGATCGACGGCATGGCGATGATCATTCCGCTGTTCACCCAGGCCGAAGAAATCCAGTCCGGCAAGAAGGTGAAGGACAAGCAGATCGACGAAGTGTTCGCCAAGTACGTGGAAAAGGCGCCGAAGGAAGGTTGATCGGCGCGATGGAGATGGGTGCCGGGTGTACCCGGCACCGCATCCACCTGCTTCCGGTGGGTGCCGGGCTTGCTCGGCACGCCGTCCGGAGGCGCAACCGATTCAGGCCTCGCGCAGCGCCAATGCCGGCGGCGTATGCAGGATCGCCCGCGTACCCCACCAACCCGCCAGCAGGCTCAAGCCGATGCCGACCACGCCGCCGATCAGCAGGCCCGGCCACGGCGGCAGCAACGGCAGCTCGAACACCTTCTGCGAGACCGCCACACCGATGGCAGCGGCCGCACCCACTGCAAGCAACGCGGCCAGCGTGCCCAGTGCGCCGAACTCCACCAGCACCGCACCGCGCAGCTGGCGCCGGGTCGCGCCCAGCGTGCGCAGCACCGCGCTGTCGTAGCGGCGCTCGCCCGCCGTGGCCTGCAGTGCGGCCAGCAGCACCAGCACGCCGGCCAGCAGGCTGAACACCATCACCAGCTGCACCGCCTGCGCGACCCGCTCCATCACATCGCGCACCTGCGAGATCACCGCGTCCACGTCCAGCAGCGACAGGTTGGGCTGCGCGCGCACCAGCTCGCCCAGCCCGGCCGCCTTGCCGGGCGGCAGATGGAACGCCGACAGCAGGTTGTGCGGGGTATCGCCCACCGCATTCGGATTCAGCAGCACGAAGAAGTTCGGCCGGAAGGTGTTCCAGTCCGCCTTGCGCACGCTGGTCACGGTGAACGCGCGCTCCTGCTCGCCGACTGCAATGGTGATGCGGTCGCCCGGATACACGCCGTAGCGCTTGGCCCAGCCGATTTCAACCGACGCCTCCGGCGCCCTGCTGTCGGGCGTCCAGAAGGTGCCGTTCATCAGCGTATTGGCGGGTGGGAAGCTGCTGCGCCAGCTGAAGTTCAACGGCCGGTTCTCGTCATCGTCATCGCGCTGGCCGCCCTGCGCCGGTTGCCCGTCCTGACCGGGCTCGCGGTCCACGCGCAACGGCGGCTTGCCGTTGATGGCGATCAGGCGGCCGGTCGCCATCGGTTCGATGCTGGCGTCGTTGGCCCCCAGTCCGCGCAGCGCGGCCAGCACGCTGTCACGCTGTTCGGGCTGGATGTTGATCAGGAAGTAGTTCGGCGTGTCCGCCGGCAGCCGCTCGCGCCACTGCTGCAGCAGGCCGGGGCCGGTCACAGCCAGCAGCAACAGCGCACACAGCGACAGCGACAGCCCCACCAGCTGCATCACGGCCAGCAGGCGGCGCCGCGTCAGGGCGGCCAGACCCAGCCGCCAGTGGCCGTGCAGGCGGTGCTGCAGGCCGCGCAGCAGCTGCAGCAGCACGAAGCCGACCACGCCGGCGGCCAGCGCCAGCGCTGCCAGGCCGCCCAGCACCCACAACGCCAGTTTGAGGTCGCCGGTGACCTGAACCGCCAGCAGCAGGCTGGCCGCCAGTGCCGCCACGTAGGCCAGCAGCGAGGCCGGCGGCAGGGCGGCGAAGGAGCGGTTGAGTACGCGCATCGGCGGCACCCCGCGCAGGCGCAGCAGCGGCGGCAGGCCGAAGCCGAACAGCAGCAACAGGCCGATGCCGGCGCCGGTCAGCGCCGGCATTGCCTCGGGCAGCGGCAAGCGCTGCGGCACCAGGCTGCCCAGTACCTGCACCAGACCTTCCTGCGCCGCCATGCCCAGGCCGATGCCGAGTGCGCAGGCCGGCACCGCCAGCATCAGCAGCTGCAGTGCCAGACCGGACAGAATGTCGCGCTGGCGCGCGCCCAGGCAGCGCAGGATCGCCACCTGGTCGATGCGGCGCAGCGCGAAGCGGTTGGCCGCCAGCGCTGTGGCCACGCCGGCCAGCAGCACCGCAAGCAGCGCGCTGAGGCCGAGGAAGCGTCCGGCAAGATCAAAGGCCTGGCGCACACCGCGCTGGGTGTCGTCCACGCTCAGCAGGCGAAGGCCCTTCACCTGCGGCAGCAGCCATTGCCGCAGCGCGGCGATCTGGTCGGCTGCTCCGGCGAACATCAGCCGGTAGTTGATGCGGCTGCCAGGGCCGAGCAGTCCGGTGCCCTCCACATCGGCGCGGTTGACCAGCAGGGTGGGGGAGAGGGTCAGCAGGTCGCCGCCGGCATCGGGCTCGGCCTCGATGATGCCGGCGATGCGCAGCGTGCCGGCGCCGAATTCGAGGTCATCGCCGGCCTTCAGCCCAAGCCCCTGCAGCAGGCGCGGGTCGGCATAGGCCTGGCCCTTGGGCGGCATGCCGGCCTCGGCGATCAGGGCGCCGCCGGGTGTGGCCCGCACCCGCAGCGTGCCGCGCAGCGGATAGCCCGCCTGCACCGCCTTGATGCTGGCCATCTGGCTGGCATCGCCGTTGAACAGCACGCTGCCGAAACTGGCGATACGGGTGTGGGCCAGTCCACGCCGCTGTGCCTCGTCGGCGAACGCCTGCGGCGGGTCATCGCGCCCGGCGATGCCGAGGTCGCCGCCGAGCATTTCCGCCGCGCTACCGGTCAGCGCCAGGTTGACCCGGTTCACCAGGGTCCCGACCGCGGTCATCACCGCTACGCCCAGTACCAGCGCGGCGAACACCGTCAGCAGGTCGCCGGCCAGCGCCTCGCGGCGCAGCGCGCGCCACGCGTGCCTCAGCAGGTTCATGCCTGCGCCCCGCGCTCGACCGGCAGCAGGCGGCCGTCGTCGATGCGGTGGATGTACTGGCAACGCTGGGCCAGGCGCAGGTCGTGGGTGACCAGCACCAGGGTGGTGCCGCTGCCGGCGTTGAGTTCGAACAGCAGGTCGCTGATGTGCTGGCCGGTGGCATGGTCCAGCGAGCCGGTCGGTTCATCGGCGAACAGGATGCGCGGGCGGGTGACGAAGGCACGTGCCAGCGCCACGCGCTGCTGCTCGCCGCCGGACAGCTGGCGCGGGTAGTGGCGGGCACGATGAGCCAGGCCGACCTGGGCCAGCACCTCGTCCACCCGCGCGCGGTCCTCGCGCCCGGCCAGCTCCAGTGGCAGTGCGACGTTCTCGGCGGCGGTCAGTGCCGGCAGCAGGTGGAAACTCTGGAACACGAAGCCGACCTCACGCGCGCGCAGCTGGGCGCGTGTTTCCTCATCCAGTGTCGCCAGATTCTGGCCGGCCAGGCTGATATGGCCGCGGCTGGGCAGGTCCAGCCCGGCCAGCAGGCCGAGCAGGGTGGTCTTGCCGGAACCGGAGGCGCCGACGATGGCCGCGCTGGTGCCTTCATGGACGGTCAGGGTGATGTTGTCCAGTATGTGGACTTCACCCTCCGGGCCCTGCACGGATTTGCCGACCTGGTCGACGGCGATGGCAACGGACGCGCTGCGGGGGGACAGGCTGTCGATGAGGAGACTCCAATGCGCAAGACGGGATGGAGCCGGCGAGCCGGCGTGATGATGGTGCTGCTGCTAGGGTTCCTGCTGCTGCCCGGGCTGGCCTGTGCCAAAGGTCCGGCCGGCACCGTGCTGGTCCTCGGCGACAGCCTCAGTGCAGCCCACAATATCCCTGCCGACGCCGGCTGGGTCAGCCTGCTGCAGCAGCGGGTCAGGCAGCAGTCGAAAACGCCGGCGCGCATCGTCAACGCCAGCATGAGCGGGGAGACCACCGCCGGTGCGCTGACCCGCCTGCCGGGCCTGCTGGCCAAGGAGAAGCCGACCGTGGTGGTGATTGCCCTTGGCGGCAATGACGCGCTGCGCGGACTGACCCCGGCGCAGGTGCAGGGCAACCTGGAAAGGATGGTGCAGGCCAGCCAGAAGGCCGGGGCCAAGGTGCTGCTGCTGGGCATCGACGTACCGCCCAACTACGGGCCGGCCTACCGCCAGCGTCTGGCGGCGGCGTACAAGGCGTTGTCCACGCAGTACAAGGTGCCGCTGCTGCCGTTCCTGCTGGAGGGTGTGGCCCTGCAGCCGGGCATGATGCAGGCCGACGGCCTGCATCCGACCGCACAGGCGCAGCCAAAGGTGCTGGACAACGTCTGGCCGCTGCTCAGGCCGCTGCTCTGAACCGTTTGTGTACCTCTTGACGGAACTTCACATCGCGTCCACCGTCGATCCGGCATGTTTCACAAAGCTGAAGTTAGAGGGAATCACATGCGTCAGACGAAGGAGACCTCCGGCTTGGTGCTGGTGGTCGAAGACAACCGCAACATCTCCGAGATGATCGGGGAATACCTGGAAGGTCGCGGCTTCGAAGTCGACTATGCACAGGACGGCCTGGATGGCTACCGCCTTGCGGCGGAGAACAGCTATGACGTCGTGGTGCTCGACTTGATGTTGCCGCGCCTGGATGGCATCGAAGTGTGCCGTCGCCTGCGCAACGATGCGCGCAAGTCCACCCCGGTGCTGATGCTCACGGCACGCGACACGCTGGACGACAAGCTCACCGGCCTCGGTTTCGGCGCCGATGACTACCTGACCAAGCCGTTCGCGATCCAGGAGCTGGAAGCCCGCCTGCGCGCGCTGATCCGCCGCGAGCGTCGTCAGGTCGGTTCGGAAGTGCTGAAGGTCGCCGACCTTGTGCTCGATCCGGTCAGCATGCGTGCCACCCGTGCCGGTACCGAACTGCAGCTGTCGCCGATCGGCCTGCGCCTGTTGACCATCCTGATGCGCGAATCGCCGCGCGTGGTCACCCGCCAGGAGATTGAACGCGAGATCTGGGGCAACGGCCTGCCGGATTCGGACACCCTGCGCAGCCACCTGTACAACCTGCGCAAGATCATCGACAAGCCGTTCGACCGTCCGCTGCTGCATACCGTGCAGAGCGCCGGCTACCGCATTGCCGACATCGCCCAGCCGATGGCCTGAGCAGGGCCACTACAGGTGCAGGAACAGGCGTGGCCGGGCAATGGCCACGCACCCGGGCAGGTGATGACCGGTCGGCAGCGCCGCCGGTCAGCCCCCGTGCACGACTACGGCGCAGAGCGCTGCCTATAATCGCAGCGCTCTGACCGGGATACCGCAATGCCGCACGGCCTGCCGCGCAAGATCCGTATCGCTTTCATCCTGCAGGCAGTGCTGGCCAGCCTGGGCATCCTGCTGGGCGCGTGGCTGGTCTCGCTGGTGATCAAGCACAGCCTGGTCGGCGCCGCCCTGCGCGAGGAGGCGGCGTACTTCTGGACGCTGCACGAGGCCTCGCCGGTGCAGCCGCCGCCCAACACCCAGAACATCCGTGGCTACCTGCTGGAAAGCGGGCAGTCGGCCCTGTCGTTGCCGGCCAACCTGCGCAATCTTGAGCCCGGCTTCCACGAGCTGCCCAAGGACGACCAGCTGGTGCTGGTCGATGTGCGCCCGGCCGGCCGCCTGTACCTGGTGTTCCTGCGCTCGCGCGCGGAGATGCTGGCGTTCTGGTTCGGCATCGTACCGGTGCTGCTGACCCTGCTTGCGGTGTATGGCGCCAGCTGGGTCACCTATCGGGCCTCCAAGCGCCTGGTGTCGCCGGTGAACTGGCTGGCGCGGCGCGTCTCACGCTGGGACCCGGGCCACCCGGAGGCGGCCGACCTGGAGCCGAACAAGCTGCCGGCGGACATGCAGGGCGAGACCCGGCAGCTGGCGGCCGCACTGCATTCGCTGGCCAACCGGGTCAGCGCACACGTGGCGCGCGAGCGCAATTTCACCCGCGACGCCAGCCACGAACTGCGCACGCCGCTGACCGTGATTCGCGTTGCCAGCGACATGGCGCTTGGCGATGACAGCCTGGAGCCGCGCCTGCGCCGCAGCCTGCAGCGCATCCAGCGCGCCGGCCGTGACATGGAGGCGGTGATCGATGCGTTCCTGATCCTGGCCCGCGAGGCCGATGTCGAGCCGCAGATCGAACTGTTCGACGTCAACGACATCGTCCGCTACGAAGTGGACAACGCCAACGAGTTGCTGGGTACGCGCCCGGTGTCGGTGCATCTGCACAGCGATGGGCCGGTGCAGCTGCATGCGCCGCCGCGGGTGCTGCAGGTGGTGGTCAGCAATCTGGTGCGCAACGCCTGCAGCTACACCGACGAAGGGCGCATCGACGTGCATGTGTACAACGATCGGGTGGTGGTGCGCGATACCGGCATCGGCATGTCCGCCGAGGCACTGTCGCGGGCCTTCGAACCGTTCTACCGCGCCGAGCCGAGCCGCCCGCAGGGCACCGGCCTGGGCCTGTCGATCGTGCGCCGGCTGTGCGACCGCTTCGGCTGGAAGGTCAGCCTGGCCAGCGAGCCGGGGCAGGGCACCGAGGCCACGGTGATGTTCCGGTAGAGGGATTTTGCCGGGCTGCGCCCGGCACCCGCCGAGGCAACATCAACATCAAAAGCGGGCATTCCGTGGAATGGCGGGGCGGTGTGGGTTTGCAGGACACGCCGTAAACCCGTCCATGGCGCCAACGGTCCTGCAAACCCGCACCGCCCCGCCTTCGACAGATTCCCGCGATTCGCAGTAAAGCCACGCCATGCGTGGATGGGGTTGCTCAGTTGCAGTTGACCTTCGGCGCCAGCGCCCTGGTCCAGATCGCATACCCGGCCGGGGTCATGTGCAGCATGTCCTCGCGGAACAGCGACGCATCCGGCTGGCCATCCGCGCCCAGCATCGGCGTGTAGATGTCGGTGAAACCCGTGTTGGGCAGCTTGGCCAGGGCGGCCTTGATCAGCGTGTTGGCCTCGTTGATCGCCGGCAGCAGATGCGCACGCGACGGGCTCGGCTTGATCGACAGGTACTCCACCTTGGTCTTCGGCAGGTCGCGATGCACGCGCTGCACGAAGGCAACCACATCGTCGCGCACCTGCACGGCGCTGCGGCCGCTGTTGAGGTCGTTGTCACCGGCGTAGAAGAACACCTTGCACGGCGCATACGGCACCACGATCTGGCCGGCATACCAGGTGCTGTCACGCACTTCCGAGCCGCCGAAGCCACGGTTGAACACCGGCTGGCCGGGGAAGTCGGTGGCCAGGCTCTCCCAGAAGCGGATGGAGGAGCTGCCGATGAACTCGATGCCACCGCGCGGCGGCGGGCTGGCCTGGTCGGCGCTGGCGAAGCGGGCCATGTCGCCGGCCCAGGCCACGTTGGAGACCTGCTCGGGCACGCGCGGCGGCCTGGCCGGGCCCAGCGCATGGGCCAGGGGGGCGGCGGTCAGCAGGCCCAGCATCAGCAGGCAGGTACGGCGACGGGACATCAGGCGCTCCAGCAGGGAAGGGGAACGCCATCATAGAAGCTGGGGCGGGCCGGGGCTTGCCCCTGGCAGTCCATTCACCGGGCCGGTGCGAGGGATGCGGCTGGCGGCCTTGTGGCAAAATGGCGGCCATCTGCCCATCCCTGTGCACCCATGATTCCCTGCCGTGCGTCTGAGCGGTCGCTGCGCCGCGCCCCTGTTGCTGGATGTTCCACCCGTGGCTGATCAGTTCGGCCATCTGCCCCGCGGCCCGCGCCGCATCTTCCAGGCCGCCCGCTGGTCCTGGCAGGGCCTGCGCGCTGCCTGGCTGCATGAGTCCTCGTTCCGGCTGGAGGTCTACCTGCTGATCCTGCTGACTCCGGTCGCGATCTGGCTGGGCCAGACCCCGGTCGAGCGCGCGCTGCTGATCGGCTCGATGCTGCTGGTGCTGGCGATGGAACTGGCCAACTCGGCCATCGAGGCGGTGATCGAACGTTACGGCAGCGAGATCCACGAGCTGGCCGGCCGCGCCAAGGACATGGGCTCGGCGGCAGTCTTCGTGCTGATGATGAACGTGCTTCTGTGCTGGTCGCTGGTCGTGGTCCCGCATGCAATGGCCGGCAATTACGGCTGATCCCCATTCCCCCACTGCCCTGAAGAGTTTCCATGTCCTTTGAGTTCCTCGCCGACCCCAATGCCTGGGTGACCCTGTTCACGCTCAGCGCGCTGGAAATCGTGCTCGGCATCGACAACCTGGTGTTCATTTCCATCGCCGTCAGCAAACTGCCCGAAGAGCGCCGCCCGTTCGCGCGCAAGCTCGGCATCGCGGTGGCCTGCATCACCCGTATTGGCCTGCTGGTGTCGCTGGCGTATCTGGCACATATGGCGGCCAACCTGTTCACGGTGGCCGGCATGGGCATCTCCATCCGTGACCTGGTGCTGATCGTCGGCGGCCTGTTCCTGATCATCAAGGGCTGCATGGAGATCAAGGAACTGATCAGCGGTGGCGAGGACGAAGACCCCAGCACCACCAAGGCCTCGGCCGTGTTCGGCTACGTGATCGCGCAGATCGCGGTGATCGACATCGTGTTCTCGCTGGACTCGGTGATCACCGCCGTCGGCATCGCCGACCACATCCCGGTGATGGTGGCCGCCATCCTGCTGTCGGTGCTGGTGATGCTGCTGGCCGCCAACCCGCTGGGCCGCTTCATCGATGCCAACCCGACCGTGAAGATGCTGGCCCTGGCCTTCATCCTGATGATCGGCGCGGTGCTGATCCTGGACGGCCTGGACGTGCACGTGCCCAAGCCCTACATCTACGCCGCGATGGGCTTCTCGGTGCTGGTCGAGTGGCTGAACCTGCTGATGCGCCGTCGCGCCCGCGAGCACAACGTGCCGGGTGCTGGTAACTGGTAACCGCGCCACTGGCGTGTGTGTCCCTCGGAACCCCCGGCATGCCGGGGGTTCTGCGTTGTGGGGGCTCGGCTTCACTATGGCGCTGCGTTTTTTGCACTTGTAGCGGGTTTCCGGGCCCCACTTGTGAACCTGGATCAACAGTGTTTTCCCGGGGCGAGGCTTAATCCGGCACAGCAAAGCGCGCAGGCTACGCACTCCCGAATCCCGCCCCCAGGACCCCCCATGAATTCCAGAGCCGCCTTGCTGGCGCTTGCCGTCGGCGCCTTCGCCATCGGAACCACCGAGTTTGCCCCGATGGGCCTGCTGCCGGTCATCGCCGACGGCGTGGGCGTCGGCATTCCCACCGCCGGCATGCTGATCACCGCCTATGCCGTCGGCGTGATGCTGGGTGCCCCGGTGATGACCCTGCTGATGGGCCGTTTCGGCAAGCGCACCGCGCTGATGTTGCTGATGTCGATCTTCGTGGTCGGCAACCTGCTCTCGGCACTGGCCCCGAACTACGGCCTGCTGTTGCTGTCGCGTCTGGTCACCAGCCTCAATCACGGTGCCTTCTTCGGCATCGGTGCGGTGGTCGCCGCCAGCCTGGTACCGAAGGAAAAGCAGGCCGCGGCCGTGGCCACCATGTTCATGGGCCTGACCATCGCCAACATCGGTGGCGTGCCGCTGGCAACCTGGGTGGGCCAGCAGCTGGGCTGGCGCCTGTCCTTCGCCGGTACTGCGGTGCTGGGCCTGGTCGCGATCACCGCGCTGGGCTTCGCGCTGCCGGCGTCCGCGCCGGGACCGCGCCCGGACGTGCGCCGTGAACTGAAGGCGATCCTGCAACCGCAGGTGCTGCTGGCGATGGCCACCACCGTGCTCGGCGCCGGTGCGATGTTCACCCTCTATACCTACGTCGCACCGGTACTGACCGAGTTGACCGGCGCCTCCAACGCCTTCATCGCGATGTCGCTGGCCCTGATCGGCATCGGCTTCACCTTCGGCAACGGCATCGGCGGGCGCATGGCGGACTGGTCGCTGGATGGCGCCACGCGCATCCTGCTGGCGGTCCTGGCCGTACTCATGTTCGTGCTGCCACTGGCCTTCATGCACCATGCCACTGCGGCGCTGGGCGTGCTGCTGTTCGGCGCAGCGACCTTCGCCATCGTGCCGCCGCTGCAGATCCGGGTGATGCAGGCGGCCAGCGAGGCGCCGGGCCTGGCGTCGTCGATCAACGTCGGTGCGTTCAACCTGGGCAATGCGGTGGGTGCCGCGCTGGGTGGTGCGGTGATCAGTTCGGGGCTGGGTTACGCCGCGATTCCGGTGGCAGGTGGCCTGTTGGCGGCCGCGGGGTTGCTGCTGGCGTGGCTGGGGCGTCCGCGCACTGCGGTGGCTGAAGCCTGCTGAGGGGAGAGGGTTTCCGGCAGGGCTTGCAGCCCGGCACCCGCTGCAATCAACGTCAACGTCAAAAGCTGGCTATCCGTGGGATGGCGGGGTGGGTCAGTTTGCGGGGGACGCCGCAAGTACGTCCGTGTAGGCTCGGTCGCGCCATCCATGGCGCTCACGCCCCCGCAAACTGACCCACCCCGCCTTCGACAGTTTTCCGCGATCTGTCGGAACGGCGTCCCGCTCTGGTAGGTGTCGACCTTGGTCGACACGAATGCCTGAAGAACCGCGTTTTGCTTTTGATTTTTCTTTTGATCTTCCCGCGGTGCGCAGGAAATTGTCCGTGGCCGGGAGGGTGGGTTGGCTGGGGGCGTGAGCGCCATGGATGGCGCGACCGAGCCTACAGGGACGTATTCACGGCGTCCCCCAGCCAACCCACCCTCCCGGCCAACCCCGATATCCAGCAAACACAACACCGCGGAGGGGGCGGCGCCCGATGGCCGGTCTTTCACCCGAACCGTGGCATGCTCGGCGCCAAGTCCACCTGGAACCTCCGCCATGCGCCTGTTCACCCGTGTCCTGCCCCTGATGCTGCTGGCCTCCCTGCTGTCCGGCTGCGGCTACAACGCCATCCAGCAGAAGGATGAAGCGGTCAAGGCCAGCTGGTCGGAGGTCATCAACCAGTACAAGCGCCGCGCCGACCTGGTGCCCAATCTGGTGCAGACCGTGAAGGGCTTCGCCAGCCAGGAAGAACGCGTGCTGACCGAAGTCACCAACGCTCGTTCGCGTGTCGGCCAGATCAACGTCAATGCCGACGACGAAGCCTCGCTCAAGCAGTTCCAGCAGGCCCAGGGCGAACTCGGCAGCGCGCTGTCGCGGCTGCTGGTGGTCACCGAGAACTACCCGGAGCTGAAGTCCAACCAGAACTTCCGCGACCTGCAGGCGCAGCTGGAAGGTACCGAGAACCGGGTCACCGTCGCCCGCGGCCGTTACATCCAGCAGGTGCAGGACTACAACACCTTCATCCGCTCGTTCCCGCAGGTGATCACCGCCAAGATCTTCGGCTACAAGACCAAGCCGAATTTCACGGTGGAAAACGAAGCGCAGATCTCCAACGCGCCGGCGGTCGATTTCGGCAACACGCCGCAGCAGCAGCCGGCACCGCAGCCGGGGCACTGATCGATGCGCCTGGCCATTGCGCTGCTGGCCCTGCTGCTGTGGCTGCCGCTGGCCTCGCATGCACAGCAGTTGGCGCCGGTTCCTGCGCTGGATTCGCCGGTGGTCGATACCACCGGCACGCTGGATGCCACGCAGAAGCAGGCGCTGGTGCAGCAGGCGATCGAGTTGCAGCAGCGCAAGGGCAGCCAGCTGCAGGTGCTGGTGGTGCCCACTACCCAGCCGGAGGACATCGCGCAGTACACCACGCGGGTCTTCGACCAATGGCAGATCGGCCGCAAGGGCGTGGATGACGGCGTGCTGCTGGTGGTGGCCAAGGACGACCGGCGCGTGCGCATCGAGCCGGGCTACGGTCTTGAAGGTGCAATCCCCGATGCCATCGCCAACCGGGTCATCCAGGAATACCTGGTGCCGCGCTTCCGCGGCGGCGACTATGCCGGCGGCATCACCGATGCCACGGCCGTGCTGGTCAAGCTGATCGACGGCGAAGCACTGCCTGCGCCGGTCAGCAGCCAGCGTGGCCGCGAGCCCGAGGGTGGCGGTGATACCTGGTTCCTGGCGCTGTTCATCGGTGTGTTCGCTGGCAGCATCCTGCGCGGCGTGTTCTCGCGCGTGCCGCGTCCGCTGCGTGGCCTGCTCGGCGGTGCCGGTGCGGCGCTGGCGGCGTTCCTGTTCACCTCCACGCTGCTGGCCAGTGGCCTGGCAGGCGTCGTAGGGCTGATCGTGGCCATGCTCTCCGGTCACCCGGGCCGCTTTGCCGGTGGTGGTGGCTGGGGAGGTGGCAGCTGGGGCGGCGGAGGCGGCTTCGGCGGGGGCGGTGGATTCGGTGGCGGCGGCGGCTGGGGTGGCGGTGGTGGCCGCTCCGGTGGTGGCGGTGCTTCGGGGGGCTGGTGATGATCCAACGACTGTGTCGTCATGTGTTTTCGCCGTCGGTACGGCGCGCGTTCCCGCCGGCCACACTGCAGGCGATCACCGAGGCCATCGCAGCCGGTGAGCAGCGCCACGGCGGGCAGGTGATGTTCGCGGTGGAAGCGGACCTGCCGCTGGCCGCGCTGTGGCACAAGGTCACCCCGCGCCAAGCCGCCGAGCATGCGTTTGCGCGCCTGCGCACCTGGGATACCACCCACAACAATGGCGTTCTGATCTACCTGCTGCTGGCTGACCATGCCATCGAGATCGTTGCCGACCGTGGCCTGCAGGGCCGGGTCAGCGCCGCACAGTGGCAGCGGGTCTGCACCCACCTGCGCGAGGGCCTGCGTGGTTCCCATCCGGTGGAGGCGCTGCAGGATGCCATCGACGAGGTCTCCAGCCTGATCGAAGGGCACTTTCCGGCCTCGACGCGGTCGAACGATGACGCGTTGCCGAACTCGCCCCAGCTCCTTGGTTGAGCCGGGGCGGCGCTGGCCCGAGAATAGGCGTTCAACCGCAAGGCACCTTCCATGATCTATTTCCACGACATCGACCCCATCGCCCTCTCGCTGGGGCCGATCAAGGTGCATTGGTACGGCATCATGTACCTGCTCGGCTTCACCGCCGCCTGGCTGCTGGGGCGCAAGCGGATCGCCGACGGGCGCCTGCCGGGGGTCGATGCCAACGGCTTCTCCGACCTGCTGTTCTACGCCATGCTCGGCGTGGTGCTGGGCGGGCGCGTCGGCTACATGCTGTTCTACGCGCTGGGTGATTTCCTGCACAACCCGCTGCTGCTGTTCAAGGTATGGGATGGCGGCATGAGCTTCCACGGCGGCCTGCTGGGCGTCGTGGTTGCGTGCTGGTGGTGGTCGCGCCGCAACCGTCTGCACCTGTTCGACACTGTTGATTTCATCGCCCCACTGGTGCCGATCGGCCTGGCTTTGGGTCGGGTTGGCAATTTCATCGGTGCCGAGTTGTGGGGCAAGTACACCGACGGTACCTGGGGCGTGGTGTTCCCGTCCGGCCTGCCGGCTCCGCTGAACCAGCTCGACCACGCGACCCTGCAGGCGCAATTTGCAACCGGTGCGCTGAACCAGTACGCGCGCCACCCTTCGCAGCTATATGAGGCGGCACTGGAAGGCCTGGTGATGTTCACCGTGCTGTGGTGGGTCTCGGCCAAGCCGCGTCATCGCTATGTGGTATCGGGCCTGTTCGCACTGATGTACGGCATCTTCCGTTTCGGCCTCGAGTTCGTGCGCATGCCCGACAACGGCGTCTACATCGCCTTCGGCTGGCTGACCAAGGGCCAGATCCTCAGCCTGCCGCTGATCGCCTTCGGCCTGGTGCTGCTGGTGATGTCCCGTCGTGCGCCGGTACTGCAGCCGCAGCTGCCGGTGGCTGCCGAGGGCAAGGCATGAAGGCTTACCTGGACCTGCTCTCGCACGTGCTCGAGCACGGCGCCGAGAAGAGCGATCGCACCGGCACCGGCACCCGCAGCGTGTTCGGCTGGCAGATGCGTTTCAACCTGGCCGAAGGCTTCCCGCTGGTCACCACCAAGAAACTGCACCTGCGCTCGATCATCCATGAGCTGCTGTGGTTCCTGAAAGGCGACACCAACATCGGTTACCTGAAGGACAACCAGGTGCGGATCTGGGACGAGTGGGCCGACGCGAAAGGCGACCTCGGCCCGGTCTACGGCAAGCAGTGGCGCAGCTGGGCCACCGCCGATGGCAGCGAGATCGACCAGATGCAGTGGCTGGTGGACGAGATCAAGCGCAATCCCGATTCGCGGCGGCTGGTGGTCAGTGCCTGGAACGTGGGCGAGCTTTCGCAGATGGCGCTGATGCCGTGCCACAACCTGTTCCAGTTCTACGTGGTGGACGGCAAGCTCAGCTGCCAGCTGTACCAGCGCAGCGGCGACATCTTCCTCGGCGTGCCGTTCAACATCGCCAGTTACGCGCTGCTGACCCACATGGTGGCGCAGGCCACCGGCCTGGGCGTGGGTGATTTCGTGCATACGCTGGGCGATGCGCACCTGTATTCGAACCACTTCGAGCAGGCGCGCGAGCAGCTGTCGCGTGAACCGCGCGCGCTGCCCAAGCTGTGGTTGAACCCGGAGGTGACCGACCTGTTCGGCTTCCAGTTCGACGACATCCGCATCGACGGCTACGATCCGCACCCGGCGATCAAGGCGCCGGTGGCGGTATGAGTACCCGCCTGATTTCCAGCGGCCTGCTGGCGCTGTGCGGCATGCTGCCGCTGGCCATGGTGCAGGCCGGACCGGCCGATGCGCTGTCGTTGGCCCGGCAGGTCAATGAGCAGATCGTGCACAAGCACATGCGCGAGGAAGTGCAGGCGTTCGCTGGGGCATTCAACGGCAGCACGATGATGCCCCAGGATGTGCCGGAAGGCTGCCGGGCGCAGATGCGTGAGGCGGTAACCGGCATGTACAAGGCGATGACCGAGCACCTGAAGGCCGGTATCGAAGATCCGGCCTATCAGCGCACGCTCGAGCAGCAGCTTGCCACCGTCTATTCCAGTGACCAGTTGCAGGCATTTCTGGCACGTCGTGCCAGCACCGACACGGCTGCGTTGTCGGCAGACATCCTGTCGGGACCGGGCCTGAAAGATATCGAAGAGGCGCAGAAGCAGAAGATCCTCGGTGGCCTGGATGAGCACTCCACGTCCAGCCCTGCGCTGGCGGCGGCGTTGCAGGCCGCCAGTGCCGCCAACGCTGCCTGCGAACGCCTGCAGATCGACGCCAGCTGAGGAGGTGGTCGTAATGAAGCTGTCGATGATCGTGGCGCTGGACCGCAACCGTGGCATCGGCCAGGGCAATGCCATGCCCTGGCACCTGCCGGATGATTTCAAGCACTTCAAGGCGCTCACCCTGGGCAAGCCGATCCTGATGGGCCGCAAGACGGCCGAGTCGATCGGCCGCGTGTTGCCGGGTCGGACCAACCTGGTGCTGACCCGCAGCGGCCAGGTGCCGTTCGAGGGCATGCGGGCGGTGGCGTCGCTGGACGAGGCGAAGGCGATTGCCGAAGGCGAGGGCGCCAGCGAGCTGTGCATCATCGGCGGCGGCGAGATCTTCCACCAGCTGCTGGACCAGGCCAGTGACCTGTACCTGACCTGGGTGAATGCCGAAGTCCCTGCCGATACCCATTTCCCCGAAGTGGACGTGCAGGACTGGCGGGAAGTGAGCAGCGAGCCGCACCCGGCCGACGAACGACACGCCTACGCGTTCCGCTTCGTGCACTACGTGCGCCGCTGAAGATCGTTTCCTGTAGAGCCGAGCCATGCTCGGCTGCTGTTGCCGGACACATCCCGTAGCCGAGCATGGCTCGGCTCTACAGGATTGCCTACGGCCTCCGGTAATGCCCGATGATGGTGTGCTGGAACAGCAGGTTCTCTTCGCGCGTGCCGCGCGCGATGTTGTGCAGCACCAGCGGTGTGCCATTGGCCAGGCGCCGGTCGGAGACGATGCCCACGTGCAGCAGGCCGTTGCCGTTGAGCTTCCACGCGACGATGTCGCCGGCCGCGTAGTCGGCGGCGAGGGCCGTGATCGGTTGCTGCCAGCCCTGCCGCTCGAACCAGCGCATCAGGTTCGGTACGCGACGATGATCGATGTTGCGATCCGGTCGTGACAGGCCCCAGATCGTGGGATAGGCGCTGAAGTTGCCGCGCATGTCTTCGTGCACGCGCGCCTGCAGGTCCAGGCCCTGGCTGCGCAGGGCGCGCACCACCACGTCGGTGCACACGCCGCGATCAACCGGGACATCTCCGCCGGGATAGGCCAGCACCTGATAGGCAGGGTCGTAGCGGGTGGTGACGCCGATCTGCGCGCGCGCTGCAGCCACCAGTGGCGGCGAAGGCGCCTGCGGTTGCGATGGCGTGTGGTCTGCATTCCTGCCGCCGGTGGGAGTCGGGGCCGAAGTGGGCTGGCAGCCGCCGGCCAAGGCCAGCGTCAGCAGCAGCACCGTCCATGGTGCCCAGCCGCGCCGCGTCATGCCTGCGGCGCTGCGCCGTTGTTGTTGGGACCGCCGGAACCACCGGCGCCACCGCCACCTCGACGGCGACGACGACGCGGGCCACGGTTGCCGGGGTTGGCAGCGGGGGCACTGCCGCCCCCCTGTTCCTTGCCCTGCACCGCAGCGGCGGGACGCTCGTGCGCTGGTCGCGCCGGCGGTCGTGCATGCGGCACCGGTGCCGGCACATCGCGGCCCGGGACCTGCACCACGCGCAGCTCATCGGTATCGAGCTGGATCGCGGTCAGCTTGCCGCCCCACACCGCACCGGTGTCGATGGCGTGCACGCCCTGGGTGATGGTCAGGCCCAGCGCCGACCAGTGGCCGCAGACGACCTTGAGGTCACGCTCGACCCGGCCCGGCACTTCAAACCACGGGTACAGCCCCTGTTCCTGCGTGCCCGGCGTGCCCTTGTCCTCGATGCCGATGCGCCCGCGCGGGGTGCAGTAGCGCATGCGGGTGAGCACGTTGATGATCGCGCGCGAGCGGTCGTAGCCGGACAGGTTGGGCGCCCAGCTCGGCTTGTCGCCGTACATGTTGCGGAACAACTTGCGGTAGCCGGCACCGTGCAACTGTGCCTCGACTTCGGCCGCATGCTTCTCGGCCATCTGCGTGGTCCACTTCGGCGCCAAGCCGGCGTGCACCATCATCCAGCCCAGTTCGCGGTCCACGTGCACCAGCTTCTGCAGGCGCAGCCAGTCCAGCAGCTCGTCGCGGTCCTCGGCCTGCACGATGCGCAGCAGGTCCGGGTTGACCTTGCGCTGTTCCTCTTCGGTGCGCGCACCGACGGCCAGCAGCGAAAGGTCATGGTTGCCCAGCACCACCACGCTGTGCTCGCGCAGCGAATGCACCAGCCGCAGCGTTTCCAGTGACTGGCCACCGCGGTTGACCAGGTCGCCGCAGAACCACAGGGTGTCCTGGGCCGGGTCGAAACGGATCTTCTCCAGCAGTCGCTGGGTGACGTCATAGCAGCCCTGCAGGTCGCCGATCGCCCACACACTCATCGTTCGGCCTCCGTGTCAGTGCAGGGTACGCGGGACGGCCAGCACGAAAGGTGCGACCGGCGCGGCAAATTCGGTGCCGTCGTCGGCGACCATGTCGTAGTGGCCCTGCATGGTCCCGTGATCGGTCCCCAGCATGACACCGGACGTGTAATGGAAGTCTTCACCGGGACGCAGGCGTGGCTGCTCGCCGATCACCCCGTCGCCATCGACATGCTCGACGCGACCGTTGGCATCGGTGATGCGCCAGTGGCGTGCGACCAGGCGCGCGGCAACACGCCCCTGGTTGTGGATGCGGATCGTGTAGGCGAACGCGTAGCGCCCGTCTTCCGGCGCGGATTGATCGTCGAGGAAGCGCGGTGCGACTTCGACGGAGATGGCGTAAACGTCAGCGTCTTCCATACCGGCAGTGTAATCAGGAGGCATTGGCCAAAGCGATGAATTCGGCCACGTCCAGCTGTTCGGCGCGGGCATCGGGACGCACGCCGGCGGCAACGAACTGTTCGGCGGACACCACGTTGTTCAGGGCGTTGCGCAGGGTCTTGCGGCGTTGCCCGAAGGCGGCCTTGACCACCTCGGCGAAACGCTTGTGGTCGTTGATGTTGATCGTGGCCGGGTCGCGCGGGACCAGCCGCACCACCGCCGAATCGACCTTCGGCGGCGGCCGGAACGCGCCCGGCGGCACCACGAACAGCGAGGTCACCTCGCAGTACGCCTGCAGCATCACGCTGAGACGGCCGAATACCTTGCTGCCGGGACCGGCGGCCATGCGGTCAACCACTTCCTTCTGCAGCATGAAGTGCATGTCGCGGATGACCGCGGCATGTTCCAGTGCATGGAACAGGATCGGCGAGGAGATGTTGTAGGGCAGGTTGCCGACCAGGCGGATCGGCTGGCCGGCAGCGAGCTCGGTGAAGTCCACGCGCAGCACGTCGCGGTGGACGATGGTCAGCTCACCCAGCGGCTCGGCGGCGGCGGTCAGCGGCGCGATCAGGTCGCGGTCGAACTCGATCACCGTCAGTTTCGGATGCACGCGCAGCAGCGGCAGGGTGATCGCGCCCTGGCCGGGACCGATCTCGACCAGGCGGTCACCGTCTTTCGGGTTGACCGCCATCACGATCTTGTCGATGTAGTGGCGGTCGGCCAGGAAATGCTGGCCAAGCTGTTTCTTGGCCGGGGCGGTGAACACCGGGCCGGAGGGGGAATGCGGGGAATTCATGCGCTCAGTGTACGTTGCCGCGCAAGCTGCGCACACAGCGTCGTTGCCGCCTGCAGGCTGGAAGGATCGGCAATGCCGCGGCCGGCGAGGTCCAGCGCGGTGCCATGGTCCACCGCCACGCGCGGGTAGGGCAGGCCCAGGGTCAGGTTCACCGCCTGCTCGAAGCCCGAATACTTCAGCACCGGCAGGCCCTGGTCGTGGTACATCGCCAGCACGGTGTCGAAGCCGGTCAGCTTGGCCGGCAGGAAGGCGGTATCGGCTGGCAGCGGCCCGATCAGGTCCATGCCCTCCGCGCGCAGGCGCTGCAGCAGCGGGATGACCAGGTCCAGTTCCTCGCGGCCCAGATGGCCGTCTTCACCGGCATGCGGGTTCAGGCCGAGCACGGCGATGCGTGGCGCGGGCAGACCGAACTCGCGGCGCAGCGCGGCGTGCACGGTGCGCAGGGTGTGTTCCAGGCCGGGCGCAGTGATTGCATCGGCCACCTCGCGCAATGGCAGGTGGGTGGTGGCCAGGGCCACGCGCACGATGGGGTTGGCCAGCATCATCACCACCTTTACCCCGGCCTGGTCGGCCAGCAGTTCGGTGGTGCCGCTGTAGGCGATGCCGCCTTGGTTGATGACCGCCTTGTGCACCGGGCCGGTGACCACGCCGTGCAGTTCGCCGGACAGGCAGGCCTGGCCGGCACCGAGCAGGGCACCGATGACGGCACCGGCATTGGCCGGGTTGGCCTGGCCGAAGTGGCTGGGCGCGGTATTGGCCACAACGCGCAGACGCAGATCACCGGGGACGCGTGCTTCGGCGTCCTCGGGCAGCAGTTGCAGAGGCAGGTTCAGCGCGGCAGCGGCCGCGCGCAGGGTGTCCGGATCGGCGAAGGCCAGCAGCCGGCAATCTTCACGCGGCTGCTGGACAAGGCGGATGCACAGCTCCGGGCCGATCCCGGCGGGCTCGCCCGGTACCAGAGCGAGCTCGGGGCGCATCGGTCAGGACTGCGGCGGGGTGGCGGTGTTTTCCGCGCGGTCGCCGCTGCGGAAGCTGACGTAGGCTTCGCCACGCAGTTCCTGCAGGAAGCGGTTGTACTCGTCTTCCAGCTTGCGGCGCCCGATGGTCTCGCGGACCTGGGCACGCTGGTTGTCGTTGGTCACGTCGGTCTGGCGGGTGGCTACGCGCTGCACGATGTGCCAACCGGCATCGGTACGGAACGGCTGGCTGACGCCGCCATCCTGGATGCCGGAGACCTGCTGGCCGAACGCCGGGCCGAACGCGTCGGCCGGGAACCAGCCCAGATCGCCGCCCTGGCCCTTGCTGTTGTTGTCTTCGGAGGACTCCTTGGCCACGGTCTCGAAGTCCGCGCCACCGGCAATGCGGGCACGCAGGGTATCGATCTTGGCCTTGGCGGCCGCGTCGGTCTGGTGATCGTCCACGCGCACCAGGATGTGGCGGCCGTGGTACTCGGTCACGGTGCTGGCGCCGGCAGCGGCACTGGCATCGCGCACGTCCACCAGCTTCAGCAGCTGGAAGCCGCTGGGGCCACGGATCGGACCGACCACTTCGCCGGGCTTCATCTTTTCCATCATCTGCGCGAACGCCTGCGGAATTTCATCCAGGCTGCGCCAGCCCAGATCGCCGCCTTCCAGCGCATTGGGGCTGTCCGAATAGCGAACGGCGGCCGCGTTGAAGTCCAGCTCGCCCTTGTCCAGCAGGGCCTTCACGCCGTCGGCCTTCTTCTGGCCGGTGGAGATCTGGTCGGCATTGGCGCCGTCGGGCAGGGCAATCAGGATGTGCGCCAGGTGATACTGGTTGCCGACGGTAGCCTGCTGCTTCAGCGCAGCATCGACTTCGCCCTCGCTGACGCTGATGCGGCTCTGCGCGAAGCTCTGGCGCAGGCGCTGCACGGTGATCTCGTCTCGCACCGAAGCGCGGAAATCATTGAAGTCGATGCCGTCATGGGCCAGGCGCTGGCGCAGGGCGTCCAGAGTCGAACCGTTCTGCTGGGCGATGGCATTCATCGCCTGGTTCAGCTCCTGGTCGCCGATACGGATGCCGCTGCCCTGGGCCCGGGCCACCTGCAGCTTAACCAGCACCAGGCGCTCGAGCACCTGGCGGCTGAGCACGTCTTCCGGCGGCAGCTGGTTTTCACGGCCGACGTACTGCGCCTTGATGTTGGCGATCGCACGCTGGAGCTCGCTCTGCAGGATCACGTCCTCATCGACGACGGCGGCGATGCGGTCAAGCGGCTGCGCCTCCTGGGCAAGCACCTGCAGGGGGGCAGACACGCTGGACACCGCCAGCAGCGAGGCGAGTAGAACGGGGAAGCGCTTGGTCATGGGATCAGATTCGGATCGTAGTCATCCCGGGTCGCCCCGGTGTTGCTGGGCGGCACCAGATAGAGGTCGTCGCGGTTATAGCCGAGGATAGCACGGCGCAGCGTGCGGTCCGTGTCCTGGCCGATGGAGCTCAGGCCCTTCAGGACGAACTCCACCTGGATGGAGTTGTTCATCTCGCCTTCGCGATTGCGCACATAGCGTCGGCCGACCACACGCACGGCCAGGCAGCAGCTGTCCCACTGCACGCCGCCGATGATTTCCAGCGGCTCCTTGTCCTGCAGCGAGTAGTAATAGCGGCCGACCAGGCTCCAACGCGCGTTCAGCGGGTACAGGAACGACAGGTCGGCCTGCTCCAGCAGGGTCCGGTCATGCTTGTTGGCGCCGGGCAGGGCGCCGGCATTGATGCGGTAGCGGTAGCTCAGGTTGACCACGCCGTCGTTGGGCATCAGGTAGCGGGCACGGACGCTGGCCAGATCCTCGCGCTTGTACTTCGGGTCCCACTGGTAGGTGGCGCCCAGGGTCCAGCGGTCGTTGATCATGTAGTTGCCGTCGGCGATCCAGGCCGACTTGCCCTTTTCCACCGGCGCGCCGCCGGGGGTGACGGTCACCCGCGACTCATCGAAGTACTGGATCTGGCCGATCGAGGCCGAGAAACGTTCCTTGCCGGTGGTCTGGTCGATGAACCGGGTGCTCACCGCCAGGGTCAGCTGGTTGGCGTCGTTCTGGCGGTCGGCGCCGGTATAGCGCGAATCGCGGAACAGCTGGCCCCAGCTGAAGGTGAAGTCACGGGTGTCGAAGATCGGCAGCTCGTCCTGGTTGCGGTACGGCGTGCGCAGGTAGAACAGGCGTGGTTCCAGGGTCTGCAGGAACGACTTGCCGCCGATACGGGTCTCGCGGTCGAAGAACAGGCCGGCGTCTATGCTGCCGATCGGCAGGCTGCGGCTGGGCGAGGTATTGCCGCGCAGCTGCTCGGGCGTGGCCGTGGTCGGGTCGATGCCCTGCGAGCGCAGGATCTGGGCCTGGATGCCGTTGACGCCGTCGACCAGGCCGCGATCAAGCTGGTAGGCAGTGTAACGGTAGGCCAGGGTCGGGGTCACATACCAGGCTGCGCCGCTGATCGGGAACGACACATAGGGCTTCACGTCCAGTCGCGAACCACCGCTGACACCAACGCCGGAGGTGAGCTGCTGGCCCGTTCGCGTGTACTGCAGATCCTCGCCGGTGCCGACGGCGTTCTTGAAGTTGATGTCATCGTGGGTGAAGCGCACGGCTTCGGCGTAGATGCCGGTTTCCAGCCATGAACGGACCGGCTTGTCCCAGTTGAAGTACAGGCGCGGCTGGCGGTTGTAGGGCAGGGCGCGCTCGTCGAGGGTGTAGTCGGTCAGCTGCCAGCGGTCGGCCATGATGCCTGCCGTCCAGTTCTGGCCGGTGCCATACAGGCCCACCGTGCTCTGCAGGTTGGAGGCGGTGACCCCGACCAGGCGGTTGGCGAAATCCTCGACATAGCGCTCGTCGCTGACCCAGGCCAGGTTGGCGCGGGCCTGCCAGTGGCTGTCCACGTTGTGGTAGCCGGTGAACATCACCCGGCCGCGGTCACGGTCACGCAGGCGGTCGTTGGGCATGAACGAGGTCAGCACCTCGCCGCGGCCGCCGTTGTAGAGGTAGCGGAACTCGTTGTCGAGCAGCAGGCCGCGCCGGCTCATGTAGCGCGGGGTCAGCGTATCGTCGTAGTTCGGCGCCAGATTGAAGTAGATCGGCTGCGCGTAGTCGAAGCCGTTGCGCCCGGACATGCCCAGCTGCGGGAACAGCAGGCCGGTCTTGCGGCGGTCATCGATCGGGAACTTGAAGTACGGCGCCCACAGCACCGGCACCTTGCCGATGCGAAGCACGGCGTTGCGGGCCGTGCCGAAGCCTTCGTCGTTGTCCACTTCGATCTGCGGCGCCGACAGCTTCCACACCGGCTGCGAGGGGTCGCAGGTGGTGTAGGTGGAGCGGTGCATCTGGCCGACCGCGCCCTGCAGGTCGACCGACTCGGCATCACCGTTGCCCCGGCGCGACACCAGCTGGTACTTGATGTCGGAGATCTTGTGGGTGTCGCTTTCCTGGTTGCCTTCGGCACGCTTGGCGACCATCCGGATCGACCCGTCCTGGTAGCGGACATTGCCGTCGGCGATGTAGTTGCCGGTCTCGGTGTCGAAGCTGAGCTTGTCGGTACCGACGAACTGGTCACCCCGGCGCAGCGCCACGTTGCCCTCGTACTGCGGCACGGTGGTGGTGCCCAGCAGCTGGTCGCCTTCGATGTCGGTCGGCTGGTTCTCGCGGGCGGCCGCGGCGGCAGCCTTGTCCTGGGCCGGGACCGGGGTGGGGGCGTCAGTGAACGCGGGAATGACGTCGGTGGCCGGGCACAGGCCCCAGTTGAGCGGCTTTTCATCGGCCATCGCCGGCAGGCTGATGGCGATGCTCAGAGGCAGGGGAAGCAGGCGGAGGGCTCGGCGCACGCGGTTCGGATTCGGGCGAAAACGGACGGTAGCTTGCCCCATCCCTTGCATAGGGGCAATGAAGGACGCCGGAGCCTGCCGGTTCGGGTTCATCCGGCGGCGGCGCTGGACGCCGGTGACATCAGGGCCTGGACGTGGGCTACGCTGCACTCTGCAAGGGCCTGCAGGTCGTAGCCACCTTCCAGCATCGACACGACCCGGCCGGCCGCGTGACGACGCGCCAGCGCGTGCAGTTCACGGGTGATCCAGGCGAAATCGTCGGTCTCCAGCATCAGGTCCGCCTGCGGATCACGCAGGTGGGCGTCGAAGCCGGCCGAGATCAGCAGCAGCTGCGGACGGAAGTCGTCGATGGCCGGCAGCATCTCGTCGGCCCAGACGTTGCGGAAGCGGAACCCGCCGCTGCCCGGCGGCAACAGGATGTTCATCAGGTTGCCGGCACCGCGGTCGCGGCGCAGGCCGGAATTGGGAAACAGCCCGGCCTGGTGGGTGCTGTAGTACGAGACCCGGGCATCGTGCTGGAAGATGTCCTGGGTGCCGTTGCCGTGGTGCACGTCGAAATCGACCACCGCGATCCGCTCCAGGCCATGGCGGTCGCGGGCATAGGCGGCGGCGATGGCGATGTTGTTCAACAGGCAGAAGCCCATCGCCGTGCTGCTGGTTGCATGGTGGCCCGGCGGGCGCACCGCACAGAAGGCCAGAGGGTCCTCGCCCAGCATCACCGCATCGACTGCGGCCACACCGGCACCGGCGGCGTGCACGGCGGCGCTGGCCGAACCCGGCGAGGTCCAGGTGTCCATGTCCAGCTGGCGCAGCGGCGCGGTCTGCGGCTGCAGCACGAAGTCGAGCAGGGCGCTGTCGTGGACCCGGGTCAGTTCGCCGAACTTGGCTGGCGGCGCCTCGCGCCATTCGAGCTGCCCAGGGAAGGCTGCATGCAGCGCATCGAGTACGTACTGCAGACGTTGCGGGCACTCGGGATGGCCGGGACCGGGGTCATGCAACAGGCAGGACGGGTGGGTATAGACCAGCATCGTGCCGACTCAGCGCTGGCGCTGCTGTGGTTGCCACAGCGCTTCGCCCTGGCCATCGGCGCGGGCCAGTACCCGGGCCAGTACGAACAACAGGTCCGACAGCCGGTTCAGGTACTGCAGCGCCTCGCTGCGCACGGCTTCGTGGCGGGCCAGGGTGACCGTTTCGCGCTCGGCGCGGCGGACGATGGTGCGGGCCAGGTGGCAGCGCGCGGCGGCCTCGCCACCGGCCGGCAGGATGAATTCCTTCAGCATCGGCAGGTCGGCGTTGTAATGGTCCAGCTGCTGTTCCAGTGCCGAGACGTCGGCGGCATGGATCGCGGCGTGGCCGGGGATGCACAGTTCGGCGCCCAGGTCGAACAGCTGGTGCTGCAGATGCACCACCAGCGCGCGCACATCCTCGGGCAGGGGCGCGGCCAGCAGCAGGCCGAGTGCGGCATTGGCCTCGTCGACGGTGCCGAAGGACGCCACGCGGGCGTCATCCTTGGCCACGCGCTGGCCGTCGCCAAGGCCGGTACTGCCGTCGTCGCCGGTGCGGGTGTAGATGCGCGAGAGGCGATGACCCATGGCGCGACTCAGTGGCGGATGTCGCGGCGGGCCTGCTGGAGCTTCAACACCTGCTCCACGGCCAGCTGCAGGGCGGCGGCCAGTGCCACGTAGATCGCCGTGGTGCGCAGGTAGGGCCCGAACCACTGCGCGTAGTTCTGTGCCCAGCCCGCCAGGGTCGGCTTGGCCACGTTGCGGCTGGTCCAGTAGAAGCCGCCCTGTGCCAGCAGGTGGCAGACCGCCACCGAGGCGACCAGCAGCAGCGCGCCCTTGGCCAGTACCGGCCAGCGCGCGCTCTGGTAATTGCGGCCCAGCAGCATGCCGCCGGCCCACAGCGAGAAATAGGCCGGCAGCAGCAGCCAATAGCCCGGGGAGATGCAGTAGTGCTGCCAGAAATCCAGGCCGCTGCTGCGGATCACGATCCAGTCCACCAGCACCGCGAACACCATCAGCAGCGGGAACGCCCAGCGCGTCCAGCGGGCCAGGTAGAAGCCACCGATGAAGAACACGGCCCAGGAGGCATCGGGGATCGCCGCGAAGTGATTGACCCGGGTCGCCGCCAGCAGCAGTACGAGCACGGACAGGACGAAGGCGCGGTTGGCGGTGTCGGACATGGTGGGGGCCCGGAGCGGATTCAGGTTTCATTCTAGCCCGCCGCGCAGGTTGGCGCAGGTGCCGCTCGTTCGGCGTACAGTCGGGGCGAGCGCGTATCATGAACACCATGAGTGAACGACATGACGTGCTGATCGTCGGTGGTGGCCTGGTCGGTGCCAGCCTGGCCATCGCCCTGGACCGGCTGGGCCGCGACGTGGGCCTGCTCGAGGCGAGCCCGGCCGGTGAGCTGCCTGCGGTGTTCGATCAACGCAATCTCAGTTTCGCCGCTGCTACCGTCAATGCGCTGACCGCGCTGGGGGTGATGCAGAAACTGGCGATGGCGCCGGGCCCGATCCGGCGCATCCATGTCAGCCGTGCCGGCGATTTCGGCCGTGTGCAGCTCGAAGCGGCCGATTACGACCGGCCGTGGTTCGGCCAGGTGGTGGTCGCGCGCGATTTCGGCCAGGCGCTGGAAGCGCGCCTGCAGGAGCTGCCGCGCCTGCGCCGTTACCGGCCGATGCGATTCGTGGGCCTGGGCGACGTGGTCGATGGCTACCGCCAGGTACGGGTGGCTGACGAGGCCGGCGAACGCGTGCTGCTGGCACGCCTGGTGGTCGGGGCCGATGGCACCACCAGCGGCGTGCGTGGCGCGCTGGGCATCGAGGTCGACCGCCATGATTTCCAGCAGACCCTGTTCGTGGCCCGCGTGCGCAGCCAGCGCGCGCCGGACGGCACGGCCTGGGAGCGGTTCACCGATACCGGCCCGACTGCCCTGCTGCCGCGTGGCGATCGTCACTTCGGCACCGTGCATGGCGTAGCGCGCGACCAGGCCGATGCGGTGATGGCGCTGGACGATGCGGCCTGGCTGCAACGCCTTCAGAACGCGATCGGCTGGCGTGCTGGTCGCCTGCTCGAATCCGGCACACGCAGTGCTTACCCGCTCATCCAGGTACTGGCGCGCGCGCTGGCCGGTGAGCGCACGGTGCTGCTGGGCAATGCCGCGCAGACCATCCACCCGCTGGGTGCACAGGGCTTCAACCTGGGCCTGCGCGATGCGCTGACCCTGGCCGAGCTGCTGGAGGATGCGCATGAGGATGCCGGCAGTGATGCACTGCTGCAGGCCTACGTCGCGCGCCGCGAGGAAGACCGCCGGCAGACGGTGGCGTTCTCCGGAGGCCTGGCGCGGCTGACCAGCAACCCGGCGCCGCTGATGCGGCCGTTGCGCAGTCTCGGCCTGGTGGCCGCACAGCGCGCCTCGGTGCAGTCGATGCTGGTCGGTGGCGCGATGGGCTTCCGTGGCGACGTGCCGCGGTTGTGCCGCGGGGAAGCCGCATGAGCCGGCGCATGCGCCTTGATGTGGCCATCGTTGGTGGCGGGGTGGTCGGTGCCGCCTGCGCGCTGGCGCTGGCCGATGCCGGCCTGTCGGTTGCGCTGGTGGAAGGCCGTGAGCCGGCACCGTGGCAGGCCGCACAGCCGGACCTGCGGGTGTTCGCCTTCGCCGCTGACAACGTACAACTGTTGAACCGCTTGGGCGTGTGGCCGGCAATCGCCCAGGCCCGCGCCTGGCCCTACCGGCGCATGCAGGTGTGGGATGCGGCCGGTGGCGAGGATCTGTTGTTCGACGCCGATCGCTTCGGCCGTCGTGAGCTGGGCTATATCGTCGAGAACGGCCTGCTGCAGGATCGCCTGTGGGCGGCGTTGCCGGCGGCGGGCGTGCAGCTGCACTGCCCGGCACGTGTGGAAGCGCTGGAACAGGATGACGACGGCGTGCGCCTGCGCCTGGATGACGGTCGCCGCCTGGAAGCGGCGTTGGCGGTGGCCGCCGACGGTGCCGAATCGACCCTGCGCCAGCTGGCCGGGATCGAGGTCGAGCGCCACGATTACCACCAGCGTGGCGTGGTGGCCTATGTGGACAGCGATCTTCCCAACCAGGCCACGGCCTGGCAGCGCTTCCTGCCGAGCGGGCCATTGGCGCTGTTGCCGGTGGCCGAGCGCCGCAGCTCGATCGTCTGGACCCTGCCCGAGGAGGAAGCGGCTCGCGTGCTGGCCTTGGACGAAGATGGGTTCAACCGCGAACTGACCCGCGCCTTCGCTGCACGGCTGGGTGAGCTGCGGCTGGCATCACCGCGCGCAGCCTTCCCGCTGCGTCGCCAGCTGGCCCGTCATTACGTGGCCGGCCGCGTGCTGGCATTGGGTGATGCCGCGCACGTGGTGCATCCGCTGGCCGGGCAGGGCGTGAACCTGGGCCTGCGCGATGTGGCCGCCCTGCAGCAGTGGCTGGCGCCGTCTGCCGAGCGCCGTGGCCAGCCGCGGCTGTCGCCACAGCGCCTGCAGCGCTGGGCGCGCGAACGGCGTAGCGACAACCACATCGCCGCCTACAGCTTCGATGCGATCAACCGCCTGTTCTCCAACGACGAAATGCACCTGACCCTGGCCCGCGGTCGCGCGCTGGGCTGTGTCGGCAAATGGCCGCCACTGGTGCAGGCGTTCTGGAAGCGCGCCGCCGGGGTGTAGCCGGAACGCAAACCGCACGATGCTGCGGGCGCCGCTGGCGCGTTACCAACCACGGGACACCCGCTCTGGTAGGTGCCAACCTTGGTTGGCACGTCTGTCAGGTCACGTCGGCCCAGATGGGGCGACGGCGTTTCCGATGTTGTGCCAACCAAGGTTGGCACCTACCAGAAGCGGGCTCCGCTACCGCCGTTGATCCAGTAGCTCCACGCCATGCGTGGATGAAGATCGCGCCGATGGATCAATCAACCAGCCAACCGGCAAGGTCGGCACGATCCAGCTTGCCGCGACGCTTCACGTCCAACGCATTGAACTCATCGGCCAGCGCCGGGTTGGCCTGTGCTTCCTCGCGGCTGATGAAACCATCGCCGTTCACATCCAGCGCGGCGAAGTGGATGCGGTACTGGCCGACCACGCTGCTCGGTTCCAGCGAACGCACGGTCACCTGTGCCTCGCCGGCCGGCTGTGCAATCTCGACGCTGCCGCTGACCCGGCCAGCATCCAGCGGTTGCTGGCGGATCGCGCCGCCGGTGGGGCCCAGCGGCTGGCTCTGCGCAGGGGTGTGCGGCAGCTGCTGGGCAATGGCAGGTGCGGCTCCCAGCAGGGTGATCAGCATGGCGAGCGAGTGGTATCGCATGGTTCCCTTCCTCGGTAGCGCCGGGCCCATGCCCGGCGGGCATGTTCCTCAGCGCAGCGGCGAGGCCAGTACCGTGATCTCCTCACGGTCGTGATAGAGCTGCTTGGCGCGTACCACCAGCGGCTTGCCGGCCTGGTCCTGGAACAGGTCCAGGCACAAGCGGGTTTCGTCCCAGCGCTTCTTCATCGGCAGCTTCAGATTGAAGATCGCGTGCCTGCACCAGCCTTCGCGGAACCAGGTGGCCATGCGTTCGGCCACGCGGCGCGGCTGCTCGACCATGTCGCAGACCATCCAGTCCAGCGGCTGCTCGGGATGCCAGTGGAAACCGTCGGCGCGCAGGTGCTCGACCAGGCCGGTGTCCAGCACGTGCTGGCGCAGCGGGCCGTTGTCGATGCTCAGCACGTGCATGTGCTGGCGGGTCAGCACCCAGGTCCAGCCGCCCGGTGCGGCACCCAGGTCGGCCGCGCGCATGCCGGGTTTGGCCAGCGCCTTACGCTCTTCCGGCGTCAGCAGGGTCAGCAGGGCTTCGTCCAGCTTCAGCGCCGAACGCGAAGGCGCTTCGGGCAGCAGCTTCAGGCGCGGGATGCCCAGTGCCCACGGCGCGCTGTCGGCCGGGTCGGCCACGCAGACGAAGGCATGGGTGCCTTCGACGAACACCACGTGCAGGCGCGGCAGGCGGTTGTTCGGCTTGTCAGTCAGCTTGCCAGCCTTGCGCAGCGCCGGGCGCAGCGCATTGCCAAAGGCGCGGGCCAGCCCGGACAGCGGCTTGCCGGCATCCGAGTCCGGGTGTTCCACCCATAGGTCGCCGAAGCGCGGCGCATCGGCCAGCACTTCCAGCATCGGGGTGATCCGGTCCGCCGGGTCCAGCTGCGGCAGCTCGGCCAGCACCACCAGCTTCTGCCGCGCGAAGATCAGCTCGCGCCAGCGCAGGCGCGGCGCCAGCGCGCCGGCTTCGTCGCACATGAAAAGCACGTAGCCGTCATTGCGCTGGGTACGCGCATAACCGGCGAAACCGGCTTCGCCGGCACGGAACTGCAGCTCGCCGGCCAGCTCGGGCTCGAAGCCCTGCCGGCACAGGCACAGCAGGCCGATGCCGGTTTCAGTAACGGGCGCCATCGCTTTCCCCATAGGCACGCAGCACGCTGCGCGCGGCGTCGCGGTTCAGGCCCTGCACCACTTCGATGCCACGCTTGTTGAGTTCACCCACCCAGTCGGCCGGCAGCGGACCTTCATCGAACGGGGTCAGCTCTTCGACGTCGGCCGAGTTGGCACCGATCAGCAGGCGGTCGATACCGGCCCACACGGTGGCGCCGTAGCACTGGCAGCACGGCTGCGAGCTGGTGGCCAGGGTGACCGGCGACAGCACCGCGTTCAGGCGCGGGGTCTGCAGGCGCTGCTGGGCCAGCATGTAAGCCATGTTCTCGGCGTGCGCCAGGGAGGTCGCGTGCGGCATCACCCGGTTCACGCCGGCGGCGATGACCTTGTCGTCCGGGCCGAACACCACGGCACCGAACGGGCCGCCACTGGCGTGCTCGACGTTCAGCCGCGACAGCTCGATCGCCAGCGCGACCTTGGCCTCATCGCCCGGATATCGACGATCCAGGTCGATCTGGTCGTGGATCCAGGCGGGAAGGGTCAGGTGGACTTGCGCGTACAGCATCGCGGGGGTGCCTCGTAGTGGAATGGAAGAAGGTGCGGTTGCTTGGGAAACCGGCGCGCAGTGTAGCCGCACCGGCCTGTATCGGGTGTGGCGGTGGGTCAGCCCGGCGAGCCGGTGCGGATCACCACGTACTGCTTGCGGAATTCCAGCCCGGCCTGCGGCCAACTGGCGGCATAGGCGCGCAGCAACGGCAGCGCAGGAGCGAAGTCGTGGCCATTGACCCGGCAATCGGCCTCGCACAGGTCATCGGCATCGCGCGAGGCGAACAGGCGGATGGCGAGGAATTGGCGGGCTTTCAGCAGCTCGTCGAAGGCCTCCATGCTGCGCGTGAACAGGCAACAGGGGCAGGAGCCATGATCGTCTTCGCTGCAGGTGGAGGCATCGACTTCCTGTGCACGGTAGTGCGCCAACGGCCCCAGCACCACGGTGCGCTCGTGTTCCTCGCCATTGTCACCGGCCGGATAGGTCACGCCCATCATCGGCAGGCCCTGTGCGTCTTGGGCGCCGATCGCGGTCTGCAGGGTCACCAGGTCCACTCGGGCCCAGGCCTGGAAGCCGGACAACAGCGATGCCTGCTCATCGGCACCATTTGCGTGCTGGTACTCGAACAGGCCATCGGCGAACAACTGCGGATGCTGGCTTTCGATGACGGTGGAGGTCTGCCAACCACCGTTGTCGCGCGCATGTGCGGCCATTGCATGCGGGGTCAGGCGCAGGCCGCTGTCCAGCAGCAGCGCGTTGCCGTCGACGTGGCTGGCGACGCCCGCGTCCTGCAGGACCTGCTGCAGCAGCGGGAGGAGGGCGGCGGAGGTCGTGGTCATGTCAGGCCTGTGGGTGGATGGGGGGGGAACATCCAGGCAGGGCCTGGGGATCTAGCGGTCGAGCGCGTCGAGTTCGGCGCGATATCGCTGCGCGTCGGATTGCTGCTGCGGATCGTTGCCGTGGTCGCGCAGCCAGGTTTCCAGCTCGCGGCGATAGTCCGCGCGGAAATCGGCATTGCCCGGGCTGAAGTGCAGCTTGCGCGCCGCCACCTCCACGCGCTCGCGCGCGCTGGTCCGGGCCTGGGCGACACCATGCGGGGATTCGTTGGTGAGGATGACGAAGTTGCGCGGGAAGCCCGGCGTGTACTTCACCACGAACGGCTGGTCGCGCGCCGGGATGCGGATGGCGTTTTCCAGCGGCCATAGCGAGGCGGTGTTGGTGTGGAACACCACCTCCACGTCGCGGCCCTCGGCGGTACGCAGCACCCCTTCGTACCGCCAGATGTACTGTTCGTTGAGCGTGGAGCTGGTTTGCTCGGCCTTGACGATCACCGCTTCACCACGCTCGCCCACCACGTTGAGGAAGGCGGCATTGAGGAAGTGGCCGAGGAACATGTTGAGCATCGCCAGCGGGAACACCACGATGGCGTAGCCCGGAAAGCGCCGCCACCACGAGACCAGCCCGGCCAGCACCATCGCCAAAAAGAACGTCAGCAGCGGATGCTGCGAGATGAACCAGAGCAGGGCGGACAGGGCGGTGATCATGGTCGCGGTCGTGCGGGCGCCGTCCTGGCGCCCGCGCAGGTCCTCAGGCTGACCAGGTGTCGCGCAGGGTCACGCTGCGGTTGAACACCGGCTTGGCTTCGGTGTGGTCGCGGCGATCGGCAACGAAGTAGCCGGTGCGCTCGAACTGGAACGACTGCTCCGGCGCGGCGCTGGCCGCGGCCGGCTCAACATAGCCGGTGACGGTGCGGCGCGATTCCGGATTGAGGTAGTCGCGGTAGGTCTTGCCTTCCGATTCGTCGTCCGGGTCCGGCACCGAGAACAGGCGGTCGTACAGGCGGATCTCGGCCGGCACGCCGTGCACGGCGCTGACCCAGTGGATGGTGCCCTTGACCTTGCGGTTGGCGCCTTCCATGCCTGGACGCGATTCCGGATCCAGCCAGCCGCGCAGCTCGGTGATGGTGCCGTCGGCGTCCTTGATCACTTCATCGCAGCGGATGATGCCGGCGCCGCGCAGGCGCACTTCGCCGCCCGGCACCAGGCGCTTCCAGCCCTTCGGCGGTACTTCGGCGAAGTCCTCGCGGTCGATCCACACTTCACGAGCGAACGGCACTTCGCGGCTGCCGAAGCTCTCGTCCTTCGGGTGGTTGCTGAAGGTCAGCTGCTCTTCGTGGCCTTCCGGCAGGTTGGTCAGCACCAGCTTGACCGGATCGATCACCGCCATGCGACGCGGCGCGGCGCTGTCCAGGTCTTCGCGCAGCGCGCCTTCCAGCACGCTGAAGTCGATCAGCGAATTCTGCTTGCTGATGCCCACGCGCTCGGCGAACAGGCGCATCGCCGCCGGGGTGTAGCCACGGCGACGCAGGCCCTGCAGGGTCGGCATGCGCGGGTCTTCCCAGCCGTCCACCAGCTGCTCGGTAACCAGCGCCATCAGCTTGCGCTTGCTCATCACCGTGTAGTTGATGTTCAGGCGCGAGAACTCGATCTGGCGCGGCTTGGCCGCTTCGCGCGGCAGGCCGGCGTCGACCAGAGGCTGCGTCAGCGCGTCATCGTGGGCGAAGTCGACGTTGTCCACGCACCAGTCGTACAGCGGGCGATGGTCTTCGAATTCCAGCGTGCACAGCGAGTGGGTGATGCCCTCGATCGAATCGCCCAGTGCATGCGCGAAGTCGTACATCGGGTAGATCGGCCACGCGTTGCCGGTGTTCTGGTGCTCGACGTGCTTGATGCGGTACAGCGCCGGATCGCGCAGGTTGATGTTGCCGCTGGCCATGTCGATCCTGGCGCGCAGGGTGCGCGCGCCATCCGGGAATTCACCGGCGCGCATGCGGCGGAACAGGTCGAGATTCTCCTCGACGCTGCGGTCGCGCCACGGCGACGGACGGCCCGGTTCGGTCAGGGTGCCGCGGTAGGCGCGCACTTCCTCGGCCGACAGGTCGCAGACGTAGGCCTTGCCCTGTTCGATCAGCTTTTCAGCGGCCAGGTAGTAGGCCTGGAAGTAGTCCGAGGCGTGGCGCAGCTCGTTCCAGCTGAAACCCAGCCAGCGCACGTCGTCCTGGATCGCGGCCACGTACTCCGGATCTTCCTTGGCCGGATTGGTGTCGTCGAAGCGCAGGTTGCAGACGCCGCTGAACTCACCGGCGATGCCGAAATTCAGGCAGATCGACTTGGCATGGCCGATGTGCAGGTAGCCGTTCGGCTCGGGCGGGAAGCGGGTCTTGATCGCCTGGTGCTTTCCGCTGGCCAGGTCCTCGCGCACGATCTGGCGGATGAAATCGCGCTTCTCGTGGCTGTCGGCGGGGGTCTCGGGGCTGGCGGGGGTGTGCTCGGACATGAGTCTGGGGCGAAAAAGGGCAGAAAGACCAACAGTCTAGCGCGTACGGGGCAGGGTTGCCGGGTTGCCGGCCAGCAGCCGGCACCGCCAGCCCACCTTCTGGTAGTGCCGGCCGCTGGCCTGCAACCTTCGGATCCCGCCCTCGGCACCATTCAGCACCCGGGCGTATGCTGGAACCCTCTCCCACGGAGCTGCCGCATGCACATCGTGTACAAGGCCGACAACCTGTTCGACGCCCATCTGGTCAAGCACGCGCTGGAGGATGCCGGCATTCCGGCCTTCGTGTTCGGCGAGTCGTTGCTGGGCGGCATGGGTGAACTGCCGCTGTTCGGTGTGCTGCGGGTCGGTATCCCCGACGCAGCACGACCGCAGGCTGAGGACATCGTGGCGGGGCTGGACTTGGGCCATGCGCCGGACGCCCCCATTTCAGATGCAGACGACATAGCCGGACTGCCGGCGTAGGAGCGCATCATGTTGGGAATTGGCGAGGGCATCCTCGGCATCGGCGCCTTCAAGCAGCGCCTGCCGCGCCCGGAAGAAGCACTGCCGGGGCGTGACCAGCCGTTGCCGCTGCACAGCAACCAGCACTTCGTGAACAGCCATCCGCTGAAGGACCGTTTCGCCGGCCTGCAGCAGATCCGTTTCGCGCTGGGCTGCTTCTGGGGCGCCGAGCGCAAGTTCTGGACCGAACCGGGCGTGTACAGCACTTCGGTGGGCTATGCCGGCGGCATCACCCCGAATCCGACCTATGAAGAGGTCTGCTCGGGCCTGACCGGCCACACCGAAGTGGTGCAGGTGGTGTTCGACCCGGCGGTGGTGAGCCTGGAGCGGCTGCTGCAGCTGTTCTGGGAAAGCCACGACCCGACCCAGGGCATGCGCCAGGGCAACGACACCGGCACCCAGTACCGTTCGGCGATCCACGCGACCGACGAGGCCCAGTACGCTGCCGCGCTGGCCAGCCGCGAGGCCTACCAGCGCCAGCTGGACGCCGCCGGTTACGGCCCGATCACCACCGAGATCGTGTATCCGGCGCCGGCGTACTACTACGCCGAGGATTACCACCAGCAGTACCTGGCGAAGAACCCGAACGGCTACTGCGGCATCGGCGGCACCGGTGTGAGCTGCCCGATCGGGTTGGATGTGGAGGCGCCGCGCTGACGCGCGGTGGTCCGCCTGCGGCGGGCAACGTCAACGGCTGAAAGCCAAAGCCAAAGCCAAAGCGGCTCTGGGTTGCTGCTTGTTGGGTGGGGCGGTGTGGGTTGGCAGGACACGCCGTGAACCCGTCCCTGGGGGC
>NZ_JAWJTI010000007.1:0-138348 GCF_032911525.1 Stenotrophomonas veracruzanensis
GGGGTGTCAGCCGCATGGATGCGGCTGCCAAGCCTACAGGGACGTACTTGCGGCGTCCCCGCACTCCGGCACCGCCCCACCATCCCGCGGATCGCCCGCTTTTGATGTTGATGTTGCTGTTGCCGTTGCCGTTGCTTCGGCGGGTGCCGGGCGCAGCCCGGCCCGACCTCAGAACCCCAGCGGGGTGTCGCCCAGCACCGGCTGCAGCTGGCTGCGGAACAACGCCTGGATGCGTTCCAGTGCCGCCTCGTCGTTGCCCTCGAAGCGCAGCACCAGCACCGGCGTGGTATTGGAAGCACGCACCAGGCCCCAGCCATCGGGGAAGTCCACGCGCAAGCCGTCGATGGTCGACAGGCGGCCGCCCACATACGGGTTGTCCGGCGACTGCGCCGCCGCCACCAGCATCGCCACCAGCGCATGCGGCGTGCCTTCGGCCACCGGCACCTTCAGTTCCGGCGTGGCCACCATCTCCGGCAGCTCTGCCAGGACCTCATCCGGGGTTTCCTCGCGCTGGGCCAGGATCTCCAGCAGACGCGCCGCCGCATACAGGCCATCGTCGAAACCGAACCAGCGCTCCTTGAAGAAGAAGTGGCCGCTCATCTCGCCAGCCAGCTCGGCATCGGTCTCGCGCATCTTCGCCTTCATCAGCGAGTGCCCGGTCTTCCACATCAACGGGCTGCCACCATTGCGCAACACGTGGTCGGACAGCTTGCCGGTGCACTTCACGTCGTAGATCACCATCGCGCCCGGATTGCGCATCAGCACGTCGGCGGCGAACAGCATCAGCAGGCGGTCGGCATAGATGATCTTGCCTTCACCGGTGACCACGCCCAGCCGGTCACCGTCGCCATCAAAGGCTACGCCCAGGTCGGCACCGAAGCGCTTGACCGTCGCTACCAGATCTTCCAGGTTGGCCGGCTCGCTGGGGTCCGGATGATGGTTGGGGAAGGTACCGTCGACATCGCAGTACAAGGGAATGACTTCGGCGCCGATCGCTTCCAGCAGCTGCGGTGCGAGCGCACCGGCGACGCCGTTGCCGGCATCGGCCACCACCTTCAGGGGGCGGTCCAGCTGCACGTCGTCGGCGATGCGCTGGATGTAGTCGGCACTGACATCGCGCTGCTGGTAATCGCCCGGCTCGGCGGCCTGCACCAGGCGGCCCTCGACAATGCGCTGGTAGAGATCGGTGATGGCATCGCCGGACAGCGTCTCGCCGCCGATCACCACCTTGAAGCCGTTGTACTCGGGCGGGTTATGACTGCCGGTGACCGCCACGCAGGTGCCGGTACGCAGGTGGAAGGCGGCGTAGTACACCAGTGGGGTCGGCGCCAGGCCGATGTCGATCACCGCACAACCGGCGCGACGCAGGCCCTCGGCCAGGCCTGCGGCCAGCTCCGGCCCGGACAGGCGGCCATCACGGCCGACCACCACCTCGCGCAGGCCCTGTTCCAGGGCCACGGTGCCGATGGCCTGACCGATCAACGCAGCGGTCTTCGGCGTCAGTTCGCTGCCGACCACGCCGCGGATGTCGTAAGCGCGGAAAATGCCGGCGGCCAGTTCCTCGGCCGGCACCGGCGGCGGCGGCGGCGTGCTTTCGTCGCTGGCGGCGGCCAGCGGGGGCGGCGCCATCTGCAGGCTCTCGCTCAGGGTTGGGCCATGGTCGGCCTCCGCTGCAGCGGCACGGCGCGGCAGTGGCAGGGTCTTCGGCAGTCGGCCACGACCGACCACCAGCAGCACGGCGATGAACGCCAGCAGCAGCGCGACGATGGCGCTGGCCAGCGCGCCCAGGCCCAGCGGGCCGGCTTCAACATTGGGCACCGCGGCGACCAGCCGCAGCGGTGTACCGGCGACCGGCCGTGCCAGTGCCTCGGCGCTTTCCGCCAAGCCGGAATCGCCTTGGGCGACGAGGTCGTGCGCGCCCTGGCGCAATCCGAGGAAACCCGTGGACGGCGCGCTGACCTGATCCAGCGGTGAGGTCAGCCGCAGCAACGGCTGGCGCACATACAGCACCGCCGGGCCGAGGCTGCCCAGTTGAACCGGCGCTGCCAGGCCCAGGCGATTGCCACCGCCATCGCGGACCACGCGCAGGCTGGGCTTGCCTTCGGCCAATGCCGCTTCCAGCAGCGCCAATCGGGCATAGCCAAAGGCGGCCGGGTCGGCGTAGGCGTTGGCCAGATCGGCAGTCAGCACGTCAGCCTGCTCCACGCCGGTCCAGCTCTCGCGCACGGCCAGCGCCGCTGCCGCGGCATCACCGGCCTGCAGCGCCTGCTGCACGCGTTCGTTCTTCAGCTGCTGCTGCAGCTGCTTCAGCTGGCCGGCGGCCGCCTCCTGCAGGCCCTGCACGGCCTGGTCACGTGCTTCTTCCAGCGCCTGGCCGTTGGCCTCCTGGCGCCATTGCTGCACCGCGCTCCATCCGAACCAGCCAGCCAGCAGGACCAGCAGCACCCCCAATAGTGGCGCGCTGCGTCCCAACGACCGTCCCCGCTGTCCTTCCCCGATGCCGCTCATCGATGTCCCCCGTCAACGCACCCCGGTATGGCCGAATCCACCCGTTCCCCGCACGCTGTCGGTGAAAGTATCCACCACCTGCAGGCTGACGCGGGCAATCGGCACCACCACCAGCTGCGCGATGCGATCGCCCGGCTCGATGGTGAAGGCCTCGCGACCACGGTTCCAGACGCTGATCAGCAGCGGGCCCTGGTAGTCGGCGTCGATCAGACCGGTGCCGTTGCCGAGCACGATGCCATGGCGATGGCCCAGCCCCGAGCGCGGCAGGATCACCGCGCACAGGTTCGGATCGGCGATGTGGATGGCCAGGCCGCTGGGCGCCAGCGCAGTGTCGCCCGGCTGCAGGGTCAGCGCGGTATCCAGCGCGGCGCGCAGGTCCATGCCGGCGCTGGCTTCGGTGGCATAGGCCGGCAGCGGCCAGCTGTCGCCGAAGCGCGGATCGAGCAGCTTGACCTGCAGCGGTTGGGAAGTGGAAGCCTGGGTCATGCCTGGAGTCTCCGCGCGATCAGCGCCAGCAGTTGTTCGGCCAGCTCGCGCTTGGAGGTGGCCGGGAATACCTGTTCACCGTCCTGCCAGAAGGCAGTGGCGGCATTGTTGTCGCTCTCGAAACCGCCGCCGCTGATGCCGACCTGGTTGGCGATCACCAGGTCCAGGCGCTTGTCGACCAGCTTGCCACGCGCATATTTCTCCACGTCGTGGGTTTCGGCGGCAAAGCCGACCACCAGCTTCAGCGACTGCGTCTGCGCGGCAACTTCGGCAAGGATGTCCGGCGTGCGCACCAGCTCGATCACCAGCGACTGGCTCTCGGCGGTCTTCTTCAGCTTCTGCGGAGCCACCTGGCGCGGCGTGTAGTCGGACACCGCGGCGGCGCCGATATAGATGTCGGCCGGCAGCGACTTCAGCACGGCATCGCGCATCTGCGCGGCCGAGCGCACGTCGACCCGCTGCACGCCGGGTGGCGTCGGCAGCTGTACCGGGCCGCTGACCAGCACCACCTGGGCGCCCATCGTCGCGGCAGCCGCGGCCAGGGCGAAGCCCATCTTGCCGCTGCTGCGGTTGCCGACGTAGCGCACCGGATCGATGTCTTCATAGGTCGGACCGGCGCTGATCAGCAGGCGCAGGCCCTGCAGCGCGCGGATTTCCGGCGCGGCAACTGTCGCGGCGCTGCTGCCATTGGCGGCCAGCGCGGCCACGATGTCGCCGGGCTCGGCCAGACGACCCGGACCGGACTCACCTTCGGCCAGCGGACCGTCGACCGGACCGATCACCTGCGCGCCGCGCTGGCGCAGCAGGGCGATGTTGGCCTGGGTGGCCGGATGCAGCCACATGCGGTGGTTCATCGCCGGGCAGATCGTCAACGGCGCAGTGCTGGCCAGGCACAACGTGCTGACCAGGTCATCGGCGTGGCCCTGGGCCAGCCGTGCCAGCAGATCGGCGGTGCCCGGGGCGACCACGATGCGGTCGGCCCAGCGGGCCAGCTCGATGTGGCCCATGGCCTGTTCGGCGGCGCTGTCCCACAACGTGGTGCGGGTCGGCTGCCCGGACAGGGCCTGGAAGCTGAGCGGAGTGACGAACTGCTGGGCACCGGCGGTCATCGCCACCTGCACCAGGGCACCGGCGTCGCGCAGGCGCCGCACCAGTTCCAGCGCCTTGTACGCCGCGATCCCGCCGCCGACGCACAACAGCAGTTTCTGACCTTCCAGCGCGCGGGCCGGCGCGGGGGAAGCGTTGGGGGAGTCAGCCACCTGGAATTCCTGTGCAAACGAGGGCGCTAGCTTACCCGATGGTCGGTAATGTCCCGGTGCAGGGTGCACATAGCAGACAGCTATCAGCAGATGGAGCGCGCTGCGCTTGACCCGGAGTTTGCCGGGTATCGGTTTCGGACCTTTCCTATACCTCTGCGGCCCTGCTCTTTTGCAGAATCAGGCGTTGGCTGCCGCTCACCGTGGCCTGTTCGATCCTCAAGGAGCCGCGTGCATCCACGCATCATCATCGCCGACGACCATCCCGTGGTCCTGCATGGCATCCGTATCGTGCTGCAGACCCATCTGATGGACATCGTCGGCAGTGCACGTGACGGTGCCCAGCTGCTGGAGCTGGTGGACCACCACGACTGCGATGCAGTGCTGACCGACCTGTCGATGCCGGGTGCCGGCCCGGATGGTCCAGAGCTGATCGACGCGCTGCGCATGCGCCGCCCTGGCCTGCCGGTGGTGGTGCTGACCGGCGCCCGACATCCCGGCCTGCTGGACGGACTGCTGCGGGAGGGCATCAGCGGCCTTGTCGACAAGTGTGCCGATTTCGCCGAACTGCCCCAGGCGCTGAACGCCGCGCTGGCCGGGCAGGTATTCGTCTCCCAGCAGCTGCGCCACCACCTGCAGGCGCGCGACCTGCTGTTTCCGCGCGAACCGGCGCCGCTGTCGGCACGTGAACAGGAAGTGCTGGAGCTGCTGGCGGCCGGTCTCAACGTGAACGAAGTCGCCGAGCGCTGTGGGCGCAGCCCGAAGACCATCAGCCGGCAGAAGGCCGAAGCCAAGCGCAAGCTGGGCCTGCAGAACAACCAGGAACTGTTCGATTACCTGCAGACCCGGCGCGACTGAGGCATCGACCGACCCGGGCCTGCGGCAAGCCCTGATGGGAGACGCCGCCTGGGCTGGCGATGATGCAGGCATGCCCATCCACGACTGGCCCGAACAGGAACGCCCCCGCGAGAAGTTGATCGCGCGCGGGCCCACGTCACTTTCCGACGCCGAACTGCTGGCCCTGTTTCTCGGCTCCGGGTTCGGCGGCCGCGATGCCGTGCAGACCGCGCGCGACCTGCTGCAGGCGCATGGCCCGTTGCGGGTGCTGCTCGATCGGCCCGCGCGGGAGCTGGCCCGCCTGCCCGGGCTGGGCCCGGCGCGCAGCTGTACGCTGGCTGCCGGGCTGGAACTGGCCCACCGTTACCTGGCCGCCGAGCTGGAACACGGCGAAGCGGTCGGCAACAACCCGGCCGCGGTCGGCCGCTATCTGCAGCACCGCCTGCGGGGGCAGGCCCGGGAGATCTTCATGGCCCTGTTCCTGGACAACCGCCACCGCCTGATCGCCTGCGAGGAGCTGTTCCACGGCACCATCAACGCCGCACCGGTCTACCCCCGCGAAGTGGTCCGGCGCGCCCTGCTGCACAACGCGGCGGCGGTGATCCTCAGCCACAACCACCCTTCCGGCGACCCGGAACCCTCCAGCGCCGATACCCGCATCACCGACGAACTGCAGCAGGCGCTGGCAATGGTGGACGTGCGCCTGCTGGACCACTTCGTGGTCGGCGAGGGCCGTCCCGTTTCATTTGCTGAACGGGGCCTGCTATCCCCGCCCCAGCCACGCCTGTTCGGCTGAGCGCGGCCCCTTCGGGCGCCATCGGCCGCCCCCACAGGCATGTTCTGGTCAGCGTGGGCGCGGGCATCTGCGCTAAAATGGGCGATTCCGCCGCTCATTCTCACAGCAGGCCTCGTGAAAAATCTCCTCCGCGCCCTGATCAGCCAAGGCATCGAAGCCTTGCGCGCCAATGGCACCCTGCCCGCCGACTCCCTGCCGCCGGACTTCGTGGTCGAGCGCCCGAAGACCCGCGACCACGGCGACTTCGCCACCAACGCCGCGATGCTGCTGGCCAAGGCCGCGCGCAGCAATCCGCGCGCACTGGCACAGGCATTGGTCGAGGCGCTGCCGCGCAGCGAGGACGTCAGCAAGGTCGAGATCGCCGGCCCCGGCTTCATCAACTTCCACCTGGCCCCGGCCGCGTACCAGCGCGAAGCCGCCTCGGTCATCAAGGAAGCCCACGACTACGGCCGCAACCTGTCCGGCAACGGCCGCACGGTGGGCGTGGAGTACGTGTCGGCCAACCCGACCGGTCCGCTGCATGTCGGCCATGGCCGCGCGGCGGCGATCGGCGACTGCGTGGCGCGCGTGCTCGATGCCAACGGCTGGAACGCCAAGCGTGAGTTCTACTACAACGACGCCGGCGTACAGATCGAAAACCTGGCGCTGTCCACCCAGGCGCGGATCAAGGGCATCGCGCCGGACCAGGACGGCTGGCCGGAAGGTGGCTACCGCGGTGAATACATCGCCGACGTCGCCCGCGCCTACATGGCCGGTGCCAGCGTCGACCTGGAAGGTAGCACCGTGGTCGGCGCCAAGGACCCGGACGACATGCAGGCAATCCGCCGCTTCGCCGTGGCCTACCTGCGCAACGAGCAGAATCTGGACCTGGCCGCGTTCGGCGTCGACTTCGACATCTATTTCCTGGAAAGCTCGCTGTACGCCGACGGCAAGGTGGCCGAAGCGGTGGCCAAGCTGCAGGCCTCGGGTCATACCTATGAAGAAGGTGGCGCACTGTGGCTGCGCAGCACCGACTTCGGTGACGACAAGGACCGCGTGATGCGCAAGTCCGACGGCACCTTCACCTACTTCGTACCGGACGTGGCCTACCACCTGTCCAAGTGGCAGCGCGGCTACGAGCGCGCGATCACCGAACTGGGTGCCGACCACCATGGCTCGCTGGCACGCGTGCGCGCCGGCCTGCAGGCGATGGAAGTGGGCATCCCGCAGGGCTGGCCGGAATACGTGCTGCACCAGATGGTCACCGTCATGCGTGGCGGCGAGGAAGTGAAGCTGTCCAAGCGTGCCGGCAGCTACTTCACCCTGCGCGACCTGATCGAGGAAGCCGGCCGCGATGCCACCCGCTGGTTCCTGATCGCGCGCAAGCCCGATTCGCAGCTGACCTTCGACATCGACCTGGCCCGCCAGCAGAGCAACGACAACCCGGTGTTCTACGTACAGTACGCCCATGCCCGCGTCTGCAGCCTGCTGCGCCAGGCGCAGGAGAAGGGCCTGGTGTACGAACAGGGCAACGGCCTGGCCAACCTTGGCCGCTTGGCTGACGACGCTTCGCTGCTGCTGATGAACGAGATCTCGCGGTACCCGGAAGTGGTGGAGGCGGCTGGCGTGGCGCTGGAACCGCACCTGGTGGCGCAGTACCTGCGTGAATTGGCGCACGCCTTCCACACGTGGTATCACGGGACGCCGGTGCTGGTGGAAGACGCCGCCGATCGCAACGCCAAGCTGACCCTGGCCTGCGCCGCGCGGCAGGTGCTGGCCAACGGCCTCGAACTCCTGGGCGTCAGCGCCCCGGAAAAAATGTAAGCATCAGGAGACGCAGTACCCATGGCAGCACGACGCGGCAAAAACCAGGCACGACGCAACAGCAGCAGCCAGGGCACACCCGGATGGGTGTGGCTGGTCGCTGGCGTGGCGATTGCGGCCGTGGTGTTCCTGGCGGCGCCGAACCTGTTCAAGGGCGAAGGCGATGGCTTCCTTCGCGCCGGTCCGCAGCCGAACCCGAACGCGCAGCCGGCCCCGGTCGCGGATGCCGACAGCGATGTGGGCACCCAGCCGGCCGCGCAGCCGGCCACGCCGAAGCCGGCCGAACCGGAAAAGCCGGCCGCCACCCAGTACGACTTCTACACCCTGCTGCCGGGCAAGGAAGTTGAAATGTCCGACGCCGAACTGGCCGCCAGCGCGCGTGCCGAAGACCAGCGCCGGGCCAAGGCCGAAGCGCAGCGCGCGCAGGCGGCACTGGAAGGCAAGCCGGTTCCGCCGGTTGCGGCCACCGCACCGCCGGCCACGGCCAGCGTCGCCAGCACTGCGCCGGTGACCGCTACCAGCCGTCCGCTGCCGGCACCGCTGAGTGAACGCCCGGCTGCGGCAACGCCGCCGGCCAGCACGCCGACGGCGTCGACCAGCGCCGCCGCCACTCCGGCAGCGCGTGCGGAAACCCCGCCGACCACGGCCAGTACGCCGGCCGCTGCTGCACCGGCTGCCGCCGACAACGCCCGCTACATCCTGCAGGCGGGTGCGTTCGGTGCCTCCGGCGATGCCGAAGCGACCAAGGCCAAGCTGGCGATGATGGGCCTGGCAGCACGCGTGGAATCGGCGCAGATCAACGGTAAGACCGTGTACCGCGTGCGCATGGGGCCGTATGGCAGTGCCGGCGAGTTGTCCGAAGCCAAGCAGAAGCTGGATGGCACCGGCCTGCAGGCGATGGCGATCAAGGCGCAGTAAGTCTGCCGCTATTAATGAAAAAGCCGGGCACTGCCCGGCTTTTTTGTTTCTGTAGAGCCGAGCCATGCTCGGCTGAATCCAGACGAAGCCGAGCATGGGCTCGGCTCTACAGGACCTACCCCACCAGCGATCACACGAGACGTCGCACGGTGCGGGTCAGCCTTCGCGTGCCACCTGGAAACCAGCAAATGACTGGCTGACCGGCATCAGTTCCAGGCGATTGATGTTCAGGTGCGGCGGCAGGCTGGCCACCCAGAAGATCTGTTCGGCGATGTCTTCGGCGGTCATCGGGTTGGCGCCGGTATAGAGCTTGTCCGATGCCGCCTGGTCGCCATGGGTACGCACCACGGTGAACTCGGTTTCGGCCATGCCCGGCTCGATCGTGGTCACGCGCACGCCGGTGCCGTGCAGGTCCGAACGCAGGCCCAGCGAGAACTGGCTGACGAAGGCCTTGGTACCACCGTAGGCGTTGCCGCCCGGGTACGGGTAGACGCCGGCCACCGACGAAATGTTGATGATCGCGCCCTTGCGCTCCACCAGCTGCGGCAGCAGGCGATGGGTCAGGGTCACCAGCGCGGTGATGTTGGTGTCGATCATCGTGGTCCAGTCCGACAGCTTGGCGCTCTGTGCCGGCGCGGTGCCCTGTGCCAGACCGGCGTTGTTGACCAGCAGATCGATCTCGCCGAAGGCAGGCGGCAGTGCCAGCAGCGCGGCTTCCATCGCGACCGGATCGCGGATGTCGAAGGCGGCCGCATGCACCACGTCCTTGCCGTAGCGCTCGACCAGCGGCTGCAGGCGTTCACTGCGGCGGCCGGTGGCGATCACCTTCCAGCCCGCCTGGGCGAAGCGGTGGACGGCGGCGGCGCCGAAGCCGGACGTGGCGCCGGTAATCAGGACAGTGCGGGTCATCAGGCAACTCCAGGGGGAAAACCAGACCCCCATTCTGGCACCGTCGGCCGGGGGTTGCGTTGCCTGATCGGCCGGATCCGGCCCCGCCTGCCGGGGTGACCGGTACAATTGGGCCATGATCAACAACGATGTCCTGCGCAGCGTGCGCTACTCCCTGGACCTGGGCGACCACCACGTGGTGACCCTGTGCCAGATGGCCGACCCGGCCTTCGCCGTGGATCCCGAACAGGTGAAGGCCTGGCTGCGCCGCGAGGACGAAGCCGGTTTCGAAGCGATGAGCGACAGCGCGCTGGCGCACTTCCTCGACGGCCTGATCGTGCACCTGCGCGGTCGCGACGAGAGCCAGCCGCAGCGTGCGGTGGAAACCCGCATCGACAACAACCTGGTGCTGAAGAAGCTGCGCGTGGCGTTCCAGCTGCGCGACGTCGATCTGATGGAGATTTTCGCCAGCGCCGGTTTCAACGTGTCCAAGTCGGAAGTGGGTGCATTGTTCCGCCAGCCCGGGCACACCAATTACCGGCGGTGCCTGGACCAGATGCTGCGCAACTTCCTCAAGGGCCTGAGCCTGCGCCTGCGCGGCTGAGCACGGCCTCGACGAACGCCCGCGCCGCCGGTGTCGGCAGCCGCTGCCAGACCAGGTGCACGCGGCGGGTCGGGGTCGGCTGCAGCGGAATCCGCACCACGCCTTCAAAGCCTTCGGCGATCAACGCCGGCACGATGCCAACCGCCAGCCCATGGCGGACGAAGCGCTCGACCAGTTCCATCAGGTTGACCTCGAAGCGCACCGTGTGCGGCAGGCCAGCGGCGGCGAAGGCATCGTCGGTCTGCCGCCGCGCACCGGTGCCGCGCGGGAAGTCGACCAGCGCCTCGTCCTGCAGTTCGGTCAAGGGCAGCTGCTTGCGCCGGGCCAGGCGGTGCGACGGCGCCAGCACCGCCACCAGGTCTTCTTCCTGCAGCATCTGGTGGCAGACGCCATCCAGCGCTGCCGAAGGCGCCAGACCGACCAGTGCCACATCCAGGTCGCGTGACTGCACCTGCGCGATCAAGTCCTCGCTCTTGTCGACCCGCAGCTGGAACTCGACCTGCGGGTGCGCCTGCTGGAAGGCAGCCAGCATTGCCACCACATCGATGTCGGTCAGCGAGGAGATCTGCCCGATCGCCAGCAGGCCACGCACCTCGCCACTGACCGCAGCCACGTCGGCGCGCAGGTGGCGCAGGCTGGCCATCACCTGGCGTGCGTGCACCAGCAGCGCCTCACCGGCCGCCGTCGCCCGCACCTGCCGCGGCAGGCGCTCGAACAGCGGCGTGCCCAGTTCCTGCTCCAGGTAGGCAATCTGGTGGCTCAACGCGGACTGCACCACATGGCAGCGTTCGGCAGCACGAGTGAAATTGCCCTCTTCGGCCAGGGCGACGGCAAATTCGAGCTGCTTGAGATTCATCCAACTATCTCGTTTCCAGATGGCATGGATGATGATGATTCATTTCCATCATGGTCGCAGCAGGCGGACACTGTGCACCCCGCTTCCTGGAACACCGCGTGAGTCCGTCCCTCCCCCCTCTGCACCGCTGGCAGGTGCTGCTGATGTCGGTGGCTACCGGCGTGGCCGTGGCCAGCAACTACTATGCGCAGCCGCTGCTGCACACCATTGCCGATGCCTTCGGTGTGCCATTCGGCAAAGTCGGCATGGTGGTCACTGCCGCGCAGCTGAGCTATGCCGCCGGACTGATCCTGCTGGTGCCGCTGGGAGACCTGTTCGAACGCCGCCGCCTGATCGTGGTGATGAGCCTGTTGTCCGCCGGCGGGCTGGTGATCAGTGCCTGCGCGCCGTCGCTGACCTGGCTGCTGGTGGGCACCGCGATCACCGGCCTGTTCTCGGTGGTGGCACAGGTGCTGGTACCGTTCGCCGCTACGCTGGCCGCGCCGGAGCATCGCGGTCGCGTGGTCGGCACGCTGATGAGCGGCCTGCTGCTGGGCATCCTGCTGGCACGTACCGTGGCCGGCCTGCTTTCCAGCCTGGGCGACTGGCGCCTGGTATACGCGATCGCCGCCGGCACCCTGGTGCTGACCGCACTGGCACTGCAGCGCGGCCTGCCGCGCTTCCACCACAGCGCCGGCCTTGGCTACTTCGCATTGCTGCGCTCGATCGGTGTGCTGTTCGTGCAGGAGCCGGTCCTGCGCCAGCGCACGCTGCTGGGCGCCTGCAGCTTCGCCATGTTCGCGATCTTCTGGACGCCACTGGCGTTCCTGCTGGCACAACCGCCCTACGACTACAGCGACGCCACCATCGGCCTGTTCGGACTGGTCGGCGCGGCCGGCACGCTGGCGGCCGGCCTGGCCGGGCGCATGTCCGACCGCGGGCAGACCGGACGTGCAACCGCCATCGCGCTGGTGCTGTTGCTGCTGTCGTGGCTGCCGCTGGGGCTGTCGGCACATTCGCTGCTGGCGCTGCTGGTCGGCGTGGTAGTGCTGGACCTGGCCGCACAGCTGCTGCACGTCAGCAACCAGAACCTGATCTATGCGCTGCAGCCTGCGGCACGCAACCGCCTCAATGCCGGCTACATGACCGGCTACTTCATCGGCGGTTCGCTGGGTTCGCTGCTGTCGGCGCAGGTCTACCAGCGCTTCGGCTGGACCGGCGTCTGCGTGGCCGGTGCTGCGGTGGCCGTGCTGGCCCTGCTGCTGTGGCTGCCCGGCGCGCTGCGCGCGCGCCAGGCGGTGTCGCCGAACTAGAAGCTGCCCTGCAGCGCCAGTTCCCACCGTCCACCGGCATTGCCCGGGAACAGTCGCTTGGCTGCGTTGTCGGTGTCATGCACGGTGGCGCGCAGCTCCCATGCAGGGGTCAGCGTGGCAATGGCACTGATCTGGCCATGCAGGTAGTCCGGCCCCTGCGCGGTGGCCAGCCAGTACTGGCCCACCGCCGCTTCCAGGCGGAAGCGCTCGTGCAGCGGTACCCGCACGCCCAACTGGGCATAGGTGCCGCGATGGCCGCCCGCCAGCGCGTCGTTGGAATGGGCGACCTGCAACCAGGCGCGCTGCTTCCAGGTCACGCTGGTATTGAGTTCGGTCCAGTCCAGCGCGCGTCCAGTGCCCGGGTACATGTAGCGGGTCAGGTTGGCATCCAGCGTCCAGTCCGGGGCCAGCGCGCCGGACCAGCCCGCCACCAGGTCGAACTCGCTGCGCGCGCCGTTGTCCGGCTTGAACGAAACGTTGGAACCCCACACGCTGGCGTACCAGCCCGATGGGATCGAGGCCTTCGCGCCGGCCTGCACCGCCGGGTCGCCGTCGCTCTGCGAGCTGCCGCGCCACACGTAGTCACTGGTCAATGCGGCACTGCCACTGACCTGCACCTGTGCCTGCGCGCTGCCGATCCCGAGCAGCCCTGCCAGGGCGGCCACCACGGCCGCCGTCATCCCCTTGCTGTTCACTGCACTGTGTTCCTCGTCGAAGGCGGTCACGCCGCCGGGAACGCAGTGTCGGGGTGGTGGCCGTAACGGATCGAGGGTGCTGCCGGGCCCGTGGCGCAAATTCGGCGTAAATCCGCGGATCGGGGCCACATGCCATCAGCGCGGTATCATGGCGCCCTGTTTCCAGGAACCAACCGCGTGGACGCCATCCTGACCCCGGTATCGATCGGCGAGCTGATCGACAAGATCACCATTCTCGAGATCAAGGCCGAGCGCATCGACGATGCCGCCAAGCTGAGCAACGTGCGCACCGAACTGGACGGCCTGCTGCCCTTGTTGCAGCAGCAGCTGCAGGCACAGCCGGCGCTGGCCGTGCTGAAGCAGCAGCTGAAGGCCATCAACGAGCGCATGTGGGACATCCAGGACCAGCTGCGCGACAAGGAAGCGGCCCAGGTGTTCGACGATACCTTCATCCAGCTGGCACGCGGTGTCTATGGCACCAATGGCGAGCGCGTGCAGGTGAAAAACGAAATCAACCGCGTGGCCGGTTCGGCGCTGGTGGAAGAGAAGCAGTACCAGGGCGAATAGGCCCGCTCATCCGCAATCGAGCAGGTGCCGGATGCGGAACAGCTCACCATCGCTGTGGATGCCCAGCTTCTCGTAGGCGGTCCGCTTCTGCGTGCTGACGGTACTGGCCGTGCGCCCGAAGCGCCGCGCCACCTCCCCGGTGGTGCAGCCCTGCAGGACCAGCCGCAGCACCTCGCGCTCACGTCGGCTCAAGGGCGTGAGCACCGGCGCCGGTGTGCGCCGCATGCGCGATCGGCTCAACTGCGTACGCAACTCCGGTGGCACGAAGCGGCCGCCACGGGCCAGTACGTCAACTGCGCGCCGCAGCATCTCCGGCGTGGTTCCCTTGGACAGAAAGCCGCGCGCGCCGGCCTGCATCGCTATGGTCACCGTACTGGCATTGCAGTGCGCAGACAGCACCAGCACCGGCAGCAGCGGCCAGCGCCGTGACAACAGCCGCAACAGGGACAGACCCTGTTCGGGTCCGCACGGCGCCAGCAGGTCGATCAGCAACAGGTCGATGCCATCTGGCTGGCGCTGCAGCAGATCGAGCAGATCACCTTCGCGGGTGAAGCTGCCACAGACCTGCACGCCACCGTGCTGGCAAAGCACCACCTCCACCCCCAGACGCAGCACGGGATGCGGCGCCAGCATTGCCAGGCGGCGGGGCCGATCGAGGGGCAGAGCGGGAACGGCAGGCGGCATCACATGGATCCGACGGTACGAAGCGCCCACCGTAGGCCCGCGCCGGGAGCAGCGGAATCCAATTTATTGCAACGCAGCAGCGGCCCCGGAACATGCTCAGCTGCGGTTTCGGGTCGTCACAACGCAACAGGCCCGGCATGAGCCGGGCCTGTCGAGGCATCTTCAGCGCGCGGGCGCGCCGAGCCAGCAATTACCAGCTGAAGCGCGGGCCGACGGTGTATTCCTTGTCGCCGTCGCGGTTCATCTTCAGCTCGCCGTTCAGGCCCCAGTTCTGGTTCAGCTTGACCTGGCCACCCAGGCGGCCGTACCACTGGCCTTCCGGATTGATGCCGTGCTTCTTCGAGAAATCTTCGTAGCCGACCATGCCGTAGACTTCGGCGTGGGCACCGAAGGCGGTGCGGATACCGGCTTCAGCGCTGTAGCCGTTGAAGTCCAGGCCGTGCTTCTGGTCGCGCTTCTGGTAAGCAACGCGGGCAACGAAGTCGGTGGTCGGAGCGATTTCAACGTTGTAGCCGGCGCCGATCTTCCACTGGTCCAGCTTGATGTTGGTGTGGTCGATTTCCTGGCGGCTGTACTCACCGAAAGCGTGGAAGTTCGGCAGGAAGCCGTACGAACCCTTCACGCCCCAGCCGTCGGCCTTGAACGCGTCGATGTCGGTCTTGGCGTAGTCGGCTTCGGCGTAGTTGTAGGACAGGTTCTCAGCAGCCGAGGCGGTGAACGGCAGGGCAGCGGCCAGAGCCAGAGCAATCAGCGAATTCTTCATGGGGGTACACCTTTACTTTCTTATGGTGTGCAGCAGCGCCAGAGCGCCATCGCATCGGGAATGTAAATTCTCCGTTATTCGCCACAACGCTCCCTGAAAACAGCGGTCTTCGCATTGCTGAATTTTTTGGCTTGATTCAGGCTGCGTCTGGCATACGCGCGCGGCGCGCGTGCATTTGTGATTCGTCGTCGATTGCAACAGGAGGTTGCCTTGCACGTTTCCGATCCGCTGCTGATGCCTGTCCGCGCCGCCCTCGTGGCCTGCGCTGCCCTCCTGTTTCCAATCCACGCTGCGCACGCGCTGCAGGCGGCTGACTACCAGAGCGCCGAACGCGTGCATGACAGTCATCTGCGCGGTGCGCTGCGCAATGCTTCGGTGCTGCCCCACTGGCTGGCCGATGGGCGGTTCTGGTACGAACGCGAAGACGCGCAGGGCCGGCGCCAGGCGATACTGGTCGATCCAGCCCAGGCTACGCGCCAGATCCTGTTCGAACCCGCTGCGCTGGACGCTGCAGTAGCACCTCTCGGTGCCGGCGGGCCACGCCTGCGCTTGAACAGTGTGCAGGTACTGGATGATGGCCTGCGCCTGCAGTTCAACGGCGAGGCGGCAATCAACTGCCAATGGCCACGCCTGCAGTGCACGGCCGCACCGCAGCCGTCGCCGCCAGCCGATGCATTGCCTTCGCCCGGCGGTGACGCCTGGCTGCAGGTACGTGATCACAATCTGTGGCTGCAGCGCTCTGGAACGGCGCCGCAGGTACTGACCCACGGCGGTGAGGCCGGGCATGGCTATGGCGTACTGCCGGACTTCACCCTGCGCGGCATTCCACGCCGTCAGGGCCGGATGCCGGTGCGCCCGTTCGCGGTCGGCTGGTCAGCGGATGGGCGCTACGTGGCCGGCATCCGCTACGACGAACGCGCGCTGCAGGACTACCCCTATCTGGAAAGCAGCCCGACCCACAGCGCGCGGCCACGTGTGCATACCGTGAAGCTGGGGGTGCTGGGCGATGCACAGCAGGTCCGCGACAGCCTGTATGTGATCGATATCCTCAGCGGCAGGCAGCATGACATCGTGCTGCCCGAGGGCTGGAACACGCTCAGTGAGGCCGGCATCCTGGGTTGGGACGGTGATCGGTTGTATGCCGTGATCGCGCACTTCGGCACACCGCGCAGGCTGCGCCTGGTGGAGGTCGATGCCAACAGCGGTGCATTGCGCACGGTTCTGGAAGAAGCCAGCGACACTCGCCTGCAGCTCAACGTGTATTCCTACAACCGGCCCGCGGTGGCCATCCTGCCCGGGCAGGACACCGCCGTGTGGTTCTCGCAGCGCGATGGCTGGGGCCATCTGTACCGGGTGCGCCTGTCCGACGGCAAAGTGCTGCGCCAGCTCACCCGCGGCAGATGGGTGGTGCGTGACCTGCTGGGTGTGGACGCTGCGGGTGGCTGGGCGTACTTCAGCGCCGGTGGCGTCGACGGTGGCGACCCCTACGTGCGCGGCCTGTACCGGGTATCGCTGCAGGGCGGTCCGATCCAGCCCCTGACCGCTGATGGCAACGACCACATGGCCGATGCCGGTACCGGCGCGCTGTTCGGGGCACGCGCGCCGCGGGCGCTGTCGCCTGGCGGCGGCTATCTGGTGGATACCGTTTCCCGTCTCGACCAGCCACCACGCACCGTGCTGCGGGCCAGCGATGACGGCCGTGAAGTGATGGTGCTGGAAACAGCCGATGACAGCGCGATCGTTGCTGCCGGTTGGCGCCCACCACGGCGCGAGCGGCTGCTGGCCGCCGATGGGCGCACGCCGATCTTCGCCACCGTCTACCTGCCCCGTGACTATCGCGATGACGGCAGCTTCCCGGTGATCGACGCGGTGTACGGTGGTTCCTTCATCAGCAATGCGCCGGTGACCTACGCCGAGGCGGTATCTGCCTTGAATCCGGTGTCACGCGCCAGCCTGGCTGAACTCGGCTTCGTGGTGGTCAGCATCGATGCGCGCGGCACCGGTGGCCGCGACAAGGCGTTCCATGACAGCAGCTTCCTGCGCGCCGCCGATGTGCAGCTGGATGACCATGTGGCCGCGCTGCGCCAGCTGGGCAAACGCTACCCGGGCATCGACCTGCAGCGGGTCGGCATCTATGGGCATTCGTTCGGCGGTTACAGCGCGGCGCGTGCATTGCTGCGCTACCCGGCGTTCTACAAGGTGGGCGTGGCCTCGGCCGGCAGCCACAATTTCCAGGGCATGTACGGCGGCGCGCTGCACGGCATGGACCGGCTGTTCGGTGGCGTGCTGCCAGCTACGGCCATGGCCGATGGCGTGCCGGCGCCCTTTGCCGGGCTTGACAATGCGGCACTGGCCGGCAACCTGCGCGGGCATCTTCTGCTGGTCTATGGCGAACTGGACGAGAACGCGCCACCGGCGCTGACCCTGCAGCTGGCCGCCGCCCTGAACAAGGCCCAGCGCAGCTACGACCTGCTGTACCTGGCCCGGCAGGACCACGAACTGTTCCGCAACGACGCCACCTACACGCACCGCATGTGGGACTACTTCGTGCGCCACCTGGCCGGCCAGCAGCCGCCGGATACGGTGCTGGCGCCGCTGCCCGGTGGCCCGGGCTGAACAGGCGCACACAGGATGTCGATCCCCGACGCCCTGGTTCGTCGGGTACTTGAAGGCCGTGCATGCGGCACGGTCCATCCGGAGGCAGGCAATGAGCTACATCGATGGTTTCGTCCTGGCGGTGCCCACCGCCAACAAAGAGAAGTTCCTCGCCCATGCACGCACAGGGGATCCCGTTTTCATCGAGTACGGCGCGCTGCGCGTGGTCGAGTGCTGGGGCGACGACGTGCCACACGGCAAGACCACCGACTTCTTCGGCGCAGTGAAGGCCACGGCGGAAGAGACGGTGGTGTTTTCCTGGATCGAATGGCCGGACAAGCCGACCCGGGACGCCGGCATGGCAAAGATGATGGAAGACCCGCGGATGGATCCGGCCAAGAACCCGATGCCGTTCGACGGCGCGCGGATGATTTACGGCGGCTTCGTGCCAATCTACGAACTGAAGCGCTGACCTCAGCGCAGGGCTCGGCGGGCGCGCTCAGCGCGCGTCCGTTTCATCGCTGGCGGCAGCATGGCCGGCACCCAGTGCAGCACCGGCGCCAAGCCCACCCATGCCGGCACCCATTCCGCCACCGCCACCACCGCCACCCGCACGACCGCCCTTGGCATCTCCGTCATTGCGGCCCTTGCCGCCGCCGCTGGCGCCGGGCTGGGTCGGCCCCTGTGGTGGAATCAGCAGGTCGGCGGGGATCCGCGCCAGGTCCAGCGCTTCACGTACGAAGTCACGCAGCGAGACCACCAGTTCGTGGGTGTGCACCGGTCGCCCCTGTGCCAGTTCGTTGGCCGCGCGCGCGGCCAGCCGCACCTGTTCGTCGGTGCCCAGCAGCAGGATGTCCGACAGCGCGGCCTCGACGGCATCGCGGATGCGGCGCGTGCGATCCGAACGCGGCTCGGCAATGCCTTCCGCCTCTTCGCGCTGGCGCAGGTCGCGGCGATGGCTGGGATCCACCCCCAGTTCGCCGGTGAACGAGCCGCCCAAGGTCTTGTAGGCGGCCATCAAGGTGCGTAGCCGCTCGTTGATCTGCCGGTTCTCGCGCTCACGTCGCTGCTGCAGGGTCTGCATCACCAGCAGGCGGACACCCACGCCCAGCAGAGTGATCAGGACCAGGCCGGCCAGCGTGGACAGCACGCCCTGCCAGGAACTGAAGTCGATACCGCGCATGATTAGAGATTCCTACTACTTGGCCCCGCCCAACAATCCTTCAAGAAAGTTAAGCGATTCGCTTTCGCTCGTCTTAATCAAGGAAACCCGCTCCTCCGATTCGCGCAGCAACATTTGAATTCCCTGAATTCTAGAAGTCAACTCCTTGCGGAGGCGCGACTTCATAGGCTCTTCGGTCGACACCCGACCCAAGACATCTGATCGCCTAAGATCTAAATCAGCCCAAAGGCAAAGATCGTTCGACGTCGGCACGAGCAACCTAATCAAATCAATCTCATCATCGTTAATACGCAACGCCATTGACCTGAAACCCTCAATCTTATTGGAGTCCCAGCTTACTGAAGACAATCTAACGATCAGCCACTCACTCATCGCCTCTGGAGTTAAAATTGAAGTTGACGAGAGCGGATCACAGAGCCTCCTCCTTCTTGGAAGCTCCACAAATTTCCAAAACCTATCTTCATTTATTTCGGAAACGAATCTAAATACTTGAGCAACAGATGCAGGCGCCTCCGCCTTCATTAATCTGCTCGCCCCCTCACTAAGCTCCACGTCATCTCCAGCAAGAAGATGCGATGCCGCATAATACTCTTGAATACTCGTATGTATAAAATGCCAACACTTACCCTCCAGAGAGACAAGCGACGAGGTGTCAGCAACATCCAACAGAAAATCCTGGGAATCGCCCCTAACCCCCGCTCGCTCCAAGGCCCAATCAGACAGCTTAAGAGCTCTATCTACAGTCAACTCACCCGCGAACATGCTGGCAAAACAGAACTTTTGAAAGACCTTCCTATACGAAAGAGTCGTCAAACCCATTCGTCGATATCTGACAAAAGGCGTTTTAAAGCTATCATGCCGCTCAAATAGAACAGGGAAAATGTTGTCGTAGAATTCTGCGAGCTGCTCAGGCAATTGCTGCGTTTGCCTGTACTGCGCCACAAGCAGAGTCACCAGCAACGGCGTCTCCAGAAGCTTCAGGGCATTACCTTTATGAGCCGCGAGAGCAACATTTAGAGAGCCTGAAAGCGAGTCATCTCCACATAGCTTTGCTACGAGCTGCCTGACATCTTGATGATTTAATCTTTCGATCTTGCAGACTTGCAGATCAGGGCTGCCGGCCAATCCAACATGAGGGCGGCATGTTACGAACAGACGGACGTACGGGAACGTTGACGTGATATAGGCAATATCTCTATCAATCTTCTCCGCCATTTTCTGGTCTAATTCGTCAAATCCATCCAGAAACACAACCACATCGCGCCCCACGGAGAGAGCCTTAAGACCCTCCGTATTCCCTGGAAGCCCAAAGTTCCTAAGGTCCTGAAGGATAGCCGAGGCAAGCGGCTTAGACTTATCGGATCTCCGAAGCTCGACGAATAGCCCAATTTTTCCTTCTTCCAGAATCGCTGTCGCACAAAGCTGGCGCAACAGCATTGACTTTCCTTGTCCGGCCACTCCCTCAATCAATATATGGTCATGCTTAAAGTCGTCAACGCTTTTGGGACGATTTTTGTATAGCGGACCGGAGACACGAGGCACGCAATAGAACTGTGAAAGCGAGGTCAGATTCTCTGGCGCGAGAAGAGTTTTGACATGAAGAAGTCGCGAAGCATATAGAGCCAACCGCGACTGGACGAGTTCCTGATCAACTTCAGCCTTAGCTCTACCACCCAGCTTTTTTACAAGCCTTGACACAGCCTCCTTCGCGGAAACTGATAGAACTGCCTTCACCAACTCATCTTGGTAGTCCATTCAATGCCTTCCCTGTGCTTATTGCAGTCAGTGGGCATGAGTCGCCGAAAAACTTACATGCACTGAAACGCTCTAATTGACACCTTCCACCAATTCAACCCAGTTGCAAGTAGGCCCCCCGTCACAACATACAACAGGGGGCCTCCCGATTACTTGCGCTTGGCGACCTTGCGCACGGTCTTCTTGGCCGGCGCCTTCTTGGCGGCGACCTTCTTCAGCGGGGCAGCCTTCTTGGCAACCGTCTTGCGGGTGGCGGCAACCTTCTTGCCAACTGCCTTCTTGGCAACGGCGGCCTTCTTGCCGACCACCTTCTTGGCAGCGGCGGTCTTCTTGCCGACGGCCTTCTTGGCGACGGCAGCCTTCTTGCCGACAACCTTCTTGGCGACGGCGGTCTTCTTGGTGGCGACCTTCCTGGTGGCGGCAACCTTCTTGCCGACAACCTTCTTCGCAGCCACGGCCTTCTTGCCAGCGACCTTCTTGGCGGCGACGGTCTTCTTGGCCACGGCCTTCTTGGCGGTGGCGACCTTCTTGCCGACAACCTTCTTGGCGGCCGCGGTCTTCTTGGCAACGGTCTTCTTGGCAACGGTCTTCTTGGCGACGGCAGCCTTCTTGGTGGCGGCCTTCTTCACGGTAGCGACCTTCTTGCCGGCAGCCTTGGTGGCGGCCTTGGTGGTCTTCTTGGCAGCGGCGGCCTTCTTGGTCACAGCCTTGCCTGCAGCTGCCTTCTTCTTGGCCACTTCCTTCTTCAGGGCAGCGGCTTCGGCCTTGGCGTTCTTCTTGGCCGCTTCCAGCTTCTTCTTGGCGTTGGCAACGGTCTTGCCGACCGACTTGGCGGCCTTCTCGGCCTTCTTGGCAACGGTCTTCTCGACCTTGGCCACAGCCTTCTTGGCCTTGGCAACGCGGGTACCGGCAGCCTTGGTGGCGCGCTTGACGGTCTTCTTGACCGACTTCACGGCGTCTTCGGCGGCGTGGGCGATGGTCTCGCCAACGTTGGTGGCGGTTTCTTTGACGTTCTCGACGGCGTCGGTCACGACCGACACACCATTACCGTTGCTCATGTTGCCCTCCTGGGGGCCTTAAGTATCAAAACGGGGCGATGCTATACCGACATTGACGATCGTGGAACGGGGCACGCACCAGCAATCGCATCTGATGCGACGGCAATGGTGTAGCCCGCCACTGCTGCAGCAGTGGCGGGTTTACAGGAAACCCCTTTTTTTAAGGACTACGCCACATCGACCGCGTGGTCGAGGATGGCCGTTGCGTGCCGTTGAACGGATGCAGCGTCCAGTGCGCGCTGTGACGCATTGCGGCGCCCTGTTGCGCGGAACTGCGCAAGTATCAGTCTGTGTCCACGCGCCGTGCGATGGTCTTCGGTGGTGCAGGAATCGCCCCTGCGGGCGTCGCCACAGCCTTGTTGCCATCCTCCGCCCCCCCTTCGCGGCCTATGGTTTTCATGGCGCATTTATCCAGATCGCGACACACTCATTCAGCATGTTTTACCGTAGGGCCGAACCGTCCCCATCCACGCCAGCGAACCGACTCCCATGCGACCGCTTCCCACCCTGCTCACGCTCGCAATCGCCGCCGCCTTCGGTGGCTTCGTTGCCACCGGCATCAATGCGCACCTGGACAACCGGGCCGATGCCGCACCGCTGCCGGCGGTCGTGCCGACCACCGCTGCATTGCCGGCCTCGGTGGCCGGGCAAGCGGTACCGTCGCTGGCACCGATGCTGGAGAAGGCGATGCCGGCGGTGGTCAGCGTCAACACCAAGCAGGTGGTTCGCGTGCGCAACCCCTTCTTCAACGACCCGTTCTTCCGCCGCCTGTTCCCGGACATCCCGCAGGAACGCATCAACGAGTCGCTGGGCTCGGGCGTGATCATCGACGCCAAGGAGGGCCTGGTACTGACCAACCACCATGTCATCGACAACGCCGATGACGTACAGGTGACACTGGCCGACGGGCGCACGGTCAAGGCCGAGTTCCTCGGTTCGGACCGCGATACCGACATCGCGCTGATCCGCATCCCGGCGCAGAACCTGACCGACATCAAGCTCGGCAACAGCGACCAGCTGCGGGTGGGCGACTTCGTAGTGGCGATCGGCAATCCGTTCGGCTTCAGCCAGACGGTCACCTCGGGCATCGTCTCGGCGGTGGGCCGCAGCGGCATCCGCGGGCTGGGCTACCAGAACTTCATCCAGACCGACGCGTCGATCAACCCGGGCAACTCGGGTGGCGCACTGGTCGATCTGCAGGGCCAGCTGGTCGGCATCAATACCGCCAGCTTCAACCCGCAGGGCAGCATGGCCGGCAACATCGGCCTGGGCCTGGCGATTCCGTCCAACCTGGCGCGCAGCGTGGTCGACCAGCTGGTCAAGCACGGCGTCGTGGTGCGCGGCACGCTGGGCGTGGAAAGCCAGAACCTGACCGCGCAGATCGCGCAGGGCCTGGGCCTGGGCGAAACCCGTGGCGCACTGATCACCCGCGTGCTGGCCGGTTCGGCCGCCGCCGCTGCCGGCCTGAAGCCGGGCGACGTGGTGGTCTCGGCCAATGGCCAGCGCGTGGACAGCGCCGAGGCCCTGCACAACGTGGAAGGCCTGGCCGCGGTCGGCAGCGCGTTGACGCTGGACGTACGCCGCGAAGGCAAGCCACTGCAGATCAAGGCAACGCTGAAGGAACAGGCGCGCGCGGTCACCGGCGAGAGCCTGGACCCACGCCTGACCGGGGCCACCTTCGTCGATCTGCCCGAGTCACTGCGCCAGTCCGGAGTCGGCGGCGTGCTGGTCAGTGAGGTCAAGCGCGGCAGCCGCGCGGCCACCAACGGCCTGCAGCAGGGCGACATCATCACCGATGCCACGGTGGGCGAATTCGCCGACCTGGCCAGCTGGCGCGCCAACTTCCAGCAGCGCCCGCCGACCCTGGTGGTACGCGTGCTGCGCAACAATGGCCAGCAGCAGGGCCAGCTCGTGATGCGGTGATCGCCCTGCCGTAACACCCCCTATACCCCGGCAATGCTATTGCTGTCAGTCCAGGTCGGCACCGCCGACACCCGTTCCCCCATCGCAACAGGAGTGATTCGATGAGCCCCACCAATACCGAGAACCTGAAGGAACACCTGGGTGAAGCCGGTTCCCACCTGAAGCAGGCCGCGTCGGCCGCCGGCGGTGCGATCAAGGGCGCAACCGGCGCAGCCGGCGACGAACTGCGTATCGGCAAGGCCAACGTCAAGGCTGAACTGTCCGACAGCGCGCTGTCCGGCCTGGCTGCCGCCGAGTTCGGTGGTGCCGCCGCCAAGGAACAGGTCGACGCACTGATGGACAAGGGCAAGGACCTGATCGACAGCGCCGCTGAGCTGATCCGTGAACGTCCGCTGGCCTCGTTCGGCGTCGCCTTTGCTGCCGGCTGGATCATTGCCAAGCTGGCCCGCGGCAGCAGCGACAAGTAAGCCGCGGCGTGAGCGAAGACAACGCGCAAACCCCTGATCCAGCGGCCACCCCGCCGCTGGATGAGAGCATCCGTCAGGTCGGCGCGGCCGGTCGTGCCGCCGCCGATTCGGCCAAGCATTCGCTGCGTTCGCTGCGCCGGTTGGCCTCGGCCGACTTCGCGCTGGCGCGCAGCGCGTTCGGCCGTGCGCTGGCTTGGGCCGGCGTGGCGATCGTATTCGGTGCCTCGGCCTGGCTGCTGATGGCCGCTACCCTCATCGCCCTGCTGCAGAGCTGGGGCCTGAGCTGGCTGCAGGCCCTTCTGATCACCTCGCTGCTGAGCCTGGCCGTCACCGGTTATGCGATCTGGCGGGTGTCCTACTTCTTCCACCACACCGGCATGCACGCCACCCGGCGCCAGTTGTCACGCCTGGGCCTGTTCGACGAGCCCAGCGAAGACGATCCCGATGCCGATGTGCAGCTGCCTGAGGGCAAGCCATGAAGTTCGGTGCGCTGCAGCGGCGGGTCAAACGCTGCGAACAGGTGGTGACCGTGCGACTGGTCGAAACCCAGGACCACTGGTCCACGCTCAGCGACGTCTGGCGAAAAGGCTGGTCGCCGCTGCGCATCGTGGTGGTCGGCCTCGCCGGTGGCTTCATTGCCGGCAAACTGGAAGTCCCGGGCAAGGTCAACGGTGCCCGCTGGTTGCAGATGGTGGGTTCGGTCTCGAACCTGTTCGCCAGTGCGCAGGCCGCGTTCGCCACGGCGATGGCAGCACAGGCGGCGGCCACCGCTGACGATGCAGCCGAAGAAGCCGACGACGCCAGCGAACAGGCACATGCCGCAGCATCGGCGGCGGGCGCTCGACCGGCCCCAGCACCACAGCCGCAGGCAGCACCGGAACCGGAAGTGCGCGAACCGCGCCCGGCCGAAGCCGCCACCGAGCTGTCCGAACGTTGATCCACGAAATCCGCCGCGCCGATCGCGGCCGGCGGATAATGCGCTCCCCTTTCCGGTTGATGCGTCGATGAGCGAGTCACTCCTGTCCCCGTCACCGGCCGACCCCGAACAGCCCGACGCACCGCTGCCGCCCGCATCGCGCCCGCGCGGACCGATGTCGCTGGTGGTGCTGGCAACCCTGGCGGTGGGCTACACGCTGTGGGCCGCGCAGGACATCATCCTGCCGGTGCTGCTGGCGATGTTCTTCGCGCTGGTCGGCAATCCGATCCTGCGCCTGCTGCAGAAGCTGTGGATTCCGCGTGCGCTGGGCGCGCTGCTGATCCTTGGCGCCGGCCTGGGCGTGACCGGATCGCTGGCCGTGCAGCTGATCGGGCCGGCGATGGAGTGGGCGCAGGAAGCGCCGCAGCAGCTGCGCAAGGTCGCTCGCCAGGTGCAGGACCTGACCAAACCGGTGCAGCAGGCCAACCAGGCTGCGGAAAACTTCGCCCGCGTGGCCGGTGGTGACAGCAACCGCAAGGTGCAGGTGATCCGCACCCAGCTCGACGACCCGTACCGCATGCTGACCCGTGCGCCGCGACTGGCCGCCTCGGTGCTGGCGGTGGTGCTGCTGACCCTGTTCTTCATGATCTACGGGCAGAGCCTGCAGCGCGCGGCGATCGCCCTGTTCCCGAATCGCCAGCAGCAGCGCTTCACCACGGACATCCTGCGTTCAATCGAGCGCGAGGTCTCGCGTTACGTGCTGACCATCAGCGTGATAAACACCCTGGTCGGGCTGGTGTTCGCCGGCGTGCTGATGCTGCTCGGCATCGGCCTGCAGGAAGCGCTGCTGTGGGGCACGGTGGCCGCACTGCTGAATTTTGCGCCGTATGTGGGTCCGTTGATCGGCGTGGCGCTGATGCTGCTGATGGGCTTCGTGGAATTCCGCGACCCGCTGCAGGCGCTGCTGCCGGCGGCCGCCTACCTGGCCCTGCACACCCTGGAGGGACAGATGGTGACCCCGATCGTGCTGGGCCGGCGCATGAAGCTGTCGCCGCTGGTGCTGATCCTGGCGCTGATGGTGTTCGGCTGGGCCTGGGGCATGATCGGGCTGCTGCTGGCGGTGCCACTGCTGGTATGCATCAAGCTGGTGCTGGCGCGGCTGGACGGCATGCAGGGCTGGGCGCGGCTGCTGGAATGAAAGCCCGCGCGGGCAGGGGTAGAATGGCGGGGTGAATTTCCCCGTCCAAGCCATCACCCTCGACCTTGACGACACGCTGTGGCCGTTCGCTCCGATCGGCGCCCGCATCGACCTAGTCCTGCACGAGTGGATGCGCGAACACAGCCCCGCCACGGCCGCGATGTATCCGGTGGCGGCGATGCGCGAACTGCGCGAGCGCCTGTACCACGCCCATCCGCACCTCCACCACGACCTGAGCGCACTGCGCCGGCTGACCCTGCACGAAGCGCTGCACTCCAGTGGTGCCAGCCTGGAGCTGCTGGAGCCGGCGTATGAAGTGTTCTTCGCCGCGCGCAACCAGGTCGAGTGTTACCCCGATGCGATCGATGCGCTGGCGCGGATTGCCGCGCGGGTGCCGGTGGCAGCGCTGAGCAACGGCAATGCCGATCTGGAGCGGATCGGCCTGGCCCATCATTTCGCCTTCCAGCTGGGCGCGCGCGAACACGGCGCGGCCAAGCCGGAGGCGAGCATCTTCCACGCCGCCTGCACCCGCCTGGGTGTTGCGCCGGCACAGGTACTGCACGTCGGCGACCACGCCGAAATGGATGTGGCCGGGGCGATCGCCGCCGGCCTGCGCGGCTGCTGGATCAACCGCGAAGCAGCCACCTGGACCCATCCGCAACTGCAGCCGGACCTGCAGTTCGACACCCTCACCGGCCTGGCCGACTGGTTGGATGCCAACCTCGACGCTGCCGCACCCCGGAGTACCTGACGCATGAGCGAGATCACTGGTTTCACTGCCGACACCGCCGCAGCGCTGCCGCTGTACGTGCTGGACCGCGAGCAGTTCGCGGTCTGGAAGGACGGCCAGCCGGCCGCCACCCGGGCATGGCTGGCGTCGCAGGGCTTCACCGCCGGTGCCTTCACCACGGCGTTGCTGCCCGGCGCCGATGGCCTGGCCGGAGCGGTGATCGGTGTCGGTGATCGTGCCGATGCCTACAGCTATTCGCATGCCCCGCATGCCCTGCCGGAAGGCAGCGTGTGGCAGCTGGCCAGCGAACTGCCGGCCGCCGAACTGGCGCTGCTGCAGCTGGGCTGGGGCCTGGGCAGCTACCGCTTCGACCGCTATCGCAAGCGCCACCGTGCGCCGGCGCGCCTGGTGGCTGAGCCGACCGGCGAAGTGGCCGACCTGATCGCCGCCAGCCTGCGCGTGCGTGACTGGGTCAACACCCCGACCGAAGACATGGGTCCGCAGCAGCTGGAAGATGCCGCACGCGCGCTGGCCGATGCGCATGGCGCGCAGGTCGAGGCGATCACCGGCGACGAACTGCTGAAGCAGAATTTCCCGGCCATCCACGCCGTGGGCCGCGCATCGCACCGCGCCCCGCGCCTGGTCGTGCTGCGCTGGGGCGAGGACACCGATCCAGCACTGGTGCTGGTCGGCAAGGGCGTGTGCTTCGATACCGGCGGCCTGGACATCAAGCCGGCCGACGGCATGCGCAACATGAAGAAGGACATGGGCGGCGCCGCGCATGCCCTGGCCCTGGCCGGCCTGGTGATGGCACGCGGGCTGCCGGTACGGCTGACCCTGCTGGTGCCGGCAGTGGAAAACGCGATCGGTCCCGATGCCTTCCGCCCGGGCGAAGTGATCGCCACCCGCAAGGGCTTGAGCGTGGAGATCGACAACACCGACGCCGAAGGCCGCGTGATCCTGTGCGATGCACTGACCTTCGCCAGCGAGCAGAAACCGGACCTGGTGCTGGACTTCGCCACCCTCACCGGCGCCGCGCGCATCGCGCTTGGCCCGGATCTGCCGGCGCTCTTCAGCAATGACGACAGCGTGGCGCAGCAATGGCTGCAGGCTGGTGATGCGACCCGCGACCCGGTCTGGCGCATGCCGCTGTGGCGCCCCTACCTGCGTTACCTGACCAGTGGCATCGCCGATCTGGCCAACGCCGGCTCGCGCATGGCCGGTTCGGTTACCGCCGCGCTGTACCTGGAACGCTTCCTGGAAGACGGCCAGCGCTGGGCGCATCTGGACGTGTACGCCTGGAACGACGGTGAACGCCCGGGCCGTCCGGCCGGTGGCGAAGCGCTGGCGCTGCGTTCGGCGTGGGCAATGCTGAAGCAGCGCTATAGCTGATCGGGTGGGTGCCGACCGTTGGTCGGCACGCCGTCCCCGGAAAATCTGACGAAAAATTGAATTTCGGGCCCGGCCGGGTTCTGCGAGGATGTGTGGGTCGACCACCCACACGCTCCGTGAAGGCAGGACTCCGACCATGTCGCTCTTCCGCTACACCCGCTCCGGCCAGACGCCGGGCACACCGCGCACGCATTCGCCGCTGCCCTGGATCGCACTGATCGCGCTCATTCTGGGTGGCATCGCGCTGGCGTTCGCTTGGCTGGCCGGCTGGATCGGCGACCGCCTGACCGCGCAGCGCTTCACCGACACCATCGAGGCCACCGGCCCGGCCCATCCGGGCTTCCGACGCGCGCACAGCAAGGGCATCTGCGTGAGCGGCTGGTTCGAACCCAGCGCGCAAGCCCCTACCCTGTCCAGCGCCCGCGTGTTCTCGCAGCCACGCGTACCGGTGATGGGCCGCCTGTCGATCGGCGGCGGTGATCCCTACGGCGCCGACAACACCGCACGCGTACGCAGCCTGGCGGTGCAGATGGTCAGCGATGACGGCCAGGAATGGCGGATGGCGATGAACAGCTTCCCGTTCTTCGCCGTGCCCAACGCCGAAGCCTTCTTCGAACAAACCCGTGCTTCCATTCCCGACCCGGCCACCGGCAAGCCCGACCCGCAGAAGATGGCCGCCGTACTGGCCAAGTACCCCAGTGCGCAGGCGTTCCAGCAGTGGGCCAAGACGGCACCGTGGACAAGTAGTTGGGCCGACACCACCTTCAACAGCGTCAACAGCTTCTGGTTTACCAATGCGCAGGGCCAGAAGCGCGCGGTGCGCTGGCGCTGGCAGCCACAGGCGCCGGTGGTGGAAATGGATGCGGAAACGCGCACGCAGGCCAGTGTCGATTTCCTCAGCCAGGAACTGCGGCAGCGCCTGGCCAGCGGCCCGGTGCGCTGGAACCTGGTGGTTACTACCGCCGAGCCTGGCGATGCCATCGATGATCCGTCCGTACCGTGGCCCGAGTCGCGCGATCAGGTGGTAGCCGGCGTACTCAGCCTGGACCGCATGCAGTCGCAGGAACAGGGTGCGTGCGGCCAGATCAACTTCGATCCGCTGATCCTGCCCAGCGGCGTGCGCGGCAGTGACGATCCGATCCTGGCCGCCCGCTCGGCGGTGTATTCGCAGTCCTTCAACCGCCGCGAACGCGAGCGCGCCACCGGCAACGTCGAACAACCGAAGGAGGCCGCACGATGAGCACCGGCAACGGCCACTTCAACCTGCTGGCGCGGGTGCTGCACTGGTCCATGGCGCTGATGATCATCGCCATGTTGTTCATCGGCGTGACCATGGTTGCCTCGCTGCACCTGCGGCCAATGCTGATCGATCTGCATCGCCCGCTGGGCATCGCCATCTTGGTGCTGGTGCTGCTGCGCCTGTACAACCGGCTGCGCCATCGCCCGCCGCCGCTGCCTTCCGACCTGCCCGCCTGGCAGGTGCTGGCGGCCAAGGCCTCGCACTGGATGTTGTATGCGCTGATGCTTGCGATGCCGCTGATCGGCTGGGCGATGCTGTCGGCCGGTGGGTACCCGATCGTGCTGTGGGGCGGCCTGCATCTGCCGCCGATCGTGCCACACACCCCGGCGCTGTACGCCGCGTTGCGTAATGCGCACAGTCTGCTGGCCTACGTGCTGTTCGCAACGGTGCTGATGCACGTGGGTGCGGCGCTGTTCCACCTGTGGGTGCGGCGCGATGGGGTGTTCCAGGCGATGGCGCGCGGGAAGGATTGATCGGGTTCGCCGGGAGTTCCCGGCGGATCGTTTCCGCGCCTGCGGAGAGGTGTCACTTTCTTTGCGCGCAAAGAAAGTAACCAAAGAAACGCTCCGCCGGCCGCGAGCCGACGTGCTTCGCACGCCGGTGCCCTGCGCTCCTCGGTCCGTCGAGGGACGGCGCGGGAACTCGCTGCGCTCAGACACCCGCGCCTCTTCGCCCTCGCCGGTCCTGCGGTGCTCGGCTCGCTTGAAGGCGGACTTGAAGATCAAGATCAACAGCAAGAGCATCCACGCGCGGCGTGGATCTACTGGGTGCAGCTTTTTCCTTTGACGTTGGGTCCGCCTTGAGCGAGCCAAGCATCGCAGGGGAATCAGGGGCGCAGAGGCGCCGGTGTCTGAGCGCAGCGAGTTCGGCGCCGTCCCCTGATTCGCCGAGAAGCGCAGGGAACCGTCGCGTAGCGACGGCTCGCGCTCTGGCGGCGTGTTTCTTTGGTTACTTTCTTTGCACGAGCAAAGAAAGCGACACCTCTCCGCAGGCGCGGAAATGATCCGCCGGGCAGCGCCCGGCGCTACCTGCGTCGGCGCACGCCCCTACAACCACCCCTTCTGCCGCGCCAGCCGATACGCCTCGATCCGGTTGGCCACGCCCAGCTTGCCGATGCACTCGGACAGGTAATTGCGCACCGTACCGTGCGACAACCCCAGCTGTTCGGCAATCTCGCTGGCGGTTCGGCCCTCCCCTGCCAGACGCAGCACACGGCGCTCGCGGTCGGTCAGCGGATCGGCCTGCGACCACGCATCCAGCGCCAGCTGCGGGTCGATCGCACGGATGCCCTGTTTCACCTTGCGCAGTGCATCGGCCAGGTTCTCGGCCGGTGCGTCCTTCAGCAGGTAGCCCAGCACGCCCGCCTCCAGCGCGCGGCGCAGGAAACCGGCGCGGGCGAAGGTGGTCACGATCACCACCTTGATCGGCAGCTCATGGCGGGCGATGCGCTGCGCCAGCTCCAGCCCGGACAGGCCCGGCATCTCGATGTCGGTGACCAGGATGTCCGGCTTCAGCTGCTGCAGCATCCGCCACGCAGCTTCGCCGTCGGCCGCGCTGCCCAGCACCTCGATATCAGGCTCCAACCCCAACAGCGCCGACAACGCGCCGCGCACCATCGCCTGGTCCTCGGCCAGCAGAATGCGGATCATGCGGGTCCCCCCTGTGCCGGCGATGCCGAGGACAGCGGCATGGTGGCGGCCCCCAAGGGCACGCGCACGGTCAGCAGCGTGCCTTCGCCGCGGGGCGACTGCAGCGTCAGCTGCCCACCCAGCGCCGCCGCACGTTCGCGCATGCCGCACAGCCCATTGCCCTCGGCCTGCACGCCACCGCGTCCGTCATCGCGTATCTGCATCGCCAACTGTCGGTCCTCCAGCATGAAATCCACCTGCACGCGGGTCGCCTGCGCATGGCGCACGATGTTGGTTGCGGCCTCGCGCAGTACCAGCGCCAGTCCACGTTCCACGTCCACCGGCATCGGCGGTGGCGTCGTGTACTGCAGGTGCACCTGCTGGCATTCCAGCAGCAGACGGGCCGACGCCAGTTCGCCGGCCAGGTCGCTGGCACGGATACCGGTCACCGCGCTGCGCACCTGTGCCAGCGCTTCGCGGGCGATGGCCTCGGCCTCACCGATCTCCTGCCGTGCACGCGCGTCATCGCGGTCGTACAGCTTGCGTGCCAGTTCCAGCTTCAAGGTGATCAGCGAGAGGGTGTGACCGAGCAGGTCGTGCAGGTCGCGGCCGATGCGTTCGCGCTCGGCAGTTGTCGCCAGCCGCCGCACTTCGTCCTGCGACAGCTGCAGGGCAACGTCGCGCTGCTGGCTCAAGGCCTCCACGTTCACCACCAGCCCGACAATGAACGACACTGCCGGCATCCACACCATGGCTTGCCACGGATAGCCGAAGTAGAGCGCAGCACCGCAGAACAACAGGTTCAGCCCGGTAAGCTGCAACAGGTACACCCACCAACCACCACGGCTGCTCATGCGGATCATCACGCAACCGAACACGAAGTAGCTCAGACCCGACGGGTACCATGGCAGCAGTACCAGAGCGAGCACGATCATGCCCAGCGCATAGCGCCACCCATGGTGCCGGGGTGCCAGCATCACCTTGGCATAGAGCAGCAGGAACAGCGGATAGCTGGCCAGGGTCAGCAGCAGCCAGCGCAGCGTGAAGCCATTGCCGAGCACCGGGGTGAGGAAGATCCATACCGACCACAGCAGGTGGATCGCTCCGCTCCAGGGCGACTTGCCACGTCGCAGCAGTTCGGCCACGGCCGAATCCGGCGCAGGGCGCAGCAGGGACGCAAGCCAGCTCAACGACACGGGAGGATCCAGGCGGGGACGAACGTTGCCGATCATGCCAGTTCAGCCGATCCGGCGCAGGCGACGCCGTGCCAACAGCAGCGCCACCACCGTGACCGCCAGCAGCACCAGCAGATGGCCCCTGATGCTGCCCGCCGACGGCAGCCCGACCACCGGCAGCGCCAGCTGCGCCAGATGCCAGGTCGGCCACAGCGGTGCCATCGTCGAGAACAGCACAGGCAGCGCCGACAGTGGCAGCCACAGGCCCGACAGCAGGGCCAGCGGCAGGTAGACCAGGTTGACCATCGCCGGCGCCGCGCTGGCACTGACATGGCTGCCGATCAGCAGGCCGATCGCCCCCAGCGGCAACGCGGCCAGTCCGGCCACCGCCATCAGCTGCAGCACCTGCAGCGCCTGCAACCGCACGCCACCCAGCGCGTGCGCCGCGCCGATCAACAGCGAAGCCACCAGCAGCGCGAACATCACTGCCATCGCCAACCGTGCCAGCAGCGGCGCTGCAGCAGGCATCGGCAGCGCGCGCTTGAGGGTCAACAGGCCGCCTTCGCGGTCCAGCGCCAGCTGCACCCCGAAGCCGAACAGGGCCGGGGCCATCGCGCCGAACACACAGTAGGTGGCCAGCAGGTACAGCGGTGCGTGACCACGCCCCAGCAGCACACCGAACAGCAGATAGAACAGCACCGGGAACAGCAGCGAGGGCACCGCGAACGCCGGCGTGCGCCAGGCACGGCGCAGTTCGGCCACCAGCTCGGCGCGGTACGGACGCAGCGCCTGGCGCCAGGCAGATGCGAGCGCGGGTGTAGTGCCGGTACGGGTCATCGTGTTCATGCGGCCTCCCGGGTCATGTCGAGGAAAGCGTCGGCCAGTGCCGCGCCCTGTACTTCCAGCTCGCGCAGCTGCGCATCGGCGGCCAGCAGGCGTGCCACCACCGGCTCGGCCGGGCTCGCCAGCAGCTGCAGGTGCTCGCCGTCGCGCTGCACCTGCTGCACGCCCGGCCACTGCTGCACGTCTTCGGCGGGCAACACGCTGCGGCAACGGATCCGACGCGGCCGATCGGCCAGGCGCAGCTCGCTCAACGGCGCGTCGGCCAGCACCCGGCCCTGCTCCAGCACCACCACCTGCTGTGCCAGCGCTTCGGCCTCTTCCAGATAATGGGTGGTCAGCAGCACGCCGCAGCCTTCGGCCACCAGCTGCCGGATCGCCTGCCACATCGCCTGTCGCGCCTGGATGTCCAGTCCGGTGGTGGGCTCGTCCAGGAACAGCACCCGCGGGCGGCCACACAGGGCGATGGCGAACTGCACAGCGCGCTGCTGGCCACCGGAAAGCTGGCCGTAGCGGCGGCGTGCCAGTACCTGCAGACCGGCGCGCTGCAGTATCTCCTGCAACGGCATCGGGTCCGGATAGCAGGCGCTGGCCTGCGCCACCAGTTCGTCCACCTGCAGCACCGGTGGCAGGCTGGTGCTCTGCAGCATCACACCCAGGCCGAGGCGACGGCTGCGCTGCTGCGGGTCACCGCCGAGCAGCTCGACCTGGCCGGCATCGGCGCGGCGCAGACCCAACAGCACGCTGATCGCGGTACTCTTGCCGGCACCGTTGCGGCCCAGCAATGTCAGCACCTGGCCAGCGCGGACCTGCAGGTCGATGCCCTGCAGGGCGGTATGGTCGCGATAGCGCACCTGCACCTGCTGCAGGCGGGCCAGCGACGGGGCGATCGGATCCATGGGCGGTACCGGTAGCGGGGACGTTGCCATCCTGTGCCGCCGTGGTCACATTTCGCAGTTGCCGCCGTCAGTGTCATCGGGTGACAGCTGTCACTGCCGTCATCGCCGTACCTGCCTTCATGCTGTGCCGCACGCTCCACCGCCGGAACCGCCGCCGTCCGCTCTTCCGGCCACACCCGCCCGAATGCCTGTGATGGAACGAATGAACGCTTCTGCCGAGCTGTTGAAGGAACTCCGTATCGACCGCAAATCGCCGCCGCCCGCCTCCGGTGGCAGCAATGGCGGTGGACGTCGTTGGCTGTGGATCGCCATCATCGTGATCGTGCTGCTGATCGCCGCCGCCGTAGCCTTCCTGTTCGGCCGCGTGCCGGCCGTGGAGGTGGAAACCGCGCCCGCCGTGGCCATCCAGCAGGGCAACGCCAGCAGTTCGGTGCTCGATGCCAGCGGCTACGTGGTCGCCCGGCGCATGGCCACGGTCTCGGCCAAGATCACCGGCAAGGTGCGCGAGGTGATGATCGAGGAAGGCATGCGGGTGGAGCAGGGCCAGATCATGGCCACGCTGGACCCGATCGATGCCGACGCCCAGCGCAGCCTGTATGCCTCGCAGCTGCAGGCCGCACGCAGCCAGGTGGCCGGGCTGGAGGCGCAGCAGAAGCAGGCCACCGCCGAGGCCAGCCGCCTGCAGGCACTGGTCGGCCAGCAGCTGGTGTCACGTTCGCAGTACGACCAGGCCGTGGCCCAGCGCGACAGCCTGCGTGCGCAGCTGGAAACGGCCCAGCGCAACGTCAAGGTGGCCAACGACCAGTTGGCCATTGCCGATCTGGGCGTGGACAACAACATCGTGCGCGCTCCCTTCTCCGGGGTGGTCACCGCCAAGGCCGCGCAGCCGGGCGAAATCGTTTCGCCGCTGTCGGCGGGCGGTGGTTTCACCCGTACCGGCATCGGCACCATCGTCGACATGGACTCGCTGGAGATCGAAGTCGAGGTGGGCGAGGCCTTCATCGGCCGCGTGCAGCCGAAAATGCCGGTGGAAGCCACGCTCAACGCCTACCCGGAATGGAAGATTCCCGGCGAGGTCATCGCCATCATCCCCACCGCCGACCGCGGCAAGGCCACGGTGAAGGTGCGCGTGGCGCTGAAGGTGAAAGACCCGCGCATCGTGCCGGAGATGGGCGTGCGGGTCAGCTTCCTGGAACAGGCGCAGCCGCAGGCGGCCGCCAAGCCGCAGGGCGTACGCGTACCGGGCGGCGCCGTAGTCCAGCGCGAGGGCGCCTCGGTGGCCTTCGTGCTGGGTGATGAGAACCGCGTGCAGCAGCGCACGGTCGAGGCTGGCCAGGCGATGGGCAAGGACCGCCAGATCCTCAAGGGCGTGAGCGCAGGTGAATCGGTGGTGGTGAACCCGCCGGACACCCTGCGCGATGGCGCCAAGGTGCAACAGAAACAAGCGCAGTAACGGCCTGGCGCCCATGGGCGCCGCCGGCAACACCGCTCGACGCACGCCTGCGCCACCGCAGGTGCGCTTCCCCGTTTCCCGTCTTCCGTGGAGAACCACCCATGTCGACCCTGGTTTCACTGCGCAACATCACCAAGACCTACCAGCGTGGTCCCGAGAAAGTGCAGGTGCTGCACGGCATCGACCTGGACATCGCCAGCGGCGACTTCGTGGCGCTGATGGGCCCATCCGGCTCCGGCAAGACCACCCTGCTCAACCTGATTGGCGGCCTGGACAATCCCAGTGGCGGCGAGATCAGCATCGAAGGCGAGCGCATCGACCAGATGAGCGGCGGCCAGCTGTCGACCTGGCGTAGCCATCACGTCGGCTTCGTGTTCCAGTTCTACAACCTGATGCCGATGCTGACCGCGCAGAAGAACGTGGAACTGCCACTGCTGCTGACCCACCTCAATGCCGCGCAGCGCCGGCGCAACGCGGAGATCGCGCTGACTCTGGTCGGCCTGGCCGACCGCCGCAGCCATCGTCCCAATGAACTGTCCGGCGGCCAGCAGCAGCGCGTGGCGATCGCGCGGGCGATCGTCTCCGACCCGACCTTCCTGATCTGCGACGAACCGACCGGCGACCTCGACCGCCAGTCCGCCGAGGAGATCCTGGGCCTGCTGCAGCAGCTCAACCGCGAACACGGCAAGACCATCATCATGGTCACCCATGACCCTAAGGCCGCCGAGTACGCCACGCACACGGTGCACCTGGACAAGGGCGAGCTGGCCGACGCGCCGCTGGCCCACTGACGGAGGCCACGGCAATGAAATACTTCTCGTTGGTCTGGGCGCAGCTGTTCCGCAGCCGCACCCGCACCCTGCTGACCCTGCTCTCGGTGGTGGCCGCGTTCCTGCTGTTCGGCATGCTCGACTCGGTGCGCGTGGCGTTCACTTCCGGTGGCAGCGTGGAAGGCGCCAACCGTCTGGTGGTGGCTTCGCGACTGTCGATCACCCAGTCGCTGCCGATCCGCCTTGAAGCGCAGATCCGCCAGGTAGCCGGCGTGCGCGACGTGGCCTATGGCATGTGGTTCGGCGGCATCTACCAGGATCCGAAGAACTTCTTCCCGAATTTCTCGGTGTCGCCCAACTACTTCGATGTCTACCGCGAACTGCAGATCGACCCGGCGCAGCTGGAAGACTGGAAGCAGACCCGCACCGGCGCCATCGTCGGCGAAACCCTGGCCAAGCAGTTCGGCTGGAAGATCGGCGACACCATCCCGCTGCAGGCCACGATCTTCCCGCGCGGCGGCAGCAACGACTGGCCGCTGGAACTGAAGGGCATCTACCGTTCAAAGGACCGTGCGCTGGCGGCCAACGAAGAACGCCAACTGATGATGAACTGGAAGTACTTCGATGAGTCCAACGACTACATCAAGAACCAGGTGAGCTGGTACACGGTGACGCTGGACAACCCGGACCACTCCTCGCGGGTGGCACAGGCCATCGATGCGATCTCGGCCAACTCCGACCACGAGACCAAGACCCAGACCGAATCGGCGTTCCAGCAGGCCTTCGTCAAGCAGTTCGCGGATATCGGCATGATCGTCACTTCGATCATGGGTGCGGTGTTCTTCACCCTGCTGCTGTTGACCGGCAACACCATGGCGCAGGCGGTGCGCGAGCGCGTGCCCGAACTGGCCACGCTGAAGACGCTGGGCTTCAAGGACAGCACCGTGCTGACCCTGGTGATGGTGGAGTCGGTGCTGCTGATCGGCCTGGGCGGCCTGATCGGCATGGGCCTGGCCGCGCTGATCCTGCCGGCCATCGGCCCGAAGAGCATGGGCATGCTGCCGCCACACGTGCCAACCCCAACCTGGCTGATGGGGCTGGGCCTGATCGTGGTGATCGGCATCATCGTCGGGTTGCTGCCCGCGCTGCGCGCCAAGCGCCTGAAGATCGTCGACGCACTGGCCGGCCGCTGAGGAGGACACCGACATGTTCAAGAGCAAACTGAAGAAGTGGCTGGGCAACGGTGTGATGGTGCTGCTGCTGGCGGTCGGCCTGGTGCTGTGGATCAGCCTGCCGTGGTTTGGCGTGCTGGCCGTGGCCGTGCTGGTAGCGCTGTGGCTGCTGTTGACCCGCAGTGGACGGCTGGCGTTGGCCGCCACCCGCATCGGCGTGGCCAGCCTGCCGCAGCGCTGGGGCGCGTCCTCGGTGATCGTGGTCGGCATCGCCGGCGTGGTCGGCGTGCTGGTGGCGATGCTGGCGATGGGCGAAGGCTTCCAGGCCACGCTCAACAACACCGGCGATGACACCACCGCCATCGTGCTGCGTGGCGGCTCGCAGGCCGAAACCAATTCGGTCATCACCCGCGAACAGGTGCCGACGCTGTCCACCCTGCCCGGCATCACTCGCGATGCCGAAGGCCGGCCGCTGCTGTCACCGGAGCTGTCGCAGGTGGTCAACCTGGTGTCGAAGTCCGATGGCACCGACGTCAACGCGCAGTTCCGCGGCGTCGGCCCGCAGGCGTGGGCGGTGCATGACAAGGTCAAGATTGTCGAAGGCCGCAAGTTCGCCACTGGCCTGCGCGAGATCGTGGTCGGCCAGGGCGCAAAGGGCCAGTTCCGCGATCTTGACGTTGGCAAGACGCTGACCCTGGGCAACCAGACCTGGACCGTGGTCGGCGTGTTCGCCACCGGCGATGCGCATGATTCGGAGCTGTGGACCGACGCCGATACGCTGGCCACCACCTACCAGCGCAGCGCCTGGCAGTCGATCAGCGTGCGTACCGATGGCAAGGCAGGCTTCGAGCAGTTCAAGGCGGCAGTCGCCGCCGATCCGCGCCTGAAGCTGGACGTGGAAACCACCCGCGTCTACTACAGCAAGCAGGGCGGCGGGCTGACCAAGCTGATCGACATCCTTGGCAAGGTGATCGGCACGATCATGGCGGTGGGCGCGGTGTTCGGCGCGCTCAACACGATGTATGCCGCCGTGGCCACGCGCGCACGCGAGATCGCCACGATGCGTGCGATCGGCTTCCGTGGCCTGCCGGTGGTCACTGCGGTGATGCTGGAGACGATGCTGCTGGCGCTGCTGGGCGGCCTGCTGGGATGCGCGGTGGCCTGGCTGCTGTTCAATGGCTACAGCGTGTCCACCATCGGCAGCAACTTCAGCGCGGTGGTGTTCAAGTTCCATGTTTCGCCGGAACTGCTGTGGACCGGACTGAAATGGGCGCTGGGTATCGGCCTGGTCGGCGGCCTGTTCCCGGCGCTGCGCGCGGCGCGTTTGCCGATCACCACGGCGTTGCGCGAAACCTGAGCATTTCGCAGCGATACCACGCGCATCGCGCAGGGGGACGGAGCGAACGCTCCGTCCCTTTTTGTTTGAGTGTCATCCACGCGTGGCGTGGATGGATGCCGACGTATACGCGTGGCTACAGATTGCAGGAAATCCGCCGCTATCGGTGCCTCTGCCCATCGCAAACGCAGCGCGCGTGACGCTGCGCACAACCGATCTGTGGATTGTTGGTTGCGATTCATTTTCGCGCCCATCCGCGGCGCAGAGACAAACAGTTACGAATGGAAACACTCTAGAATCGCGCCCCCCACGTTGGTTTGCAGCACCCCACGCGTCCAGAGAACGGGCGCTTGTTTTTCCTGAAACACGAGATGTCACGGATGTCCCTGAAAACCAATCCGCTGCGCAACGCGATCGTGATCGCGCTGGCTGCCAGCTGCACCACCCCCGCCTTCGCACAGAGCGCCGGCGAAACCCCGACCAACCTCGACCGCATCGAAATCACCGGCTCGCGCATCCGCCAGGCCAGTGTCGAAACCGCACAGCCGGTCGTCGCGCTCAACCGCGCCGAGATCGAGAAGAAGGGCTACATCAACGTCGCCGACATCCTGCAGGACGTCACCGCCGCCGGTGCTCCGAGCCTGAGCCGCTCGTCGTCGCTGAGTTCTTCGCGTGACTTCGGCGGCACCTACGTCAGCCTGCGCAACCTCGGCCCGGAACGCAGCCTGGTGCTGATCGACGGCCGCCGCATGGGCGTCAGCGCCGGTGGCTACTCCGACCTGGCTTCGATTCCCTCGGCAATCGTCGAGCGCGTGGAAGTGCTGACCGACGGTGCCTCGGCGCTGTACGGCTCGGACGCCATCGCCGGTGTGGTCAACATCATCACCCGCAAGAACTTCGACGGCGGCGAAGCCAGCGTCTACGTCGGCCAGTACGGTGAAGGCGACGGCCAGAAGCGCTCCTACAGCGCCACCTTCGGCAAGACCTTCGACCGCGGCTGGTTCAGCGTCGGCGCCGAGCGCACCAAGGAAGACGAGATCCTCGGCAGCGAGCGCGAGTTCAGCCGCTACCCGGGTGGCCCGCGCCACGCCGATGACGTCGACGCCCTGAGCCCGACCACCCAATGGGGCACCGTCACCGTCGGCGGCAAGCCGCTGACCGTGGGCCCGGGCGGTGATCCGAGCCAGGCCGGCAACTTCCACACCCCGGACCCGGCGGATGGTGCCAACGCCAAGACCAACATGAGCCTGCTGAGCGGTCTGGAGCGCACCTCGGTGTTCGCCAACGGTGGTTTCTCGATCACCGACAACCTGCGCATCGTGGCCGACGCGCTGTACAGCAAGCGCGAGTCCACCAAGCACCTGGCCGGCTACCCGTACTCGGTATCGGCCGCACAGGCCCGCAATGGCACCCGTGCCGCCCTGTCCAAGGACAGCACCTTCAACAAGTGGGGCCAGGACGTCCTGTTCTCGCACCGCACTGAAGAACTGCCGCGCGGCACCGAGAACAACCTGGACACCAAGCGTGCCAGCATCGGCCTGGAAGGCAGCTTCGAAACCGGTTCGCGTTACTGGGACTGGAACGTCAGCTACATGTACAACCGCAACGAAGGCGAGCGCATCGGTACCGGCAGCATGTACCAGCCGCACGTCGACCTGGCGGTCGGCCCGTCCTTCATGGATGGCACCGTGGCACGCTGCGGCACCCCGGGTGCAGTGATCGCCGGCTGCGTGCCGTGGAACCCGGCCGCGCCCATGGGCTATGCGGGCCCGGGCTCGCTGAGTAACCAGGACGTACAGGACTACCTGTTCACCCGCTTCGTCGACAAGATGAAGAGCACCACCAAGGTGGCCAGCGCCAACATCTCCGGCTCGCTGTTCACTCTGCCGGCCGGTGACATCATGGGTGCGATGGGCTTCGAGCACCGCACCGAAGAAGCCAGCTATACCCCGGACCTGATGGTGCAGAAGGGCCAGATCGCCGGCACCACCGGCCAGCCGACCCGTGGCGATTACTCGCTCAACGAGGTCTACCTGGAAATGCAGGTGCCGCTGCTGGCCGACCTGCCGTTCGCGCGTGAACTGTCGCTGGACCTGGCCGGTCGTTACACCGACTACAACACCTTCGGTTCGACCACCAACAGCAAGTTCGGCCTGAAGTGGAAGCCGATCGACAGCCTGCTGGTGCGCGCGACCTACGGTACCGGCTTCCGTGCACCCACCGTGGACGATCTGTACGGCGGCGCAGTGTCCAGCCGCGATTCGTTCACCGATCCGTGTGATACGAAGTTCGGCATCGCCGCCAGCAGCCCGACCGTGGCAGCACGCTGCAAGGCGCTGAATGTGCCCGCCAACTTCCGTCAGCAGACCGGTGCGGACGGCAACCTTGCCAACCGCCCGGGCCAGCAGGCCACCTCCGATTTCAACTCGGGTTCCAACCCGGAACTGAAGCCGGAAACCGCCAAGACCTGGACCGTCGGCCTGGTCTACAGCCCGGAATTCGTGCAGGGCCTGGACGTCAGCCTGGACTGGTGGAAGATCCGCATCAACAACGCCATCGTCGGCGAGTCGGCCACCGATATCCTCAACCAGTGCTACGTGCAGGGTGTGGATTCGGCCTGCGGTCGCTTCACCCGTTCCACCGCAGCGGCCACCCGTGGCCAGGTCTCGGCACTGGATCGCTCGCTGGTCAACGCCGGCTACCGCGAAACCGCCGGTTATGACATCGGTGTGCGTTACCGCCTGCCGGAAACCGCGTACGGCAAGTTCGCCGTCAACTGGAACACCACCTACACCGACTACCTGGAGCAGCGCAACGACAGCGCCGCCACCACGCCGGTGGAGCAGAAGACCGGCTGGCAGGGCAACTTCCGCGTGCGTTCGACCTTCAACCTGGATTGGCAGTACGGCGATCTGGGCATCGGCTGGACCGCCCGTTACTACTCGGGCATGAAGGAAGCCTGCTCGTACGATCTGGGCGGTGGCCCGGACTGCAACATGGCTGGCTTCGTCTCGCCGTATACCGATGCGCAGCCGAGCCGCAAGGTGGGCTCCAACACCTTCCACGACCTGCAGGTGCGTTACAGCCTGCCGTGGGACGGCACCGTGTCGCTGGGCGTGAACAACGTGTTCGACCACCAGGGTCCGATCATGTACAGCCAGCCGAACAGCAGCTTCACCTACTACGGTGGCTTCGACATCGGTCGTTTCATGTACATGAAGTACCAGCAGCGCTTCTAAGGCTGCAACCGCGTTCCCGCCACCGCCATCTCTCTCCTGGCGGTGGACGGAAGCAGAACGGCGCCCCTCGGGGCGCCGTTCTTTTTTTCGGGAAGCGGGGGTCGGATCCCTTCGCCCTGCGAAGGGCTCTGACCCCGTCCCATCCGACGCAGGCCCAGTCAGCGCCTTGCAGCGCGCATCGTGCGGATGTTGTCACCGACGAACAGCACCAGGCCGGCCCAGATCGCGGCAAAACCGATCGCCTTGGCCGTGTCGAACGCTTCATGGAAGAAGAACACGCCCAGCAGCAGCTGCAGGCTCGGTGCGATGTACTGCAGGATGCCGACCAGCGACAGCGGGATGCGCTTGACCCCGTAGGCGAAGCCGATCAGCGGCACCGCCGTGATCACCCCGCCGAAGATCAGCATCAGATCGTTGGCCCAGCCCCAGCCACCGAAGAAGCCACCGCCATGGCCGTTTTCCGACCACAGCGCGAAGCCCAGCGCGGGCAGGAACAGATACAGGCTTTCCACGCCCAGCCCGGCCACCGGATCAACCGACACCAGCTTTCGCAGCAGGCCGTACAAGCCGAACGAGCACGCCAGGCCCAGCGCGATCCACGGCGGCGTGCCCGCATCGAGGGTCAGCCAGGCCACGCCCACCGCTGCAATGGCTACCGCCAGCCACTGCACGCGGCGCAGGCGCTCCTTCAGCACCAGCACGCCCAGCAGAACGTTCACCAGCGGGTTGATGAAGTAGCCCAGGCTGGTTTCGATCACATGCCCTGCGTTGATCGCCCAGATGTACAGGCCCCAGTTGAAGGCAATGGTCAGGCTCGATACCGCCAGGATCGGCAGCGCGCGCGGCTGCGCGGCGATCTTCTTCCACCAGCCCAGCCGCGAGGCGATCAGCAGCCAGGCCAGCACCAGCACGGCGCTCCAGATGATGCGATGGGCGATGATCTGGAACGAGGGCACTTCGTTGAGCAGATGCCAGTACACCGGCACCAGCCCCCACAGCACGAAGGTGGAGGCAGTGATCAACAGGCCCCGGCGTTGTTCTTTCTCATCCATGCTCATCTCTTTCGCGTCCTTGCCATTGTCAGTACCACCACACCCAGAAGTATCACCACCATCGCCAGCAGGTCGCGCCAGCCGAATCGTTCACCGTTGAGCAGTGCGCCCAGCAGCACCGCGATCACCGGATTGACGTACGCGTAGCTGCCCGCGAGCGCCGGGCGCACGTTCTGCAGCAGCCACACGTAGGCGGTGAAGGCGACGATGGAGCCGAACACGCACAGGTAGGCCATCGCCAGCAGGCCGCCGGTGTCGGGTAGCGTGGTCGGGCGCTCGCCCACCGCCAGGCCGATCAGCACCAGCAGCACGCCGCCGCAGACCATCTGCCCGGCAGCGGTCATGAACGGGCCCGGCAGGTCCAGCCCACGCGCCCACACCGAACCGAACGCCCAGCCGATCGGCGCGATCAGCAGCAGCACCAGCCCCGTCGGCGAAGCGGTCAGGCTGCTGCCGGCATTGAGCCAGACCACTCCGAGGAAGCCGATGGCGATGCCCAGCCACTCACCGCGGCTGGCATGCTGGCCGCGCAGCGCCGAAAACAGCGCCATCCACAGCGGCACCGAGGCCACCGCCGTGGCGGCCAGGCCCGAGGACACCTCGCGCTCGGCCAGCACCACCATGCCGTTGCCCAGTACCAGCATGGTCACACCCATGATGACCAGGTTACGCCATTGCCGCAGGGTCGGGTTCGGCAGCTTCCAGAACAAGCGCAGCGCAAGGAACATCAGGCCGCCGGCAATGATGAAGCGGCTGCCGGAGACCATCGTCAGCGGCAGTGCGCCGCCGTGCAGGGCCTTGGCGATGCCCAGGTAGGTCGAACCCCAGACCACGTAGACCAGCAGCAGTGCCAGCGCGACAAGGCCACCCCGGGGGGCAGCCGCAGACGAAGAGGGGGGAGCCGACATGACACACCAGGGAGCCGGGGGAAAGCGGATTCTAGGACGTTTTGAGTATGGTCCGGGACCCCATACGGTGGCACGCTGTCATCCATCCATGCACCCTGCTCTGGTCTGCTACCCCGTGTTGACGGTCGATGCAGTACCAAGAGGGCTGCCCGGCCGCGCCGCCCCAAGGCCGGGCGCCGTTTTCCCTGCGCACGGACGCGCCGCATCGAGGATTCCCACCCAGATGAGCACCACGTCCCAACCTGCTGTCCCCGCAAACGACCGCGCCGCCCTGCGGCGGTCGATCTCCAATACCCTCAAAGGCTCCGCCGGCAACCTGGTGGAGTGGTACGACGTCTACGTGTACTCGGTGTTCGCCGTGTACTTCGAATCGCAGTTCTTCTCGCCCGACGACAAGAACTCCACGATGTACGTGTGGGCGATCTTCGCGGCGACCTTCCTGATGCGCCCGATCGGCGCCTGGTTCTTCGGCCGCTTCGCCGACCGCCACGGCCGCCGCCTGGCGCTGACTGTCTCGGTCACGTTGATGGCGCTGTGCTCGTTCCTCATCGCCATCACCCCCACCGCCGCCAGCATCGGCATCTGGGCTGCAGTGATCCTGCTGTTCGCGCGTCTGCTGCAGGGCTTCGCCACCGGTGGCGAGTACGGTGCCAGCGCCACCTACATGTCCGAGGCCGCCATTCCCGGCCGCCGCGGCTTCCTGTCCTCCTTCCACTACGTCACCCTGGTCGGCGGCCATGTGCTGGCCCAGCTGACCCTGCTGCTGATGCTGACCTTCTGGGGCAAGCCGGAAATCTCCGAGTGGGGCTGGCGCATCGCCTTCGGCATCGGCGGCATCGCCGCGGTGGTGGTGTTCTGGCTGCGCCGGGGCATGGACGAGTCGCTGTCGGAGTCGTCCATCGAGGCCGCGCGCGAGGGCAAGGCGCAGAAGTCCGGTTCGATGTACGAACTGTTCGTGCACCAGTGGCGGCCGCTGCTGCTGTGCTTCCTGATCACCGCCGGTGGCACCGTGGCCTTCTACACCTACTCGGTGAACGGCCCGAAGATGATCCAGAGCGCCTTCGCCGGCAACGACCCGATGACCGGCACCCTGATCAACCTGGGCGTGCTGGCGTTCCTGATGGTGCTGCAGCCGGTCGGCGGCTGGCTGTCGGACATCATCGGCCGCAAGACCCTGCTGGTGTTCTTCGGCGTCGGTGGCGTGCTGTACAGCTGGTACCTGATCACCCAGCTGCCGCACCAGCATGACGCCACCCTGGCGTTCCTGACCCTGGCGATGGCCTTCGTCATCCTCACCGGCTACACCTCCATCAACGCGGTGGTGAAGGCCGAGCTGTTCCCCACCCACGTGCGTGCACTGGGCGTGGGCCTGGGCTATGCGCTGGCCAACTCGCTGTTCGGCGGCACCGCCCCGCTGCTTTACCAGGGCGCGCTGAAGACCGGCCACGTCGACTGGTTCGCCATCTACGTGACCGCCACGATCGCGGTATCGTTGGTGGTCTATGTGTTCTTCCTCACCAACAAGGGCCCGAACTGGCTCGACGGCACCCGCAAGTAGGCGCGTTGCCCTGATCGCGGCCACCGGTGCACTGCCGGTGGCCGCTGCGTCTCCCGCCACGCCACTGATGTGGATGGCGGCGACGCTGGCCGCAGCCACGGCACTGGCCTGGCTGCTGCGTCGTCCCAACGCACAGGCCGCGTGGCCGCGCATCGGCTTCGGGGTCGCCCTGCTGGTGTTCTGCGGCGCGCTGGCGCTGCAGCTGGCGGTGGACCTGGGCAGCGGCCACAGCTCGCTGCAACTGCGCCTGCATCGCGGCATCAATGCAGGATCACCGGTTGGCCTGCGTACGATGGTGGCGTGCTATCTGGCAGCGCTCGTCGCCAGTGGCTGGGGCGCGTGGAAGCTGTTGCGCCGGCGCAGGTAGTGCCGGCCGGCAATCGGCAATCGGCAATCGGCAATCGGCAATCGGTAGAGTCGACTGTTAGTCGACTGCTCTCTCTGTCGCCACCGGAAAAACCCGCGCTGCGCGCGATAGTCGACTAGCAGTCGGCCCTACCCCCGGCGGAATGACATGACGCCCTGCCGGTCCCGATCCTCAGCGGCGGGCCGCTTCGCTCTTGTCGCGCGCGCCGCGGAACTCCGATTCCTTCTCCCACGTCGGCCAGCGGCGGCTGTTGGCCAGCTCGGCGCCCAGGTCGTAGACCAGCAGGGTGTCGGCCGCGTGGCCGCTCGGGTCCCAGCTCGGGGTCCACGCATCGCAGGCCTGGTGGTAGCAGTCGGCGAAGTACTTCTCGCGCAGCGCGCGGCCGGCTTCAACTCCACCATCCAGCTTGTCCAGGCCTGGGCCGATGGTGATCGCCGGTACGCCCAGGCGGGCGAAGGCGAAGTGGTCGGCACGGTAGAAGAAGCCGGCTTCCAGGTTAGGGTCCGGGCTGTAGCTGCGGCCGCGGGCCTTGGCCACGCGTTCCAGATCGCCTTCCAGCGACACCCGGCCCTTGCCCCACGAAGCGATGTCGCGGGTCGGGCCATCCGGGCTGAACATCTCGATGTTCAGCACTGCAGCGGTCTTGTCCAGCGGCGCCAGCGGATGCGCGGCGTAGTAGCTGGCGCCCAGCAGGCCCTTCTCTTCGGCGGTGAGGGCCACGAAGTACAGCGTCCGCTGCGGCTGCGGGCCGGCGGCGAACACGCGGCCCAGTTCCAGCACCGTGGCCACGCCGGTGGCGTTGTCGATCGCACCACGGCGGATGCGGTCGCCCTTGGCGTCGGCCTGGCCGATACCGAAGGCATCCCAGTGCGCGGAGAAGATCACGGCCTCGTCGGCGTGTTCACCACCGGGCAGCTTGGCCACCACGTTGCGGGTCACCACCTGCTCGCGCTTGAGCGCGAAATCCACGCTCAGCTTCGCGTTGTCCAGTGCCACCGGGCGGAAGTCTGCACGCATCGCCTTGCGCTTCTCGGCATCGAAGTCGAGGCCGGCGTCGGCGAAGATCGCCTCGGCCAGCTCGCGCTGCATCCAGCCGCGCAGCGGCGTGTGCTGCGCCATCGCCTCGGCCTGGCCGCGCTCGATGTCAAACAGCGGCGAGGTACCCGAGCTCTTCACCGTGGCCCAGCCATACGCGGCCGGCGCGGTCTCGTGGACGATCAGCACGCCCTCGGCGCCACGGCGTGCGGCTTCCTCGAACTTGTAGGTCCAGCGGCCGTAGTAGGTCACCGCCTTGCCGTCGAACGCACCCGGCGCATCAGCCTCGAAATCGGCGTCATTGATCAGCACGACAGCGATCTTGCCGTGCAGGTCCACGTCCTTGTAGTCGTTCCACTGGCGTTCCGGCGCGTCGATGCCGTAGCCGACGAACACCAGCGGGGCATCCTTGATCTGCACGCGCTTGCGCGGCTGCAGGCTCTGCAGGGTCACGTCCACGCCGTTGGCCAGCGCACGCTTGCCCTGCTTCAGCGACAGGCTGGCCTTGGCCGGTCCGTCCAGCTGCGCGCGCACCAGCGGCACCGGCTGCACCCAGCTGCCGTCCACGCCGCCCGGCTGCAGGCCATAGCTGCGGAACTGCTCGATCAGGTACTGCACCGTGCGTTCTTCGCCTTCGGTCGCCGGCGCGCGGCCCTCGAATTCATCCGACGCCAGCACACGCACGTGGCGCGACAGTGCCTGCGGATCGATGCCGCCGCCGGGCAGGTCATTGGCCGCATGGGCCAGGCCCCCGACAAACAGGCAGGACGACAGCAGCAACACGCGCATCGGATTCACGGCAGTACCACGGCTAGCTTGGAAGTCACCAGAGTGTAACGTGGTCGTGACATCACGGCGCAGCCTGGGCCCACGTCATCCACGCATGGCGTGGATCTACCTGCTGATGCGGTCCAGCCAGCACGCCAGGCCCTGTGCGTTGAGCTCGATGTCCATCGCCAGCACCGCAGTCACCGCCGCATCGTCCAGCGCACAGCCATGCAGCTGTGCGCGTTCCAGGTACAGCGCCTGCAGTGCGGCCAACAGGCAGCGGTGGCGGTCCGGTCGACCGTCGCACTGGCGACCGATGGCGGCCATTGCATCGATCTGCTCGAACAGGTCGTCGGCCAGCTTCTGCACCTGCTGCACGCGCCCATAGTGGGTCAGGTACATCGCCTGCGGACCGTAGCCCAGCATGCGCTGGATCGAGGCCTTCATCGCCTCCGGGTCGAACTGCACCGGCGACGACGTCGGGAAGATGAAAGCGCCCTGCGCACTGTCCAGCTCGCGGTAGGAGATGCCGAAGGTATCGCCGGTGAACCAGCTGCGGCTGCGCGCATCCCACACGCAGTAGTGGTGCAGCGCGTGGCCCGGCGTGTGCAGCAGGACCAGCTCGCGGCCGGCCAGATCGATGCGGTGGCCGTCTTCGGCCACCACCACACGCTGCTCCGGAATCGCTTCAATGCGACCATAGCTGCGGGCGATTTCCTCGGCACCATAAACGGCGGTAGCACCGGCAATCAGCCGGGTCGGGTCGATCATGTGTGGCGCACCGCGCGGATGCAGCACCGCCTTTGCGTTCGGCAGCTGCTGCATCAGCAGGCCGGCGCCGCCGGCGTGGTCCAGGTGCACGTGGGTCAGCAGCAGCCAGTCGACCGCGTCCACACCCAGGCCGGCGTCCGCCAGCGCCTGCAGCATGGCCGGCACTGACAGGCCGGTGCCGCAGTCGACGAACGCAGCGCGGCCGTTTTCAACGATCAGATAGGCCGCGTCGAAGTCGGGACGCTGGAAGCCGGTATCGATGGTGTGGATGCTGGGGTCGGCGGTCATCGGCACGCACCTGGCAGGATCGGGAACAGACGCCCATGGTAGGCGCGCAGGCGGCCCGGGTTCGATGCGGCTTTGGTCGGGTAGTGCCGGCCGCTGGCCGGGTAGAGTCGACTGTCGCGCGCAGCGCGGGCTTCCAGAGAGCAGTCGACTAACAGTCGACTCTACCAAGGCAAGCGCAGGCCAACCAACCGCAGGTCCATCGGGTGCGCAAGGGCCAGGTTCAGCGCAATGCGAACCGCGGCCGCAACAGCAATGCCAGCACCAGCACTGCCAGGAACGCGCCGTAGGCATACAGCACCGCCAGCACCTGTGGCCAGATCGGGCCGGCGTCGGGCTGCACCACGCCGATGCGGTACCCCCACAGCATCGACACGATGCTCAGGGCGAAGGCCAGCACCAGGGTGGTGGTATCGAACAGGCGCCGCCGCGCGGTGCGCGGCTGGCGCGGGAACAGCCAGTACAGGCTGCCCAGCAGCAGGAACCAGGGCAGGAACAGCAGCAGCGACAACCAGGCCATTGCAGACTCCATGTCATCGCGCCGGAGGCGCGCGGACATCATGCCACGGGCGCTGTTCCACGGTCGTGCCGGCGGGGTGCTTCCCTGTAGAGCCGAGCCTATGCTCGGCTGGGTAGCAAAGCAGCCGAGCATGGGCTCGGCTCTACAGAGGCGTAGCAAAGTCGAGCATGGCTCGACTCTACAAAGGGCAGGCAGACCCTGCGATCAGGTCTCTTCGCGCAGCGCGGCCAAGGCCGCCAGCACCGCATCCACCTCGGCCTCCAGCTTGAACAGCTCGCTCTGCAGCTGGTCGCCCTGCTCGGCCTGCTTGATCACGGCAATCAACTGCCCCGCATCGCGCGGCGAATCGAAGCCTTCGCTCTGGATCAGCAGCGTGCCGTCACCGGCGGTCAGCTTGAAGTAGAAGCGGCCGTCCTTTTCGCGGTACTGCTTGAACAGCGGCGGTGCCACGCGGGCAACGCCGGCGTCCTCGCTGGCGATGTCGCCGGCGGTGGACAGGTCACGCAGGCCCACGGCATGGCGCAGCTCTTCCAGCAGCGGTGCTGCCAGCTGCTCGCGCAGCTGCTGGCCACGGCGCTTGAGCAGCGCTTCGATCTTCTCCGGCTCGGCCATCAGCGCGTTGTAGCGCTCGCGCAGCGGCGACAGCTCGCTGTCGATGCGCTCGAACAGCTGCTGCTTGGCATCACCCCAGCTGATGCCGGCAGCGAAGGCCTTGGCGAATTCGGCGGTCTGTTCCGGGGTGGCGAAGGCCTGGTACATCTGGAACAGCGCCGAGCCCTCGGTGTCTTTCGGCTCGCCAGGTGCGCGCGAGTCGGTCAGGATCGAGAACACCAGCTTCTTCAGCTCCTCGCGCGGCACGAACAGCGGAATGGTGTTGTGGTAGCTCTTGCTCATCTTGCGGCCATCCAGGCCCGCCAGCGTCGCCACCTGCTCGTCGATCACCACGTCCGGCAGCGGGAAATACTCCTTGCCGTACACGTGGTTGAAGCGCTGGGCGAAATCGCGCGCCATCTCGATGTGCTGGATCTGGTCACGGCCCACCGGTACCTGGTTGGCCTTGAAGATCAGGATATCGGCGGCCATCAGCACCGGGTACATGAACAGGCCGGCGCTGACGCCTGCGTCATCGTCCACGCCTTCCTCGCGGTTCTTGTCCACCGCCGCCTTGTAGGCGTGCGCGCGGTTGAGGATGCCCTTGCTGGCGATGGCGGTCAGGAACCACATCAGCTCGGTGGTCTCGCGGATGTCGCTCTGCCGGTAGAACCACACGTGTTCCGGGTCCAGGCCGCAGGCCAGCCAGCTGGCCGCGATCTCCAGGGTCGCGCGCTGGGTGCGCTGCGGGTCCTGCGACTTGATCAGGCTGTGCAGGTCGGCCAGGAAGAAGAAGCTCTCGATCCCCGGCGCGCGGCTGGCAGCGATGGCCGGACGGATGGCGCCAACGTAGTTGCCCAGGTGGGGCGTGCCGGAGGGGGTGATGCCGGTAAGGACTCGGGTCGTCATGACTGCGTGGGGTAACCTTCGATGAACGGGGCCAGTTTACCTTGCACGCCACCAACCCCGTCAGGGCCCGCGGCGCGTTCATTCACGCAACCCCGCTGGAGACGCCCGATGAAACGCCTGCTGCCCCTGCTGCTGATCCTGCCCCTGGCCGCCTTCCGCCCCGCCCCGATGCCGCCGCCGGCGTACGAGGGTGGCCCCGTGCGCATGGCCCTGGTCGACCGCGACCGCGGTACCGAACTGCGCAGCTACCCCGCCGAGGGCCAGCGCTGGGTGGCCGGGGAACGCGGCCACCGCTACGCCGTACGCCTGTACAACGACAGCCCGCGCCGGGTGCTGGTGGTGCTGTCGGTGGACGGCGTCAACGCCATCTCCGGCGAGGATGCCGATCCCTCGCAGACCGGCTACGTGCTCAACCCCGGCCAGCGCGCCGACATCACCGGCTGGCGAAAGAGCCAGGATGAAGTGGCGCAGTTCGTGTTCAGCAGCCCCAGCGGCAGCTATGCCAGCCGCACCGGCCGCCCGAACAACATCGGCGTGGTCGGTGTTGCGGTGTTCGAGGAAGCGCGGCGCTGGCGCCCGGAGCCGATCCTGCGCCGTGGCCTGCCGCTGCCGGCACCGGCCGCACAGGCCGAAGCGGCGGCCGATGCCAGCGCCAGCAACAGCCGCATCGAGGGCTACGCCAGCAAGTCGCAGGCGCCAGCGCTGGGCACCGGCCACGGCGCACGCGAGCAGTCCTCGGTACGCGATACCGACTTCGAACGCGCCAGCCGCAGCCCGGCGCAGGTCCTGCAGCTGCGCTACGACAGCGCCCGCAACCTGCGCGCGCGCGGCATCTTGGTCGATGCGCCCTCGCGCCTGCCGCGCGAACCGCAGGCGTTCCCGAACCGCTACGTGCCGGACCCGCCGGCGCGCTGATCGCCTGCCCCACAGCACAACGCCCGCAACCTCTCGGTGCGGGCGTTGTGCTGTGGGGGAAACCGTAGCGCTTACTTGTAGTCCGGGTAGTCCTTGCTTACCGCATCCTGGAACTCACGGACTTCCTTCTCAGCGCGGTCCTTGGCCCAGCCATAACGTTCCTGCAGGCGACCGGCCAGATACTCGGCATTGCCTTCGGCCACATCGAAGTCGTCGTTGGTCAGATCGCCCCACTTGGCCTGGGCCTTGCCCTTCAGCTGCGACCACTTGCCGGAAATGATGTCTTTGTTCATTGCTGGGAGTCCTTGGTTGCAACGGCGTTCTTACCGTGGCTCTAGCTTCGCGCAACGGCTGTTGACTAACGGTCAACCAGCCATGAAATAGATGCTCACCTGCTTGAATGGTTCACTCCGCTTAGACAGTCATGCGGTGAAACGCGCGCAAAAAAAGGCCGGGGAAATCCCCGGCCTTTTTCTCTTTCCGTTCCGTGCAGGGCTCAACGGCCCTTCGCGGTGTCCTCGACCTTCTCGCCCGCCTTCTGCACGTCCTTGCCGGCACCGGCAATGGTGTTGCAACCGGCCAGCAGGGCCACCGAGAACATCGACAACAGCATCAGGGCAACTACGCGCTTCATGGGCTTCTCCTTGGGTTCACCGCTACACCGCTTCATTCGCGGATGGGATTCTTTCGCTCGGCGGGAGGGCACCAATGCCCACTGCCGCCGCGTGAAGTGCAATCTGGCGGCAGGGGCGTGGAGCGGGTGTGAACGGATCACGGATCCGTTCAGGCCGAGCCGTCAATCGCGCATCAGAGTGGACTTGCCGAACAGGCTTTCGACCAGGTCCACGGCCAGTTCGGCGGTGGCATTCTGCTTGTCCAGCAAGGGGTTGAGCTCGACGATGTCCAGCGACCCCATGCGCCCGGTGTCGGCAATCATCTCCATCACCAGCTGCGCCTCGCGGTAGTTCACCCCGCCCGGCACGGTGGTGCCCACGCCCGGTGCGATGCTCGGGTCCAGGAAGTCGACATCGAAGCTGACATGCAGGTGGGTATTCTCGTCGATACCGGCCAGCGCCGCTTCCACCGCGCGCTTCATGCCGTTCTCGTCGATGTAGCGCATGTCGTAGACATCTACCTTGTGGGTCTTGATCAGGCGCTTTTCTTCCGGATCCACCGAGCGGATGCCGATCTGGTGCATCTGCGACGGGGTGATCGCAGGTGCGCTGCCACCCAGCTGGGTCAACGCGTCCGGGCCGAGGCCGCACAGGCAGGCCACCGGCATGCCGTGGATGTTGCCGGACGGGGTGACATCACTGGTGTTGAAATCGGAATGCGCATCCAGCCACAGCACGCGCAGGGTCTTGCCCTGCTCGCGGCACCAGCGCGCCACCGCAGTGATCGAACCGATGCCCAGGCAGTGGTCGCCACCGAGCATGATCGGCATGCGGCCGGCCTGCAGTTCGGCATAGCTGGCTTCCATCAGTGCATGGTTCCACGCCACCACTTCATCCAGGTGGCGGTAGCCTTCCACCGGCGCGGTCCACGGGTTGCGCGGACCATCCAGATTGCCCAGGTCGCGCACGTCCACCCCACGTGCTTCCAGCGCCTCCGGCAGCCCAGCCACGCGCAGCGCTTCCGGCCCCAGCCGGGCACCACGATGGCCCGCACCCACGTCGGTGGGAACGCCAATCAGGGATACGGAGATGGGATGGGCCATGGGTGCCTCCTGCGGGGGAAAAAGAAGCACAGTCTAGCCAGAGCTGTGTGACACCACTCGCGGCGGTGCAGCAGGGCATTGGCATGGCATGATGCCGCGCGGACCCGACCGTCCTTCATGGAAGATTGCGATGTCGCCCTTCATCAACACCGCCTGGCCCCGCTTTTTCATCGGCGCGCTGCCCATCGCTGCGTTTGCGGTTTTTTTCAGCAGCTCGATTGATGCGTCGCCGAACGCCTGGCTGATGCAGGCGACGCTGCTGCTGACGCCATTCTCGTTTCTGCTGTTCCTCGGACTGGGGTGGCAGCGCCTGCGCAAGGCACACGCTGAATACCCGATCGTGAAAAGCGAACTGCACCGCGCGCTGGAGGTATTGATCGGCAACGTGAAGGTGGCCGCGCTGTGGTTCGGCCTGACCGTCGTCGGCATGTTCGCCCTGATGCTGGCGTGGGTGCTGCTGCGGAAGAGCAGCGGCTGACGGAGGTTCCTGCCCACGAGGAACTCAACCGCCGCGGCGGCGAACCGGCGTCATGCTCTGCACCTGGCCGTTGTTGCGCATCATGCACAGGAAGCGGCCATCGGGGTAATCGATGATCAGTTCCTGGTAGTCGCTACCCACCGGCATCTGGGTCACCAGCGTGCCCTGCGCGCCCTTGCGCATGTTGCAGGAACCCAGCGCGGTATCGCCTGCCGGCGCCGGGGTGGCCACCGAGGACACATTGCGGAACACCGCGCGGCAGCCGCCGTTGACCCACACCGAATGCCGCGCCAGCCCCCAGTTCTTGCCTTCCTCGCAGCGGGTACGGCTGAGCTGGCGCACGATTTCCACGTTGCCGCGGGTATTCAGATCGCACGACACCTGCTGCTGGCCGGTGGATTCGCAGGTGACTTCGCGGGGTAGCGCGGCATCGCCACCGGCGGCGTGGTGAGATTGCGCGCCACTTGCGGCGGGCGCGGGTGTGCCGCGAGTACTGACCTGGCAGATGCCATTGGCGCCGCCACGGCCGGTGTAGCTGATCTGCGGCGTGCCGTCATCGCTGCGGCTGATCGACAACGTGATACCACTGTTGGCATCGCGTGCTTCGAAATAGCGGTCGTTGTAGCGCTTCAGCGTGGCCTCGCGGCCCTGCACGTAGACCGGCCCGCCATCGTCGGCGTGAACATCGATGCCGCCCGGGCAGCTGGCGTTGAAGAACGGTACCGCAGCCATGGCCGGGGCCACGACCGCAGTGGACAACAGTGCGACGGTGAGCGACAGGGCGTGGCGACGCATGTGCGGATCCCGAAGGGGCCCAAGTGGGCGTGTAGCGGCAGTATGCGGTGGGCGCTGCGGGCGGTCCGTGAGGAATATCAAGATCCGGTAGCGCGCGTGGGGATTCACGTCTGGTATCGTTGCCTTGGTGCCTTACCGAGGCTGTTAAGCCAGCTTTACGTCGCACGCTACTGTAAGCCGTGCGGCAACAGTGGCGCGGCCCGGATAGCCGATGATGACGGCGCTGCGCGATATGTCGCTTCTGGCATTGCACTGCTCGAAACGGGCCAAACGCGATAATTCATTTTTCCTTTCAGATCACCCGATGCCATCGAAACAAACGACTGGCAGGCGGGGATTTCGCGTGCGCATGATGAATCGCCACCTGCAAAGGTGGTCGGGACTTCCAAGCCCGTGTTGTCAACGATGTATACGCTTGCCAGCCGGCGTCGTCCTTTCAGGGGCGGCGCCGGCTGGCAATCCGTTAGCCGATCGACGGCGGGCGGTGCGTGGGGGCCTCGTGCCCGCCGATTCGTTGACCCGGTCTTGGAAGCCACGCATCGCCCGCCACCCTCTTCGGGTGGCACCTCTGTTGCCGACGAGGACGCCCGCATGCCCAAGACCCATCACCCGTACCTGACCGCCACCCTTGGCGAGGCCGCGCTGCGCCTGCCACCCGAACTGGCGCAGCCGTTGGAAGCCGCTTTCGCCGCCGCCAACGAGGCGCCCGCGCCCATCAACCTGCCCGGCTGCCTGCAGCGCATCCAGGCCGGGGACGCCGCCGATGGACAGCCGTGGCCGGGGCCGGCAGGCACACCTGGTGAAGCGGTGGCTGCCGCTCGCAGGGATCGCGCCGCAGTGGGCCTGGTGTCGTTGCTGGAGCTGTACCACGCCGTCGAGCGCGTGCGTGTGGATGGGGATGAGAAGGACGATATCGGCGACGGCACGCGCGAAGGGCTGATGCTGGCCTGCCGGGGGCTGGCGGAGTATGTGGCGTTGCAGGTGGGTGGGGCTCAGTAATGCAGAACATTGAGATCCCCAATGCACAGGTTCACAACGTCACTCCCCGGCTAGCGAATCAGGCAGACCCGCTGCTGGAATGAGCAAACCCTATCCAAACCTGAAGCCTGTTCTCGTTGAGCTGCGGCTGGACGAAGTGGATTCGCGCGGCGGCGCTGTTGCCGAGATGATCGCCTCCACCGCGCGCCCAATGGCGCTGTCCATAAGCCCTGAACTTATGTGGTACGGCTTCGTCTTGAATGACCGCGGCATCACCCGGATCATGCCAGGAACGCGGGCACACTGCACGATCTCATTCATCAACCACGACGGTGCGAAAGAGGTATTCCCCTGTGGCAGGGTGGCCGCCTTCGGAGACGGATCATCGACAAAGGGGTTGATCCGCATCATCCGGTTTGATTGAACCTGTTCGCGCCGAATGCCTTGATCTGGCAACGGCAGACGCGTGATGCATCAATGCGCCGCGTGGCACACAAGCTGCATCGAGCCAGAATGGCCAAACGACTCCTCCTTTGCCGCGTCATTGAGTTGACTCACCGGCTTGGGACGAAAAAACCGCCGAAAGGCGGTTTTTTCATGCTTTTCCGTGCGCTTTACATCCAGCGACGTGCCAACGCATCAAGGTCCGCACGTACGCTCACTCAGCGCTGGCATGCAGGCGCACACCCAGGGCACGGGTCACCTTCAGGATGGTCGCGAAATCCGGGCTGCGCTCGCCCGACAGTGCGCGATACAGACTCTCGCGCGACAAGCCCGCCGCACGCGCAACCTTGCTCATGCCCTGAGCGCGGGCAATATCGCCGAGCGCCTTGGCGATGAATGCAGAATCGCCGTCGCTTTCTTCGATGCAGGCTTCGAGATAGGCGGCCATTTCCTTCGGCGTTCGAAGGTGCTCGGCCACATCAAATGCTTTGAGTTCGACTTTTCTCTTGATGGCCATGATGGGACACCTCCGGAACTTCGGTATTGAGTCGTTTCGCGGACAGCCAGTTCGATGCTCACAGGGCGCGCGCCATTTCCCTCGCCTTCTCTATATCGCGCTGCTGTGAACCCTTGTCGCCTCCGACCAGAAAATTTCCCTTCAGCTTCGTTGAGTGTAGCCTACAGGCTACACTTTCCAACATCGCGTGCGGGAGTATCCCATCGTCAGGAATGCGCACAGGAAGCGGTAGGCCCGCCAATAACTAGCAGTGTCAATGAACGCCGTGTAGGGTCAGGGATTAGCGCTGCTACGGGCAATGCAGAAGAGGCATTCCATAAGGCACGCAGGTCTGGCACTGAGACTAATTCGTCTGCGAGCCCGCTGCCGGTATTCTATAGATCGACCGGGGGGAATTAATGACTTCGTTGGCCGACGCAATCGCTCGCATCGTGGCGCAACAGCGAGCAACCGCGCCTAGCGCGATGCCCAGAGAAGAACTCAAAGAATGTGCGCACCAAGCACGGCGCCTCATCACCTTGGCCCGCAGCGCTTTGGCAGAAGTCACGTTTCATGCGCACGATAGAGGGCGTACTGCCGTTCCACTGCTGCTTGCGGCCATGGATCAAGCGTGGGCCTTCAGCCACCTTCTGGCGACCGAGCCAGAGTTGGGCCAGTTCGGTGCCGTATCGCTCTACAGATCGCTGACCGAGACACTGTTGCGTGGAGCGTTCTTTGCCAAGCCCGCTACTGATGACGAGATCCAATATTTCCGCACGAAAGACCTCATGCCACAGCGAGCGCCGATGCGCGCGAAGTTCGGTTCGAAGAAGACGAAGCTGTCTGCAGGCGAACTCGCGGAAATCGTTGACCATGCATACGCGTTCGAACCTCGGGGGAGGCTAGTCGAGTCAGTCCAGGCTGACTGGAACCAATGGAACGGCATCGTCCATGGTGGAGTGAACGTGGTCGGTATGTATGGCGGCGCCAGGTTTCGGGGCTCCGATGGAATGCATCTGCCGATGGGATGGCACTCTCAGAACGAAGGCATGCAGGAGTTGGTAAGCCATGCGGCCGTTTTTGCATGGCTTGCTCTCCTTGCGGCAACAGAGGTAGCGCATACCCTCCCAGATGAGGCAAGGGATGCAATCAAGTACACGGAGCAGCAGTACCAGGGCTTTGCCCTCCGATGGCCACCGCCTCTCGCGTAGCGCTACCGATAGCGAGGACAAGGCATCCGGTGGCCAGGTGATCAAGGCCACGCGGCAGCTGTACGACCACTCTGTGCCGGTGGTCAAAGCAGCCGTGAAGCCAAAAAAGAGTCGCTAATTTTCCCGGCAATTTTCCCGGTAGAGGTAAAAAGGCCAGCGCCCCGCGCTGGCCTTTTCTATTGAAACCCCTATTTTCAAGGCGTTTCGGCGCTTCCCATGTGGTGCCGCTTATCCGAATCGAACGGATGACCTACTGTTTACAAGACAGTTGCTCTACCAACTGAGCTAAAGCGGCATGGGTGGTTCACCGGCGGCAGCGCCGCGGTCCGGGGATTCTAGCGCAACCGCGTGCATTCCAGCGACCGGCTCTGTGTCGCGCCGCTGCGCTGCTGGGCCTGGGCCGGCTGCGTACCCGCCGCCAGCTGCCCTTCCAGCCACCACTGGCCAGCGTCGCCGCTGGCGATTAGGCGCGGCTGGAAGCCGGCGGCCTGCACTGCCGCCATGCGTCGCTCGGCGCCTTCACGGTTGCGGTACTGGCCCAGCGCCACGGCGTTGGTGTCCTCGCCTTGGCTGATGATGTAGTAGTCGCTCAGGCCGGCGGCGACAATGCGCTTCACCGTGGCCTGGGCTTCGTCGCGGTTGGCGGCGGCCGGCAGCATCACCCGGAAACGGGCGCTGCCACTGGCAGCGGGCTGTTCGCGCAGGCGCACCTGGCTGAGCACAGCGCCGGCCTTGCCCTGCGCGCTGGTCGCGGCGGCACGGTCGGCGAACGGGCCCAGCGCGACGCAGCGCGGCGGCTCGGCGGCCACGGGCGGGGTTGCGGGCTTTTCCGGTGCCGGTACGGGTGCAGGCGGTGTTGCTGCCGGCTTGGCAGCGGCAGCAAGCGGCGTAGCCTCAGCTACCTGCGGCTTGGCGACCTCCGGCTGGGCCGGCGCGGCTGGCGCAGGCGTGGCAGCCACAGCCGTCTTCTCCGCCGGTTCGCGCTCCACCAACGGCGCGGTCGGCGCGGCAGCGGTGGCGTCGGCAGCCGCAGCGGCATCCACGCCACCGGGCACCCAGCGCAGCTCGGCCACGCCGGCGGGTTGCGGCGGCGGCGCAGGCTTGTGCGGCGCATCGCGCAGCAGCCACCAGCAGGCGACGCCAAGATTAAGGATGGCCAGTACGACGATCAGGGCACGGGTCAGCATGCGCGGATACTAGCCTGCGGGCTGGTGCACCGCCCAGCGGGCGAGGCCATCCAGCACCAGCGATGGGTGGTAGTCGGCGCCAGGCAGCAGCGGTATCAGCGCCGGTGCGCCGCCACCATGCACCAGCAGCGACGGCGCCACGCCCAGCAGCGTGTGCGCCTGCTGTGCGCTGCGTTCGATCAGCGCCACGGCCGCGCCGTCGCAGCCAGAGGCCAGCGCGTCGGCGGTGTCGTTGGCGAATTCGCTGTAGTCGCCGCCGGTCGCCGGCAGCTGCACTGCACGCGCGTGCAGTGCTTCGCGCATGGTGGTGGGCGATGCGGAAATGCGGCCACCGTGGTGCTGGCCATCAGCGTCGAGCAGGTCAATGGTCAGTGCGGTGCCCACGCCGACCACCAGCACCGGGCGCTGCGCCTTGGCCGCAGCCAGTAGGGCCAGGAAGCGGTCGACACCGAACTTTTCCGGCTTGGCATAGGCAATGCGCACGCCCGCGCATTCGGCGCTGGTGCGCACGACATGCACGTGTTCAAAGCGGCGCTGCAGCTGGTCCAGCATGGCGCTGGTCAGCGAGGGGGCGGCCACGCTGGCCACGAACGCGGTGCGGCCGCTGGGCAGGCTGTGCGGCGGCTGCCCGGCCATGCCTTCGGCGCCATGCGCCCAGGCCTGCACGTCACCGGCGCGGTCGCCCTGCAACGGCGCGAACTTGAAGCGCGAGTTGCCCAGGTCGAACAACCAATCGCTCATGCTGCCCTCACGCTGACTTCGCCGGCGTGCAGCAGGCGTTCCTGGCCATCGATGCGCACGCGCAATGCGCCGTCATCGGCCAGGCCAAGCGCGGTACCGTGCTGCCACTGCCCGTCCAGTTCCACGCGTACTTCGCGGCCGGCCAGCATGTCGAAGGCGGCGTAGCGCGGCAGGAACGGAGCGAGGCCTTCGCGATCGAATTCTTCCAGCGCCGGCAGCAGGCGCGTCAGCACGGCAGCAACGACCACGTTGCGGTCCACCGGCTTGCCGGCCAGCGTATCCAGGTCCACCCACGGCTGGGTGATCTGCTCGGCGAACGACGGCGGCATGTGCGTGTTGATGCCGATGCCGATCACCGCGCGCGCCGGGCCAGCGTATTCGCCACCGCCTTCCGCGAGCAGGCCGACCAGCTTGCGCTTGCCATCGACGATCAGGTCGTTCGGCCACTTCAGCTGCGCCTGGGTGTAGCCCAGATCGTGCAGCGCTTCGGCCACGGCGATGCCGGCCACCAGGCTCAGCCCGGCCAGGCGGCCGAGGCCACCGGAGTACAGGCGCAGCACCGACAGGTAGATATGCGCGGCCAGCGGCGAGGCCCAGGTGCGGCCACGACGGCCGCGACCACCGGTCTGGCGCTCGGCCAGCAGGACGCTGACCCCGCGCTGGGGCGCGCTGCAACGCAGCAATTCGGCGTTGGTCGAGTCCACCGTCCAAGCCACCTGCAGGTCGTGCAGCAGGGCCTGGACGTCGGCAGGCAGGCCGGCGCGGATCGCGTCCGGGTCCAGCAGATCGACCGGGCGGGTCAGGCCATAGCCCTCGCCGGCGCGGCCCTCGATGTCCACACCAGCGGCCCTAAGTCCTTGAATACGCTTCCAAATGGCCGCCCGGGTCTGACCCAGCTCACGGGCCAGGGCGTCGCCGGACAGGCGACCGGCAGCGAGTTTGGCCAGCAATTGGCGATCGTCCACGGCAGCTTCCACGAAGTCAGAAAGGAATTATGCGGGAAAGCCGCCAGCGACGCCCGCCACGCTGGGTTCCGCAAGGGCTTCCAACGGGGCGGCGAGTTCGGGCTAGAATCGGGAACTCACCTTCCCTTAACGTGGATGTCGTCAATGCGCCGTTATGCCCATTGCCTGATCCTGCTGATGATGCCCTTCGCGGCGTCTGCGACAGCAGCGCTGGACGACAGCCGCGGCGCCTGCGTGTCGTCCAACGGTGATGCCGCCTCACAGCGCGCACCGACCGCGACCGCCTCGGCGGCCACCACCAAGCCGGCTGCGGTTCGCCCGGCCGCCAGCAGTGCCACCAGCACCGGCGGCGGCGGCAGCGACGACGACGTGCTGCAGCGCATCCGCGCGCCGAAGTGGCACAGCTACCTGCCGGGAATGTTCCGCTGATCAACTCGTTGCTGCGGTGGCTGCGGCCTGCGCCGCGGCCGATTGACGATGCACTTTGGGAAGACGCCTGCCGCCGCGCGGCCTGGCTGCGCGGTCTGGACGACGAGCGCCGCGCACGCCTGCGCGTGCTGGCCACGCGCTTCCTGCACGAGAAGACCATCACGCCGATCGGCGAGCTGCAGCTGCAGGCCGGCGATGGCGTGCTGCTGGCGGCGCTGTGCTGCCTGCCGCTGCTGGAGTTCGGCGAAGTGGGCCTGGAAGGCTGGTCGCAGCTGATCGTCTACCCCGATGCGTTCCGCGTCCACCGCAGCCACATGGATGCAGCCGGCGTACTGCACGAATGGGATGACGAACTGATTGGCGAGTCGTGGGACAGCGGTCCGTTGATCCTGTCCTGGGCCGATGTGCAGGCCGACCTGGCGACGCCGCACGAGGGCTACTGCGTGGCGGTGCACGAGATGGTGCACAAGCTGGATGCGCTGGATGGTGCGATGGACGGCACGCCACCACTGCCGCGCGAATGGCAGCGCGAATGGGCGGGCATTTTCCAGCGCGCCTACGACGCCTTCTGTGCACAGGTGGACGCAGGCGCGGAAACGTTGATCGATCCGTATGCGGCCGAAGCACCGGAAGAGTTCTTCGCGGTGGCCAGCGAGTATCACTTCTCGGCGCCGGATCTGCTGCAGCAGGCATTGCCGGAAGTGGCCGCGCAGCTGCGGCGGTTCTATGGAGAGCCGCCGGCGATAGTCGGCTGATTCACTACCGCAGCTTATGTAGAGCCGAGCCATGCTCGGCTGCTTTTTACGGAGCAGTCGAGCATGGCTCGACTCTACACAAGGCTACGGCCCCGGCGGCAGGCGCACTTCGAAACGGGCGCCGCCCAGTTCGCTGGAACGGCCGACGGTCAGTTCGCCGCGGTAGTCCTTGATCAGGTCCTGCACGATCGACAGGCCGATGCCGTGGCCCTGCACGCGCTCGTCACCACGCACGCCACGCTGCAGCACCTTGCCGATGTCGTCCGGGGCAATGCCCGGGCCATCGTCGTCCACCGCCAGCAGCAGGCCGGCGCGACGCGCGTTCGGTGCCGGCAGCGGCTGCGCGGTCAGCAGCACGCGGCGATTGGCCCACTTGAAGGCGTTTTCCAGCAGGTTGCCGAGCAGTTCCTGCAGATCGCCCGGTTCGCCGTGGAAGCGCGCGGCCGGGTCGATGTCGAATTCGCACAGCACGCCCTTGGAGGCATAGACCTTTTCCAGGCCACGCACGATCTCCTCGGCGTTGGATTCAATCGGCAGCGGCGCGGAGAACAGCTTGTGGCCCGACGACGCAGCACGTGCCAGCTGGTAGGAGACCAGGTTGTTCATGCGCTGCAGCTGCACGTCCAGCTCCTCGCGCAGGGCGCCATCGCCGGCGCCGCTGTCCATCTGCGTGCGCAGCACGGCGATGGGCGTCTTCAGGCTGTGCGCCAGGTCGGCCAGGGTATTGCGCTGGCGCTCGAGGTTCTCGCGCTCGCTTTCAATGAAGGCGTTGATGCTGTCGGTCAGCGGCTCCAGCTCGCGCGGGTGGCGCTCGCTCATGCGCTCGGTTTCGCCGCGCTGCACCTTGGTCAGCTCGGTGATCACGCGACGCAGCGGCCTCAGGCTCCACTGCAGGATGACGGTCTGCAGCAGCAGCAGGATCAGGCCGATGCCACCCAGGTAGAACCAGACCCGGCTGCGGAACACCCGCAGCTGCGCACCCAGCGCGCGCGAGTCTTCCATCACATAGATGGTGTACGGGAATTCGGTGGCGGGATCGGCGTCGGCATCCCACACCAGGCCCAGGCCATAGCGGTACACCGAGCCCTGGCTGCCATCGATCTGGATCATCGGCAGCGGACCTTCGAACACTTCCTGGCGCGGTGCCAGCAGGCCGCCGCCGACGGTGGGCAGCATCGGGCCTTCGGCGGACATCGAATTGCCCTTGCCGTGCGGCATCACTACCTGCAGGTACAGGCCACTGCCCGGCACGTCGAAGCGCGAATCCGGCGGCTGCTCGCGGATGTACAGCGAGCGGTCGCGGGTGAAGTCGATGCCGGCCGCGTAGGCGGTGGCGTAGTTCTTCAGGCGCTCACGCAGGTTCGCCTTCGCCGTATCGGCGAAGGCGGCGTCGAGTGCGTAACCGGCCAGCGCCAGGAACGCGACCAGGCCCACGGACGCGGCGAACATCTGGCGCGCCTGCAGTGAGCGCGGCCGCCAGCGTCGAAAGAACCACAGACGGCCGGACATCGTGTAATCGCCAGGGTGAGCCGGCTCAGCCCTCGTTGCGCGGGATCGCGAAACGGTAGCCGCGGCCGCGCACGGTCTCGATCGGCTTCAGCTCGCCATCCGGGTCCAGCTTCTTGCGCAGGCGGCCGATGAAGACCTCCAGCACGTTCGAGTCGCGGTCGAAGTCCTGCTGGTAGATGTGCTCGGTGAGGTCGGCCTTGGAGACCAGTTCACCGGCGTGCATCATCAGGTACTCCAGCACCTTGTACTCGTAGCTGGTCAGGTCGACATTGCTGCCGGCGACGCTGACGGTCTGCGCAGCCAGGTCCAGGGCAACCGGACCGCATTCCAGCGTCGGCTTGCTCCAGCCAGCAGCGCGGCGCAGCAGCGCGTTGACGCGGGCCAGCAGCTCTTCGACGTGGAACGGCTTGACCAGGTAGTCGTCGGCGCCCTGCTTCAGGCCCTCGACCTTGTCCTGCCAGCTCGAACGCGCGGTCAGGATCAGCACCGGGAACTTCTTGCCTTCATCACGCAGGGCCTTGATCAGCTCCATGCCCGACATCTTGGGCAGGCCAAGGTCGATGATGCCGACATCGAACGGGACTTCGCGCCCCATGTAGAGGCCTTCCTCGCCGTCCTGCGCAGCATCGACGGCAAAGCCTTCGCGCTTGAGCCGGGCTGCCAGGGTCTCACGCAGCGGGGCTTCGTCTTCGACCAGAAGGATACGCATGAACTCTCCCTAGTGTCCTGGGTGTGGCCCGGAGGCCTGTGGGGTACGGGTTGATAACAGCGACTATCCCTGTTCAGGGGTTATCGCCGCGTAGTGATGACATATCCGACCGCGGCGTGCGCGGCTGTGAACGCGACGGGGCGGGGTCGTCCATGTAGCGGACCCGGCCCCGGTCGTCCATGTACTTCACCCGGTTGATGTCACGACCGTCGAACGGAACGCGCTCGGCGCCGAGGATGTGGCCACCGGTGCTGCGCTGCACGCGGCGCACGGCATCGGACAGCGAACGTTCGTCGCCGCGGTTGCCGCGCTCGCCCCGCTCCATCATCTCTGAACGCCCCTGATCGCCACGCGGCGGCTGTTGCGCCAGCGCCGATGACACCGGCACAGCCGACAGCACCACGCAGGTGGCCAGGGCAATGCGGCAATGGAAGGGAGCGGAAGACATCGATGCGATCCTAGCCGAGCACGGCGATTCGTTCAAAAGTCGTAAATCCGGGTGCCGGGTTCGGGGCCCGGTGTTTTACAAATCCTTTGCAAATTCTTGGTTTGGGGCAGTGAATCCGGTCTGAACTTTTCCGGTCCAGCGTCCGGGTTGTTCAGCTAAGTGAACATTCGGGACGAATCGCCGCTGCTTGTCAAGTCAGGAATGTGACTGCGGTCACGCTGCGGCGCGATCAGCTTCGCGTTCGGTGACCGCCAAGGCCTGTTCGACCAGGCTCCAGTCGGCGCCCGGGCGGTGTGCGCCCTCGCTCAGCACCTGACGGAATGCGCGGCCGCCGGGCTGGCCGTGGAACAGGCCGAGCAGGTGGCGGGTGATGTGCTTCAGCGCCAGGCCTTCGCCCAGACGCGCCTCGATGTAGGGGCGCAGCGCGCGCAGCAGGTCACCACGGGCCTGCAGCGGAGCGCCGGTGTGCAGCGCCTCCAGCTGATGCAGCAGGTAGGGGTCGTGGTAGGCCGCGCGGCCCAGCATCACGCCATCGACGTGCGCAGCCTGCGCCTGTACCGCTTCGATGCTGGCCAGGCCACCGTTGATCACCACCGGCAGCGCCGGACGCTCCTGCTTGAGGCGGTAGGCCCAGTCGTACTTCAACGGCGGAACCTCGCGGTTCTCCTTCGGCGACAGGCCCTTCAGCCAGGCATTGCGGGCGTGCACCACCACCATTGCCGCACCGGCGACAACCTGGCGGTCGACGAAGGCGGCAAATACGTCGTAGTCGTTGTCCTCGTCCACGCCCAGCCGGCACTTCACCGTCACCGGGATATCCACCGCATCGACCATGGCCGCCACGCACTCGGCCACCAGCACCGGCTCGCGCATCAGGCAGGCGCCGAAACGGCCAGCCTGCACGCGGTCGGACGGGCAGCCGCAGTTGAGGTTGACCTCGTCGTAACCCCACTCGGCGGCGATGCGCGCGGCCTGCGCCAGCAGGGCCGGATCACTGCCGCCCAGCTGCAGCGCCAGCGGCTGTTCGCTGGCATCGAAACCGAGCAGGCGCTCGCGATCGCCATGGATGACCGCATTGGCGTGCACCATTTCCGTGTACAGGCGTGCGCCCGGCGCCAGAACGCGATGGAACACGCGGCAATGGCGATCCGTCCAGTCCATCATCGGGGCAACGGACAGGCGCAGGGAATCGGCGTAACGGGCGGTGGCGGACGTCATCGGGGCATTGATCGTGGAGACTGGCATTGCCAGTGAGATCAATAGTTTACACCGGCCGGCTGAATGGCGGCGGGCGCCCCCCTGGGGCCGGTGCACCCGCCCTGCGGGGAACGCCGCGGCCCGCCCTACTGCACGCGCCCCTTCACCTGTTCCTGCTGCGCGTCCTGCGCCTGCGCGTTGAACTGGGTCTCCAGTTCCGCGCTCTGCCGGGTACTGGCCTCGACCGACTGCGAGACCGCCTGCTGGCGATCGACGAAGATGCGCTGCGCCGCCGGATCACCCGGCGTTCCCTGCACCGCGAACAGGCCGGTGCCATCCGGGCGTGCCACCACATGGTCGATCTGGCGCATGCCGGCCACCTTGCTCTCGTAGGCCAGCTGGCCGGCCGCACGCTCGGCTTCCTGCGGGTTGGCGAACAAGGGGGACAGCCCCGCCTGCACGCGCTGCTGTTCCAACCCCTGCAGCTTCTCCAGTGCCTGGGCGAAACGCGGGTTTTCGGCATGCCCGGTGTCGCGCATGCTGGCCGGTGCTGCAGGTGCTGGCGACGCGGCCGGTTCGGTGTGTACCGGGACGGCGGCGGTCTGCGCACCGGCCTTCAGCGCGGCCGGATCTGCCAGGCGGGCCAGGGTGAGACGGCCCGCCTTGCCGTCATCGTCCAGGCCGTTGTTGGCCTGGAACTGCTTCAGCGCCGCCAGCGTGTCCTTGCCGAAGATGCCATCGGTGCCCAGCGCGGTGCCGTCGGCGGCGGTATAGCCCAGCGCCGCCAGCTTGCCCTGCAGGGCCTTGACCTCGTCACCGCGCTCGCCCTTCACCAGCATGCCATCAGCCATCGGTGCCTGCTGCGCGTCGCGTGCGGCCTGCGCGGCTTCAGGGCCCTGTGCCTGCACCTTGCCGCCCAGAGTGATGCGGTCGTTGAGAATGTCCCCCAGATAGCGCCGATACTGGTCCGGCTCGACTTCGATGTGCGCGTGTATCGCGCCCGGCGACCCAACATCCGACTGCCGCACCAAAGGTGCGCCGTACTCGACGAAATCCCCGGTCTTGTACGGAATGGACCCGCGCGCGCCGTGCAGCACCTGGCCCACCAGCTCGCGACGCGCATCGCCGACCGGATGGCTGTAGATGCTGATGGAATTGGTGTCGTCGTCGTTGAGCTTGACGTAGCCGGCCACCGGACTGGGAACCATCAGGCTGCGCCCGCCTGACCGATCGGTCAGGATCAGGTCCTTCTGCACCAGCGGAATGCCGTTGCGGTCTTCGCGTCTGCGCACCGCCTCCAGCTCGCCCTCGACCTTTTCGGCGGTACGGTCGACCCTGCTGGCGTCGCCCGCGCGCACGGCGGCCGCGTTGGTGTTGGGGTGGTGGATCTTCAGTTCGCGGAACGCCTCTTCGCCACTGATGCCGTGACGCAGGGTGCGGTTGCTGCCGCCATTGCCGTAGGGCTCGACCACCGTGATGCGCTCGCCGCCGGGTGCAGCGGCGGCAGGCCCGCTGCGGCGCTCGGGCGCAGGGGCCGCTGCGGGTGCAGCGGGTGCAGCGGGTGCAGCCGGTGATGGCGTTGCAGGGCGGTGCTGTGCGGCTTCGGCATCGATCGCGCGGCGCGTGGATGCGTCGGCCATGCCGGTGGCCGGCAGATGGTGCTGCTGCTGGAAGGTATTGATGGCGTGCTGGCTCCCCGCCCCCAGGTAACCGTCGGGGGTAATCACCTTGCCCCGTGCATCGGTCAGCCCCAGTGCCGCCATGTCAGCCTGCAGCGCGCGTGCCTCGCGGTCGATCGCGCTCAATGTGGCCGGCCCGGCCTTGCCATCCACCGGGGTCAGGCCATGGTCACGCTGAAAGGCCTCGACGGCCTGCCGGGTGGTGGCATCGAACTGGCGGTCGGGATGGATGGCCTGCGCCCCCGTCCCGCCATAACCCAGCGCGTGCAGGTTGTGCTCCAGCTTTTCCACCGCGCGGCCACTGGAGCCTTCCTTCAGCACCTGCGGACCACCGCCACCGTGTCCATGCGTTCGCGCCTGTTGCAGCGCCACCCGGATGTCCGGGTCACTGCCTTCGGTGGCAGGTGCGAAATCGCGGCGCCCCACCTTCAGATGCGCCCGGTCCATCGCCTCTTTGTTGCTGGCGTAGGCGTCTTCATACCCGGCAGCGACGTCGGCAGCGGTCAGCCCGGCATAGAACTTCCTGCTGTGGCGGATCGCGGCGGCCTGGTCGCGCAGGTCCTGGTAATCACCGCCGCGCTTGAGCACAGCTTCCAGATCATCCAGCCGGCCCGGCAGCTGGTTGGCCGTCTTGGCAATCAACGCGATGGCCTCGAAGCGCTTGTCTTCGGCAATGCCGCTGCCATGCTTTTCCAGCATGTTCATCGCAATGTGCGTGGCGTTGCGTACCTGCGGGTAGTCGATGTGCGTGTGGATCCACTGCTTGCCTTCCGGCGAGCCGGCCCAGGCATTGATGCTGTCGCGGGTGGGCGCATCGATGAAACGGATGGACGGCCGCTTCTCCCGTCCATCCCCATGGCTGAGCAGGTCCGCACGCAGATCGGCGCGATCGTGGGTGAACGGCAAGCCGTGTGCGCTGGCATAGGCACTGGCCTGGTCGATCACGGCATCGACGTAGGTCTTCTCGCCCGGCTTCAGCGTGCGGCGCTCTGTCGCGCCCAGCGGCCACGTACCGCGCTGGCCGAAGTCGACCTGGATGGTGCCCAGCGAATAGCCGCTGTTCTCGGCCACCGCGCCGACGGTGCCCCACTTCGGCTCATGCAGGCCCTTGGTGATGCCGGCAATGGAAAGATGGTACGACGACCCACCGCCTTCGGTGCCACGGCCGACGGCAAAGAACACTGCACCGGCGGTGGCATCAAGATTGCGGGTATCGATATGGGTAGGCATGGCTCAGTTCCTTGTCCTTGGAGAGTGACCGGGCGCGGACAGCGCTGGCTCAGCGGGCCAGCACGCGCCCCTGCAGTTCGATGGCGCGGTTGGCGTACCGGTTGATGCGGCACGACTGTGCATCCAGCATCGCCCCCACATGGTCACTGGCAGGCGCGCAGCGCTTGTCGGTGTCTTCAACCCAGTTGGCCTGCTCGTCCATCCAGCGGTCCTTGGCCGGACTGTCCGGGCTCGCCATCAGACGCGCTACCTGCGCCTCCAGCTGCTGCTTCTGATAGGCAAACTCGGCGGCGTCGCACGCTTCAAGCTGGTCGTCCATGCCGCGGGCGTCCTGCACGCAGCGGGTGTATTCATCGCGCAACGGCGCCTTCGCATGGGAGGTGTCGGGAGGAGCGCTCTGTGCCAGCAACGCATCGGCACGATTGGCAACGCGGAACAGGCGGCATTCCTGCGCCCTCTGCAGCGCATCCACGCCGGCATCGGCCGCTGCGGCGCAATGACGGTCGGTATCGCTGCGCCAGGCCGCCTCGCCGGCGCGGAATGCAGATGTGGCAGCCGCGTCGAGTCCGGCCACCGCCTTGGCGGTGCCCTCCTGCAGGCGCGCCTGCTGGTAGGCCAGTTCATCCTCGCCGCAGGCCTGCAGCTTGCCTGCGTCTTCCACGCCATCCACGCACCACCCGTAGGCGGGCCGCAGGCGGCCTTCGCTGTAGGAGCTGTCGGGGTAACCGGTGGGCGTGCCGCCTGCCGGCGCCAGCGCGGCCGGCGCTGACGCAGCGGCGGTGGATTCGGCCGATGCGGGGGAAGAAGGGGCCTGGCAGGCGGCCAGTACCGCACACAGACCGAGCGCCACCCAGTGCCGGCGGCCAGCGTTCTTCGTTACATTGCCCTTGCGGGGTGCCATTGCTTCACTCACGTGCGTCTCCCTGGCGTGCAGCCGGCGGGTGCCGGCCCAAGCGGGGCCGTCCATCGGTCCCCATCACGCGCGCCATCCTAAGGCAGCCTTCCGCCCCGGTACCTGACTGGATTCATGTTGCACCGATGCCGCCGCTGAAGTCCGGCCTAGAGGGCAACCGGTCACATTTGTCGTGAATCGTTGACGACGACGAAATAGTGACGCCGCTATAGTCCAGCGCTCGCAATGGATTGGACGTGTGGAGCAGATGATGCAGCACAAGCGCATGAGCAGGACCCTCGCCGCCGCGCTGGCGATTGCCGCCCTGGCCGTCGGCACGGCAACCGCAGCACCGGCTGCCAGCGGGCTGAGCCCGACCTTTACCACCTGCCGGGACAAGGCGCAGGGTGCTGTCGAGCAGGCCGCCTGCCTGACCTCGGAAAGCGCCCGTCAGGACCAGCGCCTGAACCAGGCGTACCGTCAGCTGCAGGCAAAGCTGAGTGGCGCGAAGAAGACCAAGCTGGTCAATGCCCAGCGCGCGTGGCTGCAGTCGCGCAGCCGCGATGGCGAACTGGATGCCGCGCTGTACGACGATTCGCAGCCGGGCAACCTGCAGGGCGAGCTGAACGATGTGATGCGCCTGAGCGCGCGTGCCGACCAGCTGCAGAAGTATCTCCAGCTGCTGGACTGACCCAGGAGGGGCGGACCCTCTGACTGAACAAGGATGTAAGACATGCCAACCAACATCGATACCCACGATCTCGACGCCACCTCCGGCGCGGTGTATTTCGCCGTCGGCCGAGGTACCGAAGGTGGCCCCGCCTCCTACCACCTGGCCATCGCCGGCATCACCCAGGGCGTGACCGAACCGCACTGGGGTACGGTGAACAAGGTCGCGCAGAACAGCGGTTACAGCCTGGGCGCGATCCAGGTCGACTTCGGCCAGCGTGGCGAATGGGCGCTGGGTGCCATCGACGGCCATGCCCTGAAGCCGGGCGAGACGACCTATGTCGACGCGGTGATCGATCAGGCCAGCGCCTACGCCAAGGCGCACAACCTGCCCTTCACCCAGGACCACGCCGACCTGCGCCGCGACCTGCTCAGCCACGGCAATGGGCTCAGCGGGCGCAGCTCGATCCAGTTCATCGACACCCACACGCGCGACAGCATCAATGCCTGGGCCGGTTCGGCCGAGGGCAAGCAGTGGATCCACGCCAACATCGACTACCCGCAGGTGCGCAACGCCACCCGGATCGGCATGACGATGGTGGACACGCACGGCAGCAACATCGCTGAGGAGAACCGGTTCGAAGCGATCAGCCTGATCGCCAAGACCGCCAACCAGTTGCCCAGCCAACTGCCCAAGCTGCAGAAGGTGCTGGAAGAAGGCGGTGACTACGAGGCGCTGCGCGCGAAGGCCGGGCAGATCCGCGAGACGTACCAGTACTTCGACGCGCCCAAGGCCGGCGACATCGCCGTGCGCTACGAAGACGCCTACGCCAGCAACAAAGAGGCGATGGACCGTGCCCACGCCAAGGTCAGCAGCCGCGACTACTCGCCCGCCGGTGAGCACAACGATGCGGACATCAAGGTGGCGCTGGACCAGATCGGCGCACCGCGCCAGCAGGCCGGTTCGCAGACGTTGAAGGAAGGGTCCAGCGGCCGTGACGTGCTGAAGCTGGAAAGCAACCTGGTCACGCTGGGCTATGCCAGTGCTGACGGCCAGCAGACACTGAATCCGGACCGGCGCTTCGATGCCACCACCCGCAAGGCGGTGGAAGACTTCCAGCGCGCGCACAATCTGGACCCGGTGGACGGCAAGGCCGGGCCAGCCACGCTGGCCGCGATCGACCGCGACGCGCGCGAACTCCAGGGCAACCTGGCCGCGCTGGGGCTGACCGACGCCAAGGGCCAGGCCATCGGCAGCGATGGCTATCTGGGCGGTGGCAGCCGCCATGCGATCAATGCTTTCCAGCAGCAGCATGGCCTGCCTGCGACCGGCATTGCCGATGCGGAAACCCGCCAGGCGCTGGCCAATGAAGTGCAGCAGCGTGCGCAGGCGCAGGGCAACACCCCGGAACAGCAGGCAGCGGCCGAGCCTGCACGCGAGACGGTATACCCGATGTCCGACCCGCGCAGCCCGCAGAACTGGCTGTACACCGAGACCCTGGTGCAGGTGAAGTTCGCCGAGGAAGCGCGTGGCCTGCCCTCCGGCGAGCACAGCGAGAAGCTGGCCGCTGCCCTCACCGTGGAAGCTGCGCGTGCCGGCCTGTACCGGGTTGATCGCGTTGAGCTGAACCAGGATGGCTCGATGGCGCGCGCGGTGCAGGCCAATGCGCTGCATGACGAAAGCGCGTTGAACCGCAATACCGCGCCGGTATTGACCGCTGACGCGATGCGCCAGAGCGTGCAGGAGAACAGCGAGCGGGCGTTGCAGGTGAGCGATCAGCAGCGCGAGCAGCAGAAGATCGACCAGCAGACCCAGCAGCACGGCCCGCGGGCCATGATGGCGTGAGGAATGCAGGCCCATGGGCCTGCGAATGCCATTGCCTTACTCGCCCCCTCGTCGGCTTGAGGCCGACGGGGGCGTTGGCTGAGGTACGTCGAGGATCGTCGCAGATGCCAATTGAAAGATGTATCTCTCTGGATACGATCAGTCGATGGCATTCCTCCAAGCGACACAGACGTTCACGCAGATGAGCAAGCTGAAGACGATTCCCTTCGATCCCACAGACTATCTGGATGATGACGTCGCAATCGCCACCTATCTAAGCGAGGCGTTGGCAGCAGGTGATGCGGGCCACTTCCAGGAGGCACTCGGAACAGTGGCGCGCGCCCGCGGCATGGGCGGCGTTGCCGAGGTCTCCGGTCTTGGACGCGAGAGCCTGTACAAGGCGCTGCGCCCCGGAGCACACCCACGCTTCGATACCGTGCAACGTGTGCTGTCGGCGCTTGGCGTGCATCTCATCGTGCAAGCCGACAAGCAACCCGCTGGCACCGCCTGATCGCAGCCACTGCGCTCGCCGGGCATGGCCCGGCGCTACCTGGGGCGCGATGCAGACTCAATGCCCCGCGCGCGCACCACCCACCTGCTCGATCAACGTCTGGCTGGCGGCGTTGAGCCCCACCACCGTCACCTCCGCCCCATGTGCGGCCAGCTTTTCCTGCGCGCGTTCCAATGCGGCCACGGCGGTCAGGTCCCACAGGTGGGCATCGCGCAGATCAATCTGCACCTTCGGCGCCACGTGCTGGTAATCGAACGCCGCTCCCAGCTGCCCCGCCGAGGCAAAGAACACCTGCCCACGCACGCGGTAGACCTGCGTGTCACCGGCATCGTCGCGCTGCACATCCAGCATGCGGCCAACCTTGCGCGCGAAGAACAGGGCCGACAGCAGCACGCCGCTGAGCACGCCCTTGGCCAGATCGTGGGTGGCCACGGTGACCACCACGGTCAGCAGCATGACGGCAGACGAGCTGCGCGGATGCGTGCGCAGGTCGCGCAGCGAGCGCCAGCTGAAGGTGCCGATGCTGACCATGATCATCACCGCCACCAGCGCAGCCATCGGGATCTGCCGCACCAGGTCGCTGCCGTACACCACCAGTACCAGCAGGAACACGCCGGCCACCAGGCAGGACAGGCGGCCGCGGCCACCGGAGGTCACGTTGATCACCGACTGGCCGATCATCGCGCAGCCAGCCATGCCGCCGAGGAAGCCGGTGACCGTGTTCGCCACGCCCTGGCCGACGCATTCGCGGTTGCGCTCGCTGGGCGTCTCGGTGATGTCCTCGACGATCTGCAGGGTCATCATCGATTCGAGCAGGCCGACCACCGCCAGCGTGGCCGACACCGGCAGCAGGATGCGCAGCGTCTCCCAGCTGAGCGGCACATCAGGCAGCAGGAAGTGCGGCAGGCTGTCGGGCAGCTGGCCCATGTCACCAACGCTGCGCACGTCCACACCAAAGCCGATCACCACGGCAGTGAGTACGACAATGGCCACCAGCGGCGACGGCACGGCGCGGGTGACGCGCGGCAGCAGGTAGATGATCGCCAGCGCGGCGGCGCACAGCACGTACACCGTCGGGCCACGGCCGATCAGTTCCGGCATCTGTGCCAGGAAGATCAGGATCGCCAGCGCGTTGACGAAGCCGGTGATGACCGAGCGCGAGACGAAGCGCATCAACGAGCCAAGCTTGAACACGCCCGCGAGCACCTGCAGCAGGCCGGCCAGGATGCTGGCCGCGAACAGGTACTGCAGGCCGTGGTCCTTGACCAGGTCGACCATCACCAGCGCCATTGCACCGGTGGCGGCAGAGATCATGCCGGGGCGGCCACCAGCGATGGCGGTGATGACGGAAATGGAGAACGCGGCATACAGGCCGACCTTGGGGTCGACGCCGGCGATGAGCGAAAAGGCGATGGCCTCGGGAATCAAGGCCAGGGCGACGACGATGCCGGACAGCAGGTCGCCACGGATGTTGCCGAGCCATTGCTGGCGCAGGGGGTAGGACGTTTGCATGGGAAAACTCCGCGCACAGGCGGGCGTGGCCGCATGGCGCTGCAGTGGAAAGACACGGGTTCCTGAGCCGGGCAGGCCGGCTGCCGATGTGCGGCAAGGGTCAGGGTGGCGTGATCACTGCAGGCGGGCGTCGGTACGTGGGAGGGGTGCATCATAATTTCGATGGCGATGCCTGTACAAGCGTCGCCATCGTTCCAAGATTCCTATCCCTCTACTTATTCCCTCTTCCTCGCAAAATCCCAATCGCAGAGTCAACGTCTAATGAAGGAAGTTTTTTTATGAGTTGCTCAGCAGGAGAGCTCGAGTCATCAGACGAACTTGGATAAAGCCGGACAGGGTTCGACCCAAATGTGGCAATTGCGGCACTTAGAAGCTCGGCCCGCAAACTTTCATTCCCCGAGGCGAGCATCTCGCGCTGATAGCCCTCAAACGCCAATGCTGTCGCAGCCTTATACTCATAGTCCTCCTTAATTTTGGCGATCAAGCTTAGCTGCCTGGCTGAATACCAGCCAAGCCAAATTAGTGGAGCGGCAAGTGCGACTCTCCGAAGAAGGCCAACAACCAGAGATTCATAGGTCAGCGAATTCATTCCTTCGCCGAACTTAAAGGCAACGAATGACAGCGCGGATAGTGCAAGTACAAAAACAACGATCCAAACCCTCCATTCAAGGCGGAGCGCGCCGGCCCTAGTTGTAAATGCACCAGCAAGCCCCAGCCTCTTTACGCTCTCCAATGCGTCTTTCAACTCAACAGTGGACCTTTCCACTGCAGCCCCCGCCTCAAGAGATTTCGCCTGAACAGATTCAAGAACGCTTTCAAAATGATCCTTCTTTGCCTCTGTGACCTCCCTCATCGAGATCATTTCAGCGTGCATTCTCTCTGCTTCAACTGATTGCTGAGTAATCATTGTCGCAATATTAGCAACCGTCACTCGTCCTGCCTCGGACTCTGCGACCAGCAAACGGAGACGCCTCCCCGCTTCATCCGCGGTTTTCTCACTCTCAGCCACTCTGGTCGCGGCGCTTCCGATGGAGCTCTCTTGGGAAAGAATTGATCTTGCTGCACGGCCGGCTTTCAATGCCTGCGCCACGGCATCTGCGCCGCTACTTCTGAGATCCTTCGCGAGGTGGCTACGCAAATCAGACTCAACAGTGGCAAGTGACCGCATATCGAGCGATACTGCTGAAAGAGTATCAACAAATGCACTTGATCCCAGCAGCCACCCCATCCCCCCATTACTTCGACTGTTTGCAATTGCAGCTCGAGCTTTGGTCAATTTCTTAATCAAAGACTTTCTTCGAAATGCCGATTCTGCAGCGCTTGCGCGGCTATAGAGAGTGTCGCTCTCGAGAATTATCATCCAGTCATTAAACAATGACATGAGGTCGTCAGGGTCGACGGCCAAATTAACTTCCACTGCATGTCGTGCACCCGGGCTACCCAAGAGACTTCCGAATGAATCGATCAGCTCGTGCAGCGCCCTTAAATCATCCCTCACAGCATCCCCCTTTTTGTAGATTCATATCGTCAATTTATCTCATTCGTCACCGCGTGGGCCGGGATCGTGCATGGCGACACGGCCCAACCGAATTTGAAGCCATCTAACATATTTTGATCAGCAGAGGTAGTTAGAATGCGGACATGGCCCTAGCCTCCCCCCGCTTCTTCGATCCCGCCACCGAACAGGGCGTGCTGCGCCTGTCGATCGCCGCCTCGCTGCTGCTGGCCGCCGCCGCAGTGGTGTTCGGCCTGCTGGCCAATTCCTCGCTGATCATCTTCGACGGCATCTACGGTCTGATCGACGTGGTGATGACCTGGCTGTCGCTGCTGGTGGCGCGGTTGATCGCGCTGTCCACGCAGACCGACGCCCTCCAGTCGCGGCTCAACCAGCGCTTCACCATGGGCTTCTGGCACCTGGAGCCGATCGTGCTGGGGGTGAGCGGCACACTGATGATCGGCGCGGCGCTGTATGCCCTGGTCAATGCGGTGGACGCGTTGATGTCCGGTGGCCGCCACATCGCGCTGGGCCCGGCGATCATCTTCGCCGGCCTGTCACTGGTGGCCGAGAGCGCGCTGGGCTGGTTCGTGCTGCGCGCCAACCGCCGTATCGGCTCGGAATTCATGGCGCTGGATGCCAAGAACTGGGTGATCGCAGCCAGCATGTCGGCCTGCTACATGGTCGCCTTCCTCGGCGGCGTGCTGGTACAGGGCACCTCGTGGGCCTGGATCGGGCCGTACATCGACCCGGCCATCCTCGCCTTCGTCTGCGTGCTGGTGATGATTGCCCCGCTCGGCACCGTGCGCCGGGCGCTGGCCGGCATCCTGCTGGTCACCCCGCCGGAGCTGCAGGCGCACGTGGATGCAGTGGCACGCGCGATCGTGGCCAAGCATGGCTTCGTCGAGCACCGCAGCTACGTGGCCCAGGTGGGCCGTGGCGAGCAGATCGAGCTGTTCTTCGTGGTCCGCGAGGACGACCCGCCGCGGCCGCTGGTGGAATGGGACCAGCTGCGCGACGAGATCGGCGATGCGCTGGGCGAGGCTTCGCCGGACCGCTGGCTGACCATCATGTTCACCACCGACCGCGAGTGGACGATCTAGGCCCGCAGGACGATCGATCAAGTTTTTCGTACGCCTTGCAACCCAACGTACGCGGAAACCGGGCAAAGTAGGCTCCAACGAAACACCCACCCACCGACCAGGAGCATCCCGATGTCCATCGAAAAGGTTCTGTACACCGCCCAGGCCACCTCCACCGGCGGCCGTGAAGGCCGTTCCGTCTCCTCCGACAACGTGCTGGACATCCAGCTGTCGACCCCGCGCGAGCTGGGCGGCGCCGGTGGCCCGGGCACCAACCCGGAGCAGCTGTTCGCAGCCGGCTACTCGGCCTGCTTCCTGGGCGCGCTGAAGTTCGTGGCCGGCCAGGCCAAGGTCGCGCTGCCGGCCGACACCACCGTGACCGGCAAGGTCGGCATCGGCCAGATCCCGACCGGCTTCGGCATCGAGGCCGAGCTGACCATCAACGTGCCGGGCGTGCCGCGCGAGCAGGTCGAAGAGCTGGTGCAGAAGGCGCACATCGTGTGCCCGTACTCGAATGCCACCCGCGGCAACATCGACGTGACGCTGATCGTTGCCTGATGCGGTGATGCCGGCCAGCGGCCGGCACTACCCGCGTGCAGGGCAAAAAAAATGGGCGGATGCCGGTCGAAACCGGGCATCCGCCCATCCCACCTCGGGTGGGCCCCGGAGCGCGCCAGGGACGCATTTGCTTCTGTAGAGCCGAGCCCATGCTCGGCTGATCCGTCCGGCGCTGGAACATCCGGCGGAAAAGCAACCGAGCATGGGCTCGGCTCTACCTACCCAAGCCTTATTTCTCGCTCGTGATGAGCTGCACGACGCTGGAGAAATCCAGCTTGCCGCGGCCGGCCTGGTGGTTCATCGAGTACAGGTTGCGGGCCACTTCGCCCAGCGGAATCGAAGCGCCGACACTCATCGCCGCTTCCACCGCCAGGCCCATGTCCTTCAGCATCAGATCGCTGCCGAAACCGCCGCTGTAGCCGCGCGAGGCCGGGGCGTTTTCCAGCACACCCGGCCACGGGTTGCACACTTCGGTGGCCCAGCTGCGGCCGGTGCTGACCGCCATCATCTGCGACAGCACCTTCGGGTCCAGCCCGTGCGCCACGCCAAGGGCGATGGCTTCACCGGTCACCGCCATGATCACGCCCAGCGCCATGTTGTTGCACAGCTTGGCGACCTGGCCGGCACCGCTGGCGCCGACATGGAAGATGTTCTTGCCCATTGCCTGCAGCACCGGGCGGGCGCGTTCCAGCGCGTCCTCTTCGCCACCGACGATGAAGGTCAGGGTGCCGGCCTGGGCACCGGCGGTACCGCCCGATACCGGCGCGTCGATCATCTGCAGGCCACGCGCGGCCGCGGCTTCCGAAACCTTGCGGGCGCTGGCCGGCGCGATCGTGCTGCAGTCGATGACCAGTGCGCCCGCCGGAATCGCGGCAAGAATGCCGTCCTCGCCCAGGTACACGCCTTCGACGTGGCGGCTGGCCGGCAGCATCGAAATCACCACTTCGGCGTCGACCAAGGTTTCGCGCGCCGATGCGGCGGCGCTGGCGCCGGCATCGACGGCGGCCTGTACCGCGGCCGGGACCAGATCGAACACGCGCACGGTGTGGCCGTTCTTGACCAGATTGGCGGCCATCGGGCCACCCATGTTGCCCAACCCGATGAATGCAATGCGGCTCATGCAAGGCTCCTTTCAACAAGGGGAGTGCCCAGGTCAGCCAGCGGGTGCGCGGCATCGGCCCAGGGGGAAGCGAAGAAGGTGTCGGCCCACGCGCCGGTGGCCTCGGCCAGGGTGGCCGGGTTCCACTGCGGATTGCGGTCCTTGTCGATCAGCAGCGCGCGGATGCCTTCGGCGAAATCACCGTGGGCGGCGCAATGCAGGGCGACGATGTATTCCAGGCGATAGATCGCGGCCAGGTCCTGGCCGGCACTGCGGCGCTGCAGTTCGTACGCCAACCGTGCCGAACCCGGTGCGCCGGCGGCGAGGGTCTTCTGTGCCGCCTGCAACCAGGCATCGTCGGTCTGCAGACCGGCAATGCGCGCCACGATGGTCTGCAGATCATCGCCTTCGCACAGCGCCTCGACCTGCGCTGCATTGGCCAGCAGCGGACCGGTCGCAGCATCACTGGCATGCGACTGCAGCAGATGCGTCAGGCGTTCGTGGTTGTGTGCGGCATCACTGGACCAGGCCACCTGCAGCAACGCATCGAACACCGCGCTGCGGCGTTCTTCAGCCACGTGCACGTCGGCCAGGCCGGCGTAGATTGCATCGCCCGGGTTGAGCAGTGCGCCGGTCAGGGCCAGGAACAGGCCGCCCTTGCCCGGCACGCGCGGCAGTAGCCAGCTGCCACCGACATCGGGGAACAAACCAACAGTGATTTCCGGGAAAGCCAGCTTGGAGCGCTCGCTGACCACGCGGTGGCTGGCGCCGGACATCAGGCCGATGCCGCCGCCCATCACGATGCCATGGCCCCAGCACAGGATCGGCTTGGCGTAGGTGTGGATGAGGTAATCGACGCGGTATTCGACGTCGAAGAACTCGGCTGCGTAGTCGTTCTCGCGGATGTCGCTGCGGCCGGCCTCGCGGAAGGCAACCATGCTCTTGTACAGGCTGTGCAGGTCGCCGCCGGCGCAGAACGCCTTCTCACCGGCACCCTGCAGCACTACCATGGCGATGCCGTCGTCATCGGCCCAGGCATTCAGCTGCTTCAGCAACAGGTGCGCCATCGGCAGCGAAAAACCATTGAGCGTGCGCGGCGCGTTGAGCGTGGCGATGCCGATGCGCGTGCCGTTGCTGGCCACGCGCTCTTCGAACAACACCGGTGCGTCGTCGGCAGCGGTGTCGGTGCTCATGCGTTCTTCCACTGCGCGGCGCGCTTTTCCAGGAAGGCAGTCACGCCCTCGACCTGATCAGCGGTATCGAACAGGTCGACGAAGGCTTCGCGCTCGGCCACCAGCGCCGAGGCGTGGGTGCCGGTGCGGGTGGACTGCACCAGGGTCTTGCAGGCGGCGATGCTGGTCGGGCTCTGCTTGCCGGCCTTCTTCGCCCATTCCAGGGCCAGTGCCTTGGATTCGCCCTTGCCGACCTTTTCTTCGGCCAAGCCAATGCGCAGTGCGGTCTCGGCATTGATGCGCTCGCCCAGCAGGATCATGCGCTTGGCCCAGCCCTCGCCGACCAGGCGCGGCAGGTTCTGGGTGCCACCGGCGCACGGCAACAGGCCGACGGTGGCCTCCGGCAGCGCCACCTGGGCGTGGTCTTCGATGATGCGCAGGTCGCAGGCCAGTGCGCATTCCAGGCCACCGCCCATGGCGTAGCCGTTGATCGCGGCGATCGACACACCACGGAAACCGGACAGCGCTTCGAAGGCTTCACCGAAACGGCGCGCGGCTTCACGTGCAGCGGCCTTGTCACCGGAGGCGAACTGGTTGAGGTCGGCACCGGCGGAGAAGAATTTCTCGCCGTCACCGGTGATCACCAGCGCGTAGATGTCGCGGTCTGCGTTGAGCGCGCCGACCAGGTCGCGCAGCGCTGACAGACTGTGCACGGTCCAGGTGTGCGCCGGCGGGTTGTTCAGGGTGACCACGGCGGTGTGGCCATCGACCTCCAGCTTCAGGCCCACGTGCTCCTGGGTACGCCAATCCTTCATCGCAGTTCCTCTTCGGTGTTGAGCAGGTGACGGGCAACGATCACCCGCATGATCTCGTTGGTGCCTTCCAGGATCTGGTGCACGCGGCAGTCACGCAGCAGGCGCTCGATCGGGTATTCGCGGATGTAGCCGTAGCCACCATGGATCTGCAGCGCTTCGTTGCAGACGTTGAAACCGGCATCGGTGGCGAAGCGCTTGGCCATCGCGCACCACACGTTGGCGTCGCTGGCACCGGCATCGAGCTTGCGCGCGGCGGTATGCACCATCTGCCGTGCGGCGACCAGCTGGGTGACCATGTCGGCCAGCTTGAACTGCAGCGCCTGGAATTCGGCCAACGCCTTGCCGAACTGGCGGCGCTCGCCCATGTAGCGGCGTGCGGCGTCCAGCGCGCCCTGCGCGGCGCCCAGCGAGCAGGCGGCGATGTTGATGCGGCCGCCATCGAGCCCCTTCATCGCCAGCTTGAAGCCGCCGCCTTCCTCTCCCAGAAGGTGGCTGACCGGCACGCGGACGTTCTCGAAGGTGATGCCGCGGGTGGGCTGGCTGTTCCAGCCCATCTTTTCTTCCTTGCGGCCGAAGCTGATGCCCAGCAGGTCCGACGGCACCGCAATCGCGCTGACACCGCCGGCACCGGCACCGCCGGTACGCGCCATCACCACCAGCAGCTCGGTGGCACCGGCGCCGGAGATGAAGGCCTTGGAACCGTTCAGCACATAGAAGTCGCCATCGCGCACGGCCGTGGTCTTCAGCGACGCCGCATCGGAACCGGCACCCGGTTCGGTCAGGCAGTACGAGGCCAGCTTGTTGCCCGAGGACAGATCGGTGCCCCACGCATCGCGCAGCGCCGGCTGGCCCCACGTGGACACCATCCACGAGGCCATGTTGTGGATGCTGATGTAGGCCGCGGTCGACGGATCAACGTTGGCGAGCTCCTCGATGACGACGGCGGCGTCCAGTCGGCTCAGGCCGCTGCCGCCCACTTCCGGGTCCATGTACAGACCGCAGAAGCCCAGTTCACCGGCCTTGGCGATCGCCTCGCGCGGAAAGATGCCCTCCGCATCCCATCGCGCGGCGTGCGGCGCCAGTTCGGCTTGCGCGAAGTCGCGCGCCGCCTCGCGGTACGCCTGCTGTGCTTCTTCCAGTTCCGTCGTCATCGAGTGGCTCATGGCTGCTCCTGCCGTTACTTCAGGCTGATCGTGGTGTTGACGCCATGGCTCAGCGTTTCGTCATCGAACCAGCGCGCGGTGACCGTCTTGGTCTGGGTGTAGAACAGCACCACCTGCTTGCCGTACGGACCCAGGTCACCCAGCTTGGACGCGCGCGAGCCGGTGAACGAGAACAGCGGCACCGGCACCGGGATCGGCACGTTGATGCCGACCTGGCCGACGTCGATGTCTTCCTGGAACTTGCGCGCGGCGGCGCCGGACTGGGTGAACAGGGCGGTGCCGTTGCCGTTCGGGTTGCTGTTGACCATCGCGATGGCGTCTTCCAGCGTTTCCGCTTCGAGGATGACCAGCACCGGCCCGAAGATTTCTTCCTGGTAGATGCGCATGTCGGTGGTGACACCGGCAAAGATGGTCGGGCCGACGAAGTTGCCCTTCTCGAAGCCATCCACCTGCGGCTTGCGGCCATCCAGTACCAGCTTGGCGCCCTGCTCCACGCCCGAGGCGATCAGGCCTTCCACGCGCTCGCGGGCGCTGCAGGAAATGACCGGGCCGACATCAGTGCCGGACACGGTGCCGGCGCTGACCTTGAGGGTCTTGGCCTTGGTCACCAGATCCTGCACCCAGTTGCGCGCTTCACCGACCAGCACCAGGGTGGAGGCGGCCATGCAGCGCTGGCCGGCCGCACCGAAGGCGGCGCCGACCATCGCGTTGAGGGTCTGCTCCTTGTTGGCGTCCGGCAGCACCACGGCGTGGTTCTTGGCGCCCATCATGCACTGCACGCGCTTGCCGGCCAGCGAGGCGCGGTTGTAGACGTGGGTACCGACGCGGGTGGAACCGACGAACGACACGGCCTTGATGTCCGGGTGGTCGCAGATCGCGTTGACCACTTCCTCGCCACCGTGGACGACGTTCAGCACGCCCTTCGGAATGCCCGCTTCCAGCGCCAGCTCGACCAGGCGCATGGTGACCATCGGGTCCTGCTCGGACGGCTTGAGGATGAAGGTGTTGCCGGTGGCAATGGCCATCGGGAACATCCACAGCGGGATCATCGCCGGGAAGTTGAAGGGGGTGATGCCGGCGCACACGCCCAGCGGCTGCATGATCGTGTAGGTATCCACGCCATTGGCCACGTTGTTGGCCAGCTCGCCCAGCTGCAGGTTACCGATGGCGGCGGCATGCTCGACCACTTCCAGGCCACGGAACACATCGCCTTCGGCGTCCGGCAGGGTCTTGCCCTGTTCGGCGGTGAGGATGTGGGCCAGCTCGCTCATGTTCTCGCGGATCAGCTGCTGGTACTTCAGGAAGATGCGCGCGCGGGTACCGATGGGGGTCTTGCGCCAGGTCTTGAAGGCTTCCTTGGCGGCGGCGACGGCGGCGTCCACTTCGCCGGTGGTGGCGAACGGCACCTTGGCCAGCACGTCCTGGGTGGCCGGATTGATCACGTCCTGCCAGTGGGAAGTGGCCGATTCAACGAACTGGCCATCGATCAGCATGCGGATACGGGGCGCTGCAACAGTCATGACGACAAATCCCACGGGGTGCGAAAGATGCTTGGCATTATTCACAGCACCCACCTCGATTTCCGGGCTGAATCCGCTTAATCTGGCCAACACGCCAGACGATTCATGTTAATTCTGTGAATTATTCAGCCACACAGCGGCAACTTGGCCTGCGCCTGCTGCGGCTGCGCGAGCAGCGTGGCTACAGCCAGGTGGACCTGGCCCGCGCCTTGGGCCTATCGGCCAGCTACCTGAACCAGATCGAGCGCAACAAGCGCCCGCTAACCCCGGCCGTGCAGAAGAAGCTGGGCGAGGTATTGGGCGATGTTTCCGCACTGTTCGACGAAGATGAGCCCGCCGCGCTGCAGGAGTCATTGGGCGAGACCCTGCGCGACCTCGGCCTGGCCGATGTCAGCGCGACCGAGCTGCGCGCCTTGGCCGGCAACCTGCCGCAGGTCAGCCGCGCGTTGCTGGACCTGCACCGCCGCCACCTGGCGCTGCGTGAGCATGCCGCCGCCCTGGAGTTCCAGCTGGGTGAACCCGGCGCCGGCAGCATCCTGCCCGCCGGTGACCAGGTGCGTGAGTTCTTCAACCGCATGCACAACCACATTCCCGAGCTGGATGAGCTGGCCGAGCGCCTGTTCGCCGAGTGGGGGCTGTCGCCCGGGCACGTGGCGCCGCGCCTGCGCCAGCTGTTGGCCGACCGCCATGGCGTGCTGGTGGAAGTGGCCGCGCTGCAGGCCGGGCGCGAAAAACGCCAGTACGACGCGGGCACGCGCCGGTTGTGGCTGCCGGACTACCTGGAGCCGGGCCAGCAGGCGTTCCAGATGGCCGCCGAGCTGGCCCTGCACGGCTACCTGCCGCAGATCGATGCGGTGGTGGCACGTGCCGGCTTCACCGATGAGGCACGCATCGCGCAGGCGCGGATTGGCCTGTCGAATTACTTCGCCGGTGCGTTGGTGATGCCGTATATGCGTTTCCTGCGGGCGGCCGAAGCCAGCAGCTACGACATCGAGCTGCTGGCTCACCAGTTCGGCGTGGGCTTTGAAGCGGTCTGCCATCGGCTGAGCACGCTGGCGCGGCGCAGTGCGCCCGGCCTGCCGTTCTTTTTCATCCGCGTGGACCGCGCCGGCAACGTGTCCAAGCGCCATTCGGCCACCGATTTCCATTTCTCGCAGGTGGGTGGTTCGTGCCCGCTGTGGATCGTCTACGAGGCGTTCAACCAGCCCGGCCGCATTCTTACGCAGACGGCGCGCATGCCCGACGGGCGGCGGCATTTCTGGCTGGCGCGGCAGGTCAGCAGTGGTCCGGTCGGCCATGGCCAGCCACGCAAGACCTTCGCGGTAGCGCTGGGCTGCGACCTGCAGCATGCCGAGCGGCTGGTGTACTCACTGGGGCTGGATGTGCAGAGCCCGGGCAATTCGGTTTCGATCGGGCCGGGTTGCCGGGTGTGCCCGCGCGAGGACTGCATGCAGCGCGCGTTCGCGCAGTTGCCGGGGCGGTAGGGTTGGTTCGGCAGGGCTGCGCCCTGCACCTGCTTCAATCCAAGGCAACACCAAAAGCAACAGCGGGCTTTCCGTGGGATGGCAGGGTGGATCCGGTTGCGGGGGACGCCGTAAACCCGTCCTTGGGGGCTTGGCCGCGGCATCCATGCCGCGGACACCCCCGCAACCGGACCCACCCCGCCTTCGACAGTTTCCTGCCATCTGTCGGAACGACGTATTGCCCTGGTAGGTGTCGACCTTGGTCGACACGGTAGATCCACGCCATGCGTGGATGCTCTTCGATGAATGTTCGAAATATCCGATTTCGATGGACATTCATCCACGCATGGCGTGGATCTACTACCGGGTCAGTAGATCGGCGTCACCTTCATCTGCGGCAGCGGGCGTGGTGCACCGTCAGTGAGGTCGGGGCCGAGGTCCTCCCAGCTGCGGCCCTGCTCGACCATCAACCCCCACAGCTGCTGCGAGGCCAGCCGCTTGTCTTCCGAGCCCAGCTTGTACGAGGGCGGAGACGGTTCACCGCGGGCAACCATCGAGTACGCCGCGCGGTAGGCCAGCACCTGCTGCGCCGGGTCGTCGGTTCGCGCCACTTCCAGCGTGTAACGCTGATAGGCCGACGCCAGGTTGCGCCAGCGGATCCAGTAGTGGTTCTCGAACGAGAACGAACAGAAGCGCGCACCAGCCAGGCTGCCCTTGTCGGCGATGCGGGACAGCACCTCCTGCGGCATGTCCAGATTCATGCCACCTTCGTCGCCCTGCAGGCTGACGTGCACGATGCGGTCGCGGTAGCCCGGCGCGCGCGCCTGCAGCAGATCGCGCCAGTTCTGCATGGTCGCCACCACCGCGAACAGGAAGCGGCCCAGCTCGGCGGCCGCCAGCGGTGTGGCGATCGACTGGTAGGTGCGCTGCCAGCCGTGTCGGTTTTCGGTGGGCAGGAACACGGCGTGTTCCAGCGACTGGCGGCCACTGCTGCCGTGGTTCACCTCTTCGGCGTGCTGCGGGTAGACCAGATTGATGGCGAAGGTCGGCCAGCGTGGCAACGCGGCATCGAACAGATGGATCGGGAAGTTGCTGCTGATGCCACCATCGGAGAACCAGCAGATGCGGAAGGCGGTGATCACCGGACCGCAAGCCTGCCCGGCGCTGGTCAGTCCTTCCATGCTGTCGGCCACGTTGTGCTCGGGGTCGGCCGCCGGCGCGGTCGGTTCGCAGCGACGCTCGCGCCGCGAGGGCTCGTGCAGCGGCACTGCGCTGATCAACAGCGGGAAGCTCAGGCTCATGCGCGTGGCCACCAGCACCGGCAGCTGCGGGCCCGGCGGCAGGTGGTAGTACTGCCGCCCTTCCACCTCCAACGGCGGGCCGGCCTGCGTCACCAGCCACTGCACCACGCTGGCCGGGAACAGCTGCTCGAATTCCTCGCGCAGGAACCAGAACTGCGCGCCACCCAGCGGCAGCGTACGCGGCTCGTTGTGCGACACGCAGGTGGTGATCATCTGCAGGCTGATCGCATGCGGGCTGTCCGGCTCGCCGGCATAGCGCGGCGCGTCGTGCAGGTCGGCGAAGGTGAGCGGTGCATCCAGCGGCTTGCCGGACAACTGCTGCAGGCATTCGTGCAGCCACTCGGTCAGTGCCGGCGTGCGTGCATCGCGGCCGAGTCCACTGCACAGGCCCAGCAGGTTGCGCCGCGCCACACGCGCGACCCGCAGCGCGGCACCGGCTACGCCGGCACCATATGCACACAGCAGCGACGGCAGCAGCGTGGCCGCCACGCCGCTCCAACCACCGCCCCACCAGCCCAGGCCGAGCAGCAGCGCCAACGACACCAGCACTTCCAGCGGCGCGATCTCGAACACGGCAACGGCCAGGCACAGCAGCTTGTGCGGCAGGCTGGCATTGCCGGTCAGCACCACCAGCAGCCGATAGGCCGCGCGCGCGCCGCGCGCCGGCTGGAACAGGCTGTAGATGAAGCCGCGCCGCGACAGCTGCGCCGATACCGCCGACAACCCGCCATAGCCGGCATCGCCGGGCAGGTGCTCGCCGGCCTGCTGACGGCGATCACCACACGCTGCCGCAGCCGCCACCGCCGCGGCGATGGCGCCGGCCGAAGTGCCGCCGATGCTCTTGAAGCGATACTCGCGCGCCAGCGCCAGTACCGCATTGGGATACACGATGCCGCTGGTGATGCCGCCTTTCATGACCAGATCGCAGTACTTGTCCGCCACTGTCTTGCCCCCGAGCATGCCGTCCGCCGCGTGGGTACCAGTATGGCGCAGAGGCTTCTCAGGGCCTGAGAACACCACCGCAGTCCGGGCAGGAATCTGCGGCGTTCAGCCGATGGCATGCCTGCAGGCTTGACCCGTCCCGCCATCGGCGTAGCATCTGCAGCAAGCCAAGGGACAGACCCGCGGCTGCCACAACGACATGAGGGATTCTCATGGAATTCGACTATCTCGTCTTCATCGGGCGATTCGAGCCCTTCCACAACGGCCACGCCGCCGTTGCCCGCCTGGCCCTGAGCCGGGCCCGCAAGCTGATCTTCCTGGTCGGTTCTGCCGATACTCCCCGCAGCCTCCGCAATCCCTGGACCGTGGCCGAACGCGCCGTGATGATCCAGGCTGCCCTCGATGGCCACACCGACCGCCTGCTGATCCGCCCGCTGCGCGACCACCTCTACAACGAAGCGCAGTGGATCGCCAACGTGCAGCGCCAGGTGGCCGAGGCCCTGCGCAACGATGGTGCCGCCGCCGATGCGAAGGTGGGCCTGATCGGCATGGACAAGGATGCCTCCAGCTATTACCTGCGCGAATTCCCGCAGTGGCCGCTGGTGGACGTGCAGCACACCGCCACCCTGTCGGCCACCGAGCTGCGGCGTTACCTGTTCGAAGCCGGCGACGTCGACTTCCACGGCGCGCTGCTGATGTTGCGTGGCAACGTGCCGGCGCCGGTGTACGACATGCTCGAAGCGTTCCGCAAGAGCGCGCCTGCCTATGGCCAGCTGGTGGCCGAGTACCGCTTCATCGAACAGTACAAGGCCGCCTGGAAGGATGCGCCCTACGCGCCCACCTTCGTCACCACCGATGCGGTGGTGGTGCATTCGGGCCACGTGCTGCTGGTGCGGCGCCGCTCGGAACCCGGCAAGGGGCTGTGGGCGCTGCCCGGCGGCTTCGTTGGCCAGGAACAGAGCCTGCTCGACAGCTGCCTGCGCGAACTGCGCGAAGAGACCCGGCTGAAGATTCCGCTGCCGGTGCTGAAGGGTTCGCTGAAGGGACAGCAGGTCTTCGACCATCCCGACCGCAGCCAGCGCGGCCGCACCATTACGCACGGTTTCCACTTCGAATTCCCGGCCGGTGACCTGCCCCCGGTGCGCGGTGGCGACGATGCCGACAAGGCCCGCTGGATACCGGTAAGCGAAGCCCTGGACATGGGCCCGCAGCTGTTCGAAGACCACCTGCACATCCTGGAGTATTTCCTCGGCCGCGGCTGACAGGCCCGGCCTCCCCACTGGCGGATAGACCGCTGGTGTCACTCGACGCGAAGGAGCTTCCGTCATGCACTACCTCGATAATCTTCTTCTCAACACCGACAGCTACAAGGCCAGCCACTGGCTGCAGTACCCGCCGGGTACCGATGCCACGTTCTTCTACGTCGAATCACGTGGCGGCCTGCACGATCGCACGGTGTTCTTCGGCCTGCAGGCGATCCTCAAGGACGCGCTGGCACGGCCGGTCACCCACGCCGACATCGACGACGCCGCTGCGGTGTTCGCCGCGCATGGCGAACCGTTCAACCAGGACGGCTGGCGCGATATCGTCGACCGGCTTGGCGGCCACCTGCCGGTGCGCATCCGCGCCGTGCCCGAGGGCAGCGTGGTGCCCACCCACCAGGCCCTGATGACCATCGAATCGACCGATCCGGCCGCGTTCTGGGTGCCGTCGTACCTGGAAACGCTGCTGCTGCGCGTGTGGTACCCGGTCACCGTGGCCACCATCAGCTGGCACGCACGGCAGACCATTGCCGCGTTCCTGCAGCAGACCAGCGACGACCCGCAGGGGCAGCTGCCGTTCAAGCTGCACGACTTCGGCGCGCGCGGTGTCTCGAGCCTGGAATCGGCCGCGCTGGGCGGTGCCGCGCACCTGGTCAACTTCCTCGGCACCGATACGGTCTCGGCGCTGTGCCTGGCGCGCGCGCACTATCACGCGCCGATGGCCGGCTATTCGATTCCCGCCGCCGAGCACAGCACGATCACCAGCTGGGGCCGCGAGCGCGAGGTGGACGCCTACCGCAACATGCTGCGCCAGTTCGGCAAGCCCGGTGCGATCGTCGCGGTGGTGTCGGACAGCTATGACATCTACCGCGCCATCAGCGAGCACTGGGGCACCACCCTGCGCGATGAAGTGATCGCCTCGGGCGCTACCCTGGTCATCCGTCCCGACTCGGGTGACCCGGTGGAGGTGGTGGCTGAAAGCCTGCGCCGGCTGGATGAAGCCTTCGGCCACCTGATCAACGGCAAGGGCTATCGCGTGCTCAACCACGTGCGGGTGATCCAGGGCGATGGCATCAATCCGGACACCATCCGCGCAATCCTGCAGCGCATCACCGACGACGGCTACGCCGCCGACAACGTAGCCTTCGGCATGGGCGGTGCGCTGCTGCAGCGGCTGGACCGCGATACGCAGAAGTTCGCACTGAAGTGCTCGGCGGCGAGGGTCGAGGGTGAGTGGATCGACGTCTACAAGGATCCGGTCACCGACGCCGGCAAGGCCAGCAAGCGCGGCCGCATGCGCCTGCTGCGGCGCCTGGATGACGGCAGCCTGCATACGGTGGCATTGCCTCCCAGCGGTGACGAAACGCTGCCGACCGGCTTCGAAGACGCGATGGTGACCGTGTGGGAGAACGGCCGCCTGCTGCACGATCAGCGGATGGACGACATCCGCACGCGGGCGGCGGCGGGGTCTTGAGGGCGTGTTCCGGCTCGGCCAGCGATGAATGTGCTGCGGGACTTTCGAAGAACCATGCATCGAGTGGAATTGCCCGACTTTAGAGCACACAGCAAACCGCCTAGCGCAGGGTTTGTTTTGCCTTCCTTCCCAATGGCGGCTGCAACAATGGTCTAACACGGGGGACGGCCAAGCCTTCGTGTTCCTGTGATATACACAACAAATCTCTGGCAAAGCTACACACTGATTCAGAACAACAGCATCTAATTCAATCCACTACATGGAGTTGTTATGGAAAATCGCTCAAAACTCTTAAGCATCGAAGTCCGAAACATCGGCTGCATCGGCAACGATGGAGTCACCGTAGATCTGGACGACATTGTATGTCTGGTCGGTCGCAATAACGCCGGCAAGTCGACCGTTCTCAATGCATACGAACTGGCAAAGGGCCGGAAGTTTCGTGTTGATGCAGACCGGCACCAGCACGCGTCATCGGATCAATTGTCGGAAGTTGTTCTAAGGGTTCACATTCCCGACGGGCTTGGAAATGTTCATTCGAAGTGGAAGACAAAAGAAGGTGAACACCTAGTTGTAAAGAGCCGCTGGCAATGGTCCGGACCGAACTATGATGCCAACCGGCAGACATGGAATCCCGAGCTTGCAAATGGCGAGGGCGACTGGGATCAAGTGGAGAAGGCTTCCGGCTTGGACACAGTCTTTGGTTCACGCTTGCCGGAGCCAATTCGAATTGGCTCCCTCGATGATGCAACTAGTGCTCAGGATCAACTTCTGAAGCTTGCGTTGATCCCTCTTGAACGCGAGCTTGAGCGCGCCAGCAAGGATCCGTCATCTCCGCTAAGCGCTGCCGTCAAGAGCATCCAAGGGCAAGTGGAAGCAATGGCGAGTAGCCACATGGAGCATTTTGGTTCTATCGCAGACCGGGTCAGCACTGGATTCAAGGGAATCTTCCCTGATCTGGGCGTTAGCCTCGATCTGAAACCAGCAGTTCCAAGCATCAAGTTCTTCGACCTGGTGAAGAATGGATCGCAGATCAGCGTTCTAGATGGCGAGACTAGGACTGGCGCAGCTCTTCAGGGAACGGGCGCCAGGAGAGCCCTCTTTTGGGCAGTCCTCCAGGTTCACAATGAACTAGAGAGACAGAATAGGTCTCGTAACGAGCATCTCTCTACCCTTGAGAAGGAGCGAGATACCCTTAAGAAATCGATTGCAAAGCCAAAGAAGGGCGATGTTGTCGCTGACTTGGAAGCTCGGCTTGCTGCAGTATCGATTGAGATTGATGCACACGGGCAAGGTGCTCCACTTCCGGAGGACAAGGAAGACGTCGCCTTCCCCGGATACCTATTGTTGATCGATGAACCTGAGAACGCGCTTCACCCGATGGCAGCACGCGCTGCTCAGAAATACTTGTATGAGCTTGCCAAGAGTCAGGACTGGCAGGTGATGCTCACAACGCACTCTCCATACTTCGTAAATCCATTTGAGGATCACACGACTATCGTGCGGCTAGAGCGCTCAGCAGGTGAGCTTGGATCGCTCTCTACAAAGACATACCGCTCGGATGAAATTGAATTTGACGCAGATGAAAAGTCCAGGCTGCAAGCACTTCAGCAAATGGACCCGAGCTTTTCAGAGGTCTTCTTCGGCTCATACCCCGTTATCGTTGAAGGCGATACCGAGCATGCAGCCTTCCTAGCTGCGGCCACCGAAGAAGATGCTGCAATTGCTAGCCAAGTCACGCCGATCCGCGCAAGAGGAAAAGCTCTCATCGTTCCCATCATTAAAGTTCTTCGCCATTTCAAGATTCACTTCGGCGTGCTTCACGACCTGGACTCTCCGAAGAACAAGAATGGCAAGGGGAATGGCATGTGGACAGAGAACGAGAAGATATGGAACGAGGTACGGAACACTCAGAAGGCTGGAATACTAGTCAGGCATCGCGTTAGCATTCCTGACTTTGAACGGCTGCTCCACGGAGATGAGGCTGATAAGGACAAGCCTTTGAACGTGTACTTGCAGGTAAAGGCCTCAGAGGAGGCCAAATCCATCATTCAAAAGCTTTTCCAAGAGTTGCAGCACTCGGATGTTCACGGCCCCTTTGGCGAGATCGATGACATCGCAACGTATATGACACACGCTCAAACTGAACTTGGGAAGTGGGTGTGGGAGAAAGGGGTGCAGCTCGATCCACGATATGCGGGCCTTCCGCAACCCGGCACCGTACAGATTGCGTTGCCCGCAACTCCCGCACCTCTGATTTGAGTAGGTGGCAATAGGGTCAAGCATGGTTCCCCTTGACCCACGCCCACAACGCGTCCACCGTGGGCACGCCGAAGGTATCCCTGCCGTGGCATTGATGGCGGCAGGGATTTAAACGGGAATCCGGTGAAGACGCCTCGCGCGCCCATTCCGGAGCTGCCCCGCAGCGGTGAATGGAAACGAATCCTGCCAACAGCACTGGGCTCGCGCCTGGGAAGCGGCAGGTAGTAGGTGGGCTGCGGCCCGTGTCCATCAGCCCGAATACCGGCCCCGGCCGGGGGACACGACCGTCCCCTGACTCGACCTGGAATCTCCGCGGGGAGGTTGCCGGGGCCGTCGTTGTCCTGCGCGTGCAGGCGATGCGGCCGCGTGCGTCCTGTTCACGGTATCCGGCCAGACCTGTTCACCCACGCGCTGATGCATGGGCCACCGCCGTTGCCGGCGGTCCATGCGGTACCTGACGATGACCGAGCTCAAACGCCCCACCCTGACCCTGCCCGCCGACGGCAAGCGCCTGCTGCTGCATTCGTGCTGCGCGCCCTGCTCCGGCGAGGTAATGGAGGCGATCACCGCCTCCGGGATCGACTACGCGATCTTCTTCTACAACCCCAACATCCATCCGGTGAAGGAATACGAACTGCGCAAGCAGGAAAACATCCGCTTCGCCGAGCAGCAGGGCATTCCCTTCATCGACTGCGACTACGACACCGACAACTGGTTCAGCCGTGCCCGCGGCATGGAAAACGAGCCCGAACGCGGCATCCGCTGCACGATGTGCTTCGACATGCGCTTCGAGCGCACGGCGCTGTACGCGCACGAGCACGGCTACGACACCATCAGTTCGTCGCTGGGCATCTCGCGCTGGAAGAACATGGCGCAGATCAACGACTGCGGCATCCGTGCCGCGTCGCGCTATGAAGGCCTGCAGTACTGGGACTACAACTGGCGCAAGGGCGGCGGTGCCAGCCGCATGATCGAGATCAGCAAGCGCGAGCAGTTCTACCAGCAGGAATACTGCGGCTGCGTGTACTCACTGCGCGATGCCAACCGCCATCGCCGCGAGAACGGGCGCGAACGGATCAAGATCGGCCTGCTGTACTACGGGCAGGACGCTGAGACGCCGCAGGGCGATTGACGTGCAGGCATGGGGCGGCCACGCTGGTCGCCCCTTCTGTTGTACCGGAACTGCCATGACCGCCCTGCCCGCCGATGTCGCCCTGCTGGTGATCGACCTGCAGCCGGACTTCATGCCCGGCGGTGCGCTGGCCTGCGATCAGGGCGATGCGCTGGTGGCACCGATTGCCGATCTGCTGGCGCAGCGCCGCTACCGCACCGTGGTGGCGACCCAGGACTGGCACCCGGCCGACCACGCCTCGTTCGCCAGCCAGCACCCCGGCCAACGCCCCTTCGAGACCATCCTGCTGCATGCGCAGCCGCAGACCCTGTGGCCGGACCACTGCGTGCAGGGCAGCGCCGGTGCCGCCCTGCACCCGGACGTGGACTGGACCGTGGCCGACCTGATCCTGCGCAAGGGCACGCGCCAACAGGTGGATTCGTACAGTGCCTTCCGAGAGAACCATGGCCCCGATGGCGAGCGCCCGGCCACCGGCCTGGCCGGCTGGCTGCACGAACGCCGCATTCGCGAAGTGCACGTATGCGGCCTGGCCCGTGACTACTGCGTGCTGTGGAGCGCGCAGGACGCGGTGAAGTCCGGCTTCCGGGTGAAGTTCCTGTGGGAGCTGACCCGGCCGGTGACCGAAGCCAACGACGCGATGGTGCGCGAGGCGCTGGGCAAGGCGGGGATCGCGATCGTCTGAGTTGCCCTGTAGAGCCGAGCCATGCTCGGCTCATCCGTCAGATTCACGGCATTGGGCCGAACTGCAGCCGAGCATGGCTCGGCTCTACAGAAAGGCACCTACCGGAATACCACCGTGCGATGCCCGTTGAGCAGGATGCGGTGCTCCACATGGCGGCGCACCGCGCGTGCCAGCACCAGTGATTCGGTATCGCTGCCCAGCCGCACCAGTTCGCGCGGTGCCATCGCGTGGTCCACGCGGGCCACGTCCTGTTCGATGATCGGGCCTTCGTCCAGGTCCTCGGTGACGTAGTGCGCGGTGGCGCCGATGATCTTGACCCCGCGCGCGTGTGCCTGGTGGTACGGCTGCGCGCCCTTGAAGCTGGGCAGGAAGCTGTGGTGGATGTTGATCGCGCGTCCAGCCAGCGCGCGGCAAAGCGTGGGTGACAGGATCTGCATGTAGCGCGCCAGCACCACCAGGTCGATGCGTTCGCGCTCGACCAGGTCGATGATCTGCTGCTCCTGCACCGCGCGTGTATCGGCGGTCACCGGCAGGTGGTGGAACGGCACATGGTAGGACGCCGCCAGCGGCGCGAAGTCGGCGTGGTTGGACGCCACCGCCGCGATGTCCACCTTCAGCTGGCCACTGTGGGCGCGGAACAGCAGATCGTTGAGGCAGTGGCCCTGCTTGCTGACCAGCACCAGCAGGCGCGCGCGGCGTCGGCCATCGTGCAGCTGCCAATCCATGCCGAAGCCCTCGGCGAGCGTGGCCATGGCCGCGTGCACGGTCTCCAGCGGCAGGCCGGCATCGCGGTCGAAGTGCACGCGCAGGAAGAAGCGGCCACTTTCCTCATCACCGAACTGCTGGGCGTCGAGGATGTTGCAGCCGTGGTCGAACAGCATGCCGGACACGCGGTAGACGATGCCGGTGCGGTCGGGGCAGGACAGGGTAAGAATGGAATCGGGGCGCATCGCCACAGTGTAGGGCAGCGCCCTGCCCAGCGGCCGGATGATCACGGATGCAACCGACCTGCTTGGTTCAGTCCCAAGCGATACTTTGGACTCCCCGTGGCAAGCTGGTCGGTCATGAACCTGTTGCAACTGATCCGCAGCTTCACCCGCACCGCAGAGACCGGCAGCATTGCCGCCGCGGCCCGCATCCTTGGCATCAGCGCCACCGCAGTCGGTCAGAACATCAACCGTCTGGAGGCCCACCTGGGCGTACGGTTGCTGAACCGAAGTACGCGTCAGCTGGCCCTCAGCGAGGCCGGCGCGCTGTACCTGGCGCAGGTGCGCCACATCGAAGCCGACCTGGCGCGCGCGCAGGCGATGGTCACCTCCGGTGACATCGAACCGGCGGGGCCGCTGCGCATCGCCAGCAGCAGCGCCTTCGGTCGCCACGTGCTGGCACCGTTGCTGCCTTCGCTGCAGCAACGCTACCCGCAGCTGCAGCTGGAGCTGCGCCTGACCGACCGCGCCGTGCAGCATGGTCCTGAGGCGGTGGACGCCAGCATCCGCATCGGGGCGCAGCTGGAGGACGGCGTTGTCGCACGGCAGCTGGCACGCGTGCCCTTCGTGTTCTGTGCCTCACCGGCCTACCTGAAGGCACACGGCACGCCGAAGCAGCCCTCCGAGCTGAGCGGTCATCGCGGGCTGCTGCACCGCTTCCCCACCGATGGCCGGCCGCTGCGCTGGGGCCTGCTGAAGGATGGACAGCGCGTGGACGCCGCGCTGCCGCCGAGCATGGTCTGCGATGACATCGATGCACTGGCAACGCTGGCCGCGGCCGGTGCCGGCATCACCCGGCTGGCCGCCTTCGTGGCCGAGCCGTACCTGCGCGATGGTCGCCTGCAGGCGGTGTTCGGCGCCGACACTGGATGGCGCCCGGAGCCGATGGAGGTCTATTTCTGCGTCAGCGACCGCCGCGATTTCACCGCCAAGATCCGCGCGCTGTTCGAGCACCTGCAGGCCGGCATGGCGCCGGCCTGGCGGGTGTGAACCTCAGCGCGTCTTGAACACGCCGCGCGCATCGCGCGGCTCGCAGCGCAGGTACTGCGGCGCCGGTTCCACGCTGTCGCGCAGCGCGGCGGCGGCATGCCACGGCCAGCGCGGGTCGTAGAGAATGCCGCGCGCCAGGGCCACAGCATCGGCGTGGCGATGGCGCAGGATCGATTCGGCCTGCTCGGGCTCGGTGATCATGCCCACGGCGATGACCGGCATGCGCACCTTGGCCTTGATCGCTGCTGCGAACGGTACCTGGTAGCCCGGACCGACGGTGATCTTCTGGCGCTCGTCCAGGCCGCCGCTGGAGACATGCAGGAAATTGCAGCCGCGCGCGTCCAGCACCTGGGCCAGCGCTTCGCTCTGCACCAGATCCCAACCGCCATCGACCCAGTCGCTGGCGGAAATACGCACGCCCACCGCGACCTTGTCGGACACCGCCGCACGCACCGCATCGAACACTTCCACCAGCAGGCGCAGGCGGTTCGGCAGCGAGCCACCGTAGCCATCGGTGCGGTGGTTGCTCAGCGGCGACAGGAACTGGTGCAGCAGATAACCGTGCGCGGCATGCAGCTCGATCAGCTCGAAGCCCAGGCGCTCGGCGCGCACCGCGCTGGCGGCGAAGGCGGCGATGACCTCGGCGATGCCGGCCTCATCCAGTTCCTGCGGTGCCGGGTCGGCGGCATGGAACGGCAGCGGCGACGGCGCCACGGTGGCCCAGCCACGCACATCATCGGCCGGCAGCTGGCCACCACCGTCCCACGGGCGGTTCACAGAGGCCTTGCGGCCGGCATGGCCCAGCTGGATGCCCAGCGGCATCGGCGACCAGCGGCGGACGCTGGCCAGCACCTGAGCCAGTGCGGCTTCGGTACCGTCATCCCACAGGCCCAGGTCGGCCCAGCTGATGCGGCCGCGCGGTTCGACGGCAGTGGCTTCCAGGATCAGCAGGCCGGCACCGGACTGCGCCAGGTTGCCCAGATGCATGGCGTGCCAGTCGCTGGCGCGGCCGTCTTCGGCGGAATACTGGCACATCGGCGCGATGACGATGCGGTTGGACAGGGTCAGGGGACCGAACGAGATCGGCGAAAACAGCTGGCTCAAGGCGGTGATGAACGACGTAGGGGGTGCGTATTGCACCGCTGCGCGGCTCCTGGATCAACCGTCTGGATGGATCGCTGTTTCGCGGGGACGGGTTGTCGGTAGCGTCGACTGACAGTCGACTGCTTTTCCAACGGCTGTCGAAAGGCCCGCGCTGCGCGCGATAGTCGACTGACAGTCGACTCTACCCCGCCGGTGGTTCGATAACCGACGCCAGCGCCTCGGCGCAATCGCGCTCGTCCTTGAACTGCAGCAGGTCGTCGGCACGGGTGCGGCCACGGTTCAGCGCCGCCACCGGCAGCCCTGCCCTGGCCGCGGCCTGCACGAAGCGGAAGCCGGAATAGACCATCAGCGACGAGCCCACCACCAGCACGGCGTCGGCCTGCTGCAGGTGCTCATGCACCGTCGCCACGCGTTCGCGCGGCACGTTCTCGCCGAAGAACACTACGTCCGGCTTCAACACGCCGCCGCAATGCGGGCAGTCGGGCACCACGAACGTGGAGAAATCGGTCTCCAGGTCGGCATCACCGTCGGGGGCGACGCCGGCCTCCAGCACATCCCAGCCGGGATTGGCGTCCAGCAGCCGCTGCTGGAACTCCTCGCGACCACTGCGGCGCTCGCAGCCCATGCAGCGCACCAGGTCCAGCCGCCCGTGCAGGTCGATCACGTTCCGGCTGCCGGCACGCTGGTGCAGGCCGTCCACATTCTGGGTCAGCAGCACCTGCAGCTTGCCGCGGCGTTCGAGGGCAGCCAGGGCCTGGTGGGTGCCGTTGGGCCGGGCCAGGCCGAAGCGCGGCCAGCCCAGCAGGCTGCGCGCCCAGTAGCGCTGGCGGGTGGCCGCCTCGCCCATGAAGGCCTGGTAGGTCACCGGCGGCGTGCGTTTCCACTGACCGTCGGTATCGCGGTAATCGGGAATGCCCGAGGCGGTGCTGCAGCCGGCGCCGGTCAGCACGAACAGGCGCTGGGCGCGGTCGATGAAGTCGGTCAGTGGCGGGGTCATGGCTGCCAGATGGGGGCGCGGCCGTGCCCCCGCAAGCGCAGGTTCAGCCGGCGCATCAGGCCGCCGGCAGCGGCGGCACCGCGATCGGGTGGCCTTCCTCGTCCAGCGCGATCATCACGAAGTGGCCGCGGGTGCACAGCTTGCGCTCGCCGCTGTGCAGGTCTTCGGCGATCAGTTCCACCTCGACCTTCATCGAACTGCGGCCGACTTCGACGATGCGGCCGATGGTTTCCACCATCTGGCCGATGCGGATCGGCAGCTTGAAGTCGACCTGGTCGCTGCGCGCGGTCACCACGGTACGGCGCGAGTAACGGGCGGCGGCCAGGAAGGCGGCCTTGTCCATCCAGGCCAGCGCCTGGCCGCCGAACAGGGTGCCAAGGTGGTTGGTGTGATTGGGAAAGACGATTTCGGCCATGCGCACTTCGGTGGGCGGCACGGTCTCGGCGATCGGGGTCATGGGGGTGCTTCGGTGTGGGGTGCTGCGGATTCTAAGCGACCGGCGTGATGGCCATCGGAATGCACGTACAACGGTCACCCGGCAGCGGTGCCCGCGCAGGCCGCGCCTGCGGCAGGCGTTACACTGCGCCACGCCCACTGCCAGGACCGCCCATGCCCGCCACTTCCGACCTGCTGGCCTTTGCGTTGGTTTCGCTGGCCATGGTGCTCACCCCTGGGCCGAACATGATCTACGTCATCTCGCGCTCGATCTGCCAGGGGCCGATGGCCGGCCTGATCTCGCTGGGCGGAGTGGCGCTGGGCTTCGTGTTCTACATGCTGTGTGCGGCACTGGGCATCACCGCCCTGCTGATGACTGTGCCGTTCGCCTACGACGCGCTGCGCATCGGTGGCGCGCTGTACCTGCTGTACCTGACCTGGCAGGCACTCAAGCCCGGCGGCCGTTCGCCGTTTGCAGTGCGTGACCTGCCGCAGGACAGCCCGCGCAAGTTGTTCACCATGGGCTTCCTGACCAATCTGCTGAACCCGAAAGTGGCGGTGATGTACCTGTCGCTGCTGCCGCAGTTCCTGCACCCGGACAGCGAAGGCAGCGTGCTGATGCAATCGATCGTGCTGGGCTCCACCCAGATCCTGGTCAGTGTCAGCGTGAACGGCGTGATCGCGCTGACCGCCGGCAGCATCGCCGGATTCCTGGCCGCGCGCCCCACTTGGCAGATGGTGCAGCGCTGGTTGATGGGCACCGTGCTGGCCGGGCTGGCGGTGCGCATGGCGGTGGAAGGGCGGCGCTAGCCGCTCCTTGTAGAGTCGAGCCGTGCTCGACTGCTGTTTGCGAAGACCAGTCGAGCATGGCTCGACGCTACAGAAACAAGAAACCCCGGCGTTGGCCGGGGTTTTTCGTTGCGACAGGCCTGACCGGTTCGATCAGAAGTTCATGTCGAAGGCGACTTCGCCCTGCACGCCGACCTGATAGGCCGAGACGCGGCGTTCGAAGAAGTTGGTCAGTTCCTGCACGTCCTGCAGTTCCATGAACGGCAGCGGGTTGCGTACGTTGTACTTCTTTTCCATGCCCAGCTTGGCGAAGTGCTGGTCGGCGCAGTGCTGCAGGTACTGGCGCATGTCGCGGGTCGAGATGCCGGCCACGCCGCCGGACAGAACGTCCTCGGCGAACTGCACTTCGCATTCGATAGCTTCGGCCAGCATGTCGTAGACCTGCTGCTTCATCTCGTCATCGAACAGGTCCGGCTCTTCCTCACGCACCACGCGCACCGATTCGAACGCGAACTCCATGTGCGCGCTCTCGTCGCGGAACACCCAGTTGGTGCCCGAGGCCAGGCCCGGCAGCAGGCCGCGCGAACGGAAGTAGTACACGTAGGCAAACGCCGCGAAGAAGAACAGGCCTTCGATGCAGGCGGCAAAGCAGATCTGGTTGAGCAGGAACTGGCGACGCTCGGCACGGGTCTCGATGCGCTTCAGGTCCTGGATCGAGTCGATCCACTTGAAGCAGAAATCGGCCTTCTTCTTGATCGAGTCGATGTTCTCTACCGCGGCGAAGGCTTTGACGCGCTCTTCCGGATCCGGCAGGTAGTTGTCGAGCAGGGTCAGGTAGAACTGCACGTGCAGCGCTTCTTCATACAGCTGGCGCGACAGGTACATGCGCGCTTCGGGCGCGTTCAAGTGCTGGTACAGGTTCAGCACCAGGTTGTTGGACACGATCGAGTCGCCGGTGGCGAAGAACGCGACCAGGCGGTGGATCAGGTGACGCTCACCCGGCGACATCTTGCTGTGCAGGTCGGTGATGTCGATCTGGAAGTTGATCTCTTCCACCGTCCAGGTGTTCTTGATCGCGTTCCGGTACATGTCATAGAACTGCGGGTAGCGCATCGGGCGCAGGGTCAGTTCAAAACCGGGATCGAGCAGCATCTGCTTGGGCTTGTCGGCCATGGGTGTTTCCTTGAATTCCTGGGTGAGCCGCCGGGCATGGCCCGGCGCTACCGTGGGTGTTTTTCCGCAGCCGAGCATGGCTCGGCTCTACAGGTGCGAGATGTTCGAGTGCCGACCAACGGTCGGCACCCACCGCGCGGTGTGTTACTGGCAGGCCTCGCAGGCTTCCGGGTTTTCCAGCGAGCAGGCGATGGCTTCGTCCGGGCTGAACACCTTGGCCGGCGCGGCAGCGCTCACCGTGGTCTTGGCGATCTTGGTGGCCGGGCGCGAACGCAGGTAGTAGGTGGTCTTGATGCCCTGCTTCCAGGCGTACATGTACATGGAGGACATCGCGCCGATGTTCGGGCTTTCCATGAACAGGTTGAGCGAGGCCGACTGGTCGATGAAGGCGCCGCGCTCGGCGGCCATGTCGATCAGCGAACGCATCGGCAGCTCCCACGCGGTGCGGTAGACCTCGCGCAGCGTTTCCGGAATCTGTGCCACGCCGGCGATGGAACCTTCGGCCAGCTTGATGGCGTCGCGCATGTCGGCAGTCCACAGGCCCAGCTTCTTCAACTCGTTCACCAGGTAACGGTTGACCTGCAGGAAGTCACCGGACAGGGTCTCGCGCTTGAACAGGTTGGACACCTGCGGCTCGACGCACTCGTAGCAACCGGCGATCGAGGCGATGGTCGCGGTCGGTGCAATCGCGATCATCAGCGAGTTGCGCAGGCCGTGTTCCTTGATGCGGGCGCGCAGGGCATCCCAGCGTGCAGTGTCTTCCGGCACCACGTTCCAGGCGTCGAACTGCAGTTCGCCGCTGGCGGCACGGGTGTCGTTGAACGACGGGTGCTTGCCGCGTTCCTGGGCCAGCTCGCAGGAGGTTTCCAGCGCGTGGAAGTAGATCGCTTCGGCGATCTTCTTCGACAGGGCGCGGGCCTCGGCGCTGTCGAACGGCAGGCGCTTGCGGAAGAACACGTCCTGCAGGCCCATGCAGCCCAGGCCGACCGGACGCCAGCGCAGGTTGGCGCGGCGGGCGGTTTCGATCGGGTAGAAGTTCAGGTCGATGACGCGGTCGAGCTGGCGCACGGCCAGGCGCACGGTCTCGGCCAGCTTCTCGAAGTCGAACTCGTTGTGCTCGTCGAAGTGGTTGCCCAGGTTGATCGAACCCAGGTTGCACACCGCGGTTTCATCGTTGGAGGTGACTTCCAGGATTTCCGTGCACAGGTTGGACAGGTGGATCACGTTGCCCGGACGCAGGGTCTGGTTGCTGGCGCGGTTGCACTTGTCCTTGAAGGTCATCCAGCCGTTGCCGGTCTCGGCCAGCGTACGCATCATGCGGGCGTACAGCTTGCGGGCGGAGATGGTGCGGTTGGCCTTGCCCTGGGCTTCGGCCTGCAGGTAGGCGGCCTCGAAGGCTTCGCCGAACAGGTCGGTGAACTCCGGCACGACGCGCGGATCGAACAGCGACCATTCCTGGTCGGCCTCGACACGCTTCATGAACAGGTCCGGCACCCAGTTGGCCAGGTTCAGGTTGTGCGCACGGCGGGCTTCGTCACCAGTGTTGTCGCGCAGCTCGAGGAAGTCCTCGATGTCGGCGTGCCAGGTTTCCAGGTACACGCAGGCCGCGCCCTTGCGCTTGCCGCCCTGGTTCACCGCGGCCACGGACGAATCCATGGTCTTCAGCCACGGCACGATGCCGTTGGAGTGGCCGTTGGTCGACTTGATGAGCGAGCCACGCGAACGCACGCGGGTGTAGCTGACGCCGATACCGCCGGAGAACTTCGACAGCTGGGCGATGTCGCCGTACTTGGAATAGATCGACTCCAGCGAATCCTGCGGCGAATCCAGCAGGAAGCACGAGGACAGCTGCTCGTGGGTGGTGCCGGAGTTGAACAGGGTCGGGCTGGACGGCAGGTAGTCCAGGTTGCCCATGCGCTTGTACAGCGCCAGGGTCTCGGACACGTCCTCGCTCAGCGCGCTGGCGATGCGCAGGAAGAACTGCTGCGGGGTCTCGATCACCTTGCGGGTGTGCGGGTGGCGCAGCAGGTAGCGGTCGTACAGGGTACGCAGGCCGAAGTAATCGAAGTTCAGGTCCAGCGAGATGTCGATGGCATCGTTGAGCTTGCGTGCGTTGGTCTGCACGAAGTTCAGCAGGCGGTCGTTGATCAGGCCGACTTCATGGCCACGGCTGACCGACTGCGAGAAGGCATAGATTTCCTGGCCCGAGACTTCCTTGGCGATGTAGTTGGCCAGCAGGCGCGCGGCGAGGCGGCCGTACTCGGGCTCTTCACCGATCAGCAGGGCGGCGGTGCGGATGGACAGTTCGTCCAGCTCGCGGGTGGTGGCGCCGTTGTACAGGCCGGAAATGGTGCGGGTGGCCACGCGCATCGGATCGACGGCGTGCAGGCCTTCGGAGGAACGCTGCACCGCGCGCACGATCTTGTTCAGGTCAACCAGTTCGGTGGTCCCGTTGCGCTTGGTCACACTCATCGCGTTGGCCGTCGGCGGCGACGTCAACAGGAATTCGCTTTCCTTCTCGATGGTGGCGCTGGATTCGGTGCTCACGGCGTATGTCCTCTTGGCGTGATTTGGGGGTGCTCGATGCATCGGGGTGACGCAGCCCGGGACATGACGGCCCAGGATGGCAGGACGGCGTCGCAGGGGATGAGACCCTGCGCCTGCCACTGCCGTTGACGACCGCGGATGGGAACCCCGGGCAACCCCTGGAATTGGGGTTGCTGCGACCGACGGCCACAAGATAGTGGGGGTAAAGGGGTCCGTCAACGCCAAATGTAGTGAAATTCGGCAATCCCTTGCGCCGCAAGGATCGTGCCATCGGCGCCCGGATCAGACGCTTCAGACCTGCCGGAACGGGCTGCGCAGTCAAGCCCGAAAGGCGTCATTGCGGTGGTACAACGCACCGCGAAAACGGAACAATGACAGCTTCACATGACAGTGATGAAACTGGCTAGGGACAACCCTGTGGATAGGTGGTGGGCAGCCGGTGGGAATCCGGTGGACGGGTGACTTCCGGCCGGTGACGCGCTCGGACGGGCGGCGGATGCTGGCCGCTCGCTCCCGGAAAAGGACGCTCCGATGCACCTGCGGTTGCCCGCGCTGGCCCTGCTGCCTGCCCTGTTCATTGCCCCGGCGCTGGCCGCCGAAGGGCCGGACCTGCGTTCGGACCAGTGCGGCATCCATACCGACTACGACGTGCTGGTGGACAGCGGCGGCATCTGGCTGCGGCATGGCCCGCAGGCGCCGCATGAAGTGGTGTTCCACGACGGCGAGCTGAGCCTGGACGGCAGGATGGTCACGGTCAGCGCCGCCGACGCCGCCCGCCTGCGGCAGATGGAGGCCGGTGCCCGCCAGCTGATGCCGGCGGCCACCGCGCTGGCCCACGAAGTCTCCGGGGTCACCTTCGATGCGTTGGACGCGGCCTTCGAGGCCATCACCGGCACGTCCCGCAATCGCCAGATGCGTGCGATGCGCGGCGAGATGCAGACCTGGATCGACGCCAGCCTGGGCCGAGGCTACTGGGAGCAGGAGACGTTCGGCGACGGCTTCGACGCGCACATCGAGCAGATGGCCGAGACAATGGCCGGGTCGATGACCCGCAGCGTGCTGTGGCAGGTGTTCACCGGCCGCGCCGGCGCCATGGAGCGCCGCGCCGACCGCCTCGATGCCGAAGTCGACCGCCGCATGGAAGCGCGCAGCCAGCAGCTGGAAGCCAAAGCAATGGCCCTGTGCCCGCTGGTGCAGTCACTGGCGCAGGCCCACGATGCGCTGGAAGTGCGTTACCAGGGACAGCCGCTGCGGCTGCTGGAGCGCGGCGAGAGCGTACGGGTGGAGCACGGCAGCGGTTCGGGCCTGCATGTGTCGGCCGGGCCGGATGAGCGGCCGCGCGGGAATGTCGTTGCACCCTCCCGATAACTGCGCGGCGCTGCTGTAGAGCCGAGCCCATGCTCGGCTCCTTTTCGGCACATCATGCAGAAGCAGCCGAGCGTGGGCTCGGCTCTACAACCAGCAGAACCCCTCACGCCCGGTGCGGGGTGCCCAGGTACTCGGCGCTTTGCATCTCGATCAGGCGCGAGGCGGTGCGCTCGAACGCGCCCTGCAGGCGCTGGCCGGTGTACAGCTCGATCGGCGAGGTGCTGGCGGTGCAGACCAGGTTGACGTGGCGGTCGTACAGCTCGTCGATCAGGTTGACAAAGCGGCGCGCGGCATCTTCGTTCAGGCGGTCGAAGGCGGGAATGCCGCCCAGCAGCACCGTGTTGAACTCGTGCGCGATCTCGATGTAATCCGAGGGCCCGCGCGGGCCTTCGCACAGCGCGGCGAAATCGAACCAGGCAATGCTCTTGCCGCGGCCACGCACCGGGATCTTGCGGCCCTCGATCTCGATGTTGCCGGGCTTGGCCGGCTGGCCGCCGCTCAATTCGTTCCAACGCGTGGCCAGCCAGTCGTCGCTGTCGGCCGCCAAAGGGGCGCGGTACACCGGCGAGCGGGTCAGCGCGCGCATCCGGTAATCCTCGGTGCCCTCGGCGTACAGCTCCACGCAGAAGCGCTGCAGCAGGCCGATGGCTGGCAGGAAGCTCTCGCGCTGCAGGCCGTTGAGGTACAGGTTCTCCACCGCGGTGTTGGAGGTGGTGACCAGGGTCACGCCCTCGGCAAACAGGCGCTCCAGCAGCCGCGCCAGCAGCATCGCATCGCCGATGTCGGTGACGAAGAATTCATCCAGCACCAGCACGCGCAGGTTGCTGCGCCATTCCTGGGCGATCTTCGCCAGCGGGTCGCTCTGGCCCTGGTGCTCGCGCAGGCGCTCGTGGATGCTGCGCATGAAACGATGGAAATGGGTGCGGTACTTCTGCTTGATCGGCAGCCCGTCGTAGAACAGGTCCACCAGGAAAGTCTTGCCGCGGCCGACGCCGCCCCAGAAGTACAGGCCCTTGACCGGCTCGGGCTTCTTCCAGAACGAGGACAGGCGGTCCAGCCAGCCGTCCTCGGCGCTGTCCAGCAGGCCCAGGTGGATGCGGTCCAACTCGGCCAGCGCCGCATGCTGGGCCGGGTCGTTCTGCCAGTCGCCACGGGCAACCCCTTCCGCGTACCGCTGCGACGGGGTCAACTCGGTTGCACTCATGCCGCCGCGCCCAGCCAGTGCTTGACGCCGTGGGTCAGTGCGCCGCGCAGATCGATCAGCTTGCGGTGGAAGAAATGGCTGGTCTCGGGCATGCGCACCAGCTCATGCGGGAAATCCAGCGTGTCCAGCCACTGGTAGACGGCCTGCGGGTCGACGATCTCGTCCTGCTCGCCCTGGATCACCAGCCAGCGCGCCGGCGGCGCGATGCCATCGAAGTCCCAGCGGCCGGCCGGCGGCGCGATCGAGATCAGCGCTTCGGGCTGCAGCGCGGCAGCGGCCTTCAACGAAACGAACGCGCCGAAGCTGAAACCGGCCAGCCACAGGCGGTCGTCCGGACGCTGGCTGCGCACCCAGGCGGCGACGGCCTTCAGGTCATCCTGCTCGCCCACGCCGTGGTCGAACTCACCGGCCGAACCACCCACGCTGCGGAAGTTGAAGCGCACCGTGGCGATACCCAGCTCGCGCAGGGTGGTGGCGGTCATGGTGACCACCTTGTTGTGCAGCGTGCCACCCTCGGTGGACAGCGGATGGCAGACGATGGCCACGATCGGCTGCACCGGCACATCGGCCTTGGGCAGGTCGACGACCACTTCCAGCGGGCCGGCCGGGCCGTCCAGTTCGAGGCAGGCGGTTTCGCCGGGGGTGACGGGGAACGAAGGCTTGTGCATGGCACCATGATACCGTCCCCCGCCCCTGCCCTGTGCCCGCCCCATGCTCTACCTGTCCTTGGCCGTGATCTGCAGCGTGCTGGTTTCGGTGGTGTTGAAGGTGGCCGGACGCCGCCAGCTGGATGTTGCGCAGATGGTCACCTGGAACTATCTGGTGGCCGCAACGCTCACCGCCGTGGTACTGCAGCCGCCACTGGACGCACTGCGCGCGCCGCATGCCCCGTGGCTGTCATTGCTGGCGCTGGCGGTGGTGCTGCCGTCGATCTTCCTGGTGCTGGGCCGCGCGGTGGCGGTGGCCGGCATCGTCCGCAGCGACGTGGCGCAGCGGCTGTCGCTGCTGCTGTCATTGGCCGCCGCCTTCCTGTTCTTCGGCCAGACCGCCACGCCCTGGAAGCTGGCCGGGCTTGGCCTGGGCCTGCTGGCGATGGTGGCGATCAGCCTGCGCCCGCGCGGCCCGGCCGTGGCGTCCTCACCCGGTGGCTGGGGCTGGCTGCTGGGCGTCTGGGCCGGGTTCGCGGTGGTGGACGTGCTGCTCAAGCAGGTGGCGCTGTCGGGCACACCGTCGATGGCGGCGGTGCTGGCCAGTTTCAGCGTCGCCTTCGTGCTGATGCTGGCAGTGCAGCTGTGGCGGCACGCCAGTGGCCGCAGCCGACTGGCCTGGCGCAACCTCGGCGCGGGTGCACTGCTGGGCCTGCTCAATGGCGGCAACATCCTTTTCTATGTGCACGCGCACCAGTCGATGCCGGACAGCCCGGCCACCGTGTTCGCCGGGATGAACATCGGCGTGGTGGTGCTGGGCGCGCTGGTGGGCGTGTTCGCCTTCGGCGAGGCCACCACGAAGTGGAACCGCGCCGGGCTGGCGCTGGCGGTGCTGGCGATCGGGTTGATCGCCTGGGGGTAAGCCCGGAACGATCCTGCCTTCTGTAGAGTCGCCGGGCGTGGCCTGGCGAACCTTATCTGTCGAAACCCAGCAGCAGCGGGTCGTGGTCGGAGCTGCGCCACGGGCCCTGCACGTTGCGACCCTGGTAACCGCTGGCGTCCTGCTCGTCGGCGTTGCTGTGCCATTCGGCGGCACCGCGCAGGCGCTTGGCCATGCCCGGGCTCAGCAGCGCGTGGTCGAGGCGGCCGCTGTAGCCGTTGTAGACGTAGCTGTAGGGATGCTCGACCTTGGCCACCTTGAAAGCATCCTGCCAGCCCAGGTCATGCAGGGCGCGGATCGGGTCTTCCATCGCGTAGGCATTGAAATCACCCAGCAGCACGGCGTCCTTGGCTCCGGTACCGGTCGGGTCGGTCTGCAGCCAGGCATGCAGCTGCTGCGCCGAGGTCACGCGGGTCGCGTTCCAGCAGCCCTGGTTGTCATTGCGGTCGGCGTCGGCACCGGCGGCGTCGCGGCAGCCCTTCGACTTGAAGTGGTTGGCGACCACCACGAACGGCGCACCCTGCTTGCCCTGGAAGGCCTGCGCCAGCGGCACGCGGCTGTGCTCGACGAACGGGCCACCGGTCAGCGTGGCCGGCTTGCCCAGCGGCTGCAGGCGGCTGCTGCGGTAGATGATGCCAACCCGGATCGGGTTGTCGCCCGGGCCGTTGCCGGCATCGACGAAGCGCCAGTCGCCCTGCGCGCCACGGTCGCGGTTGAGTGCATCGACCAGTTCGGCGATGGCCGACTGCGGACCATAGCCATCGTTCTCCAGCTCCATCAGCGCGGCGACATCGGCGCCCAGCGCGTTGACCGTGGTGACCAGCTTGGCCACCTGCGCCTTGTGCTCGTCCAGGGTGCGTGCGCCGCGCAGGGTCGGGAAGCCACCGCCCTGGCCGTCACCATTGAAGAAGTTCTCCAGGTTGAAGGCCGCCACGTGCAGGCTGCCCGGCACGGTCGGCACCGCCGGACGCTTCAGCTCCGGCAGCTTCAGCACGCCTTCGACCTGCAGGCGCGGACGGCCCTGTGCGTCCACGCGCACGATGCCCTCCACATTGCGCAGCTGCATGCCGGTGCGCAGCACCGGGTGGGCCGGCAGGTAGGCCACGCTGGCCGGGTCGCGGGCATCGCTGCCGTCGTCCAGCACCAGGCGGCGGCGCTGGTTGTCGGCCATCACCTGCTCGTAGCCGGCAGTACCCGGCGCGGCCACTTCGGTGGGCTGCCAGAGGCGGCCATCGAAGGCCACGGTGAGCTGGCCAAAGCGCTCAAGGCCGTCGGTACCGGCCAGGGTGAGCGGTGCGGCGATGCGCACGCGCTGGCCATCCAGCGCACGCCAGTCGGCCGGCGCGGCGGTCAGCACCACGGTGGCGCTGCTGCGCGCGGTGGAGGGCGACGCGACCGGTGCGGCCTGCGGCTGGGCCTGGGCCTGGGCAAAGGCGCCGGCCGGCAGCAGCAGGGACAGGGCAAGGGCGAGGGAACGGCGGCGCATCAACGGGCGACTCCATGGAAGAGGCGCACAGACTAACCCTGAAATGCGAAACCCCAGCGACGCGCGCGGTTTTGGCCTTGGCCGGCAAAGCCCCCGGCGGCGGACGGAGAACGACCGGGGCGATTGGGCGATCGGCGGGTAGCGTCGACTGTCAGTCGACTATCGCGCGCAGCGCGGGTTTTTCGGCGGCGTTGGGAAGAGCAGTCGACTGACAGTCGACTCTACCGGCGGTTTCGCGGTTTCGCCGTTCGCCGCCTACTTCAGGTTGCCCAGCATCCAGTCCACGGTGGCGTGGATCTGTTCCTCGGTCAGCGCCGGGTTGCCGCCCTTGGGCGGCATGATGCCGCCGTCGGGGCCGGTGTAGCCCTCGATGGCGTGCTTGTAGAGGGTGTCCTTGCCCTGTGCGATGCGCTTGTCCCAGTGCGAATGGTCCAGCGTCGGCGCCATGCCCACACCGGTGGTGTGGCAGGCGGTGCACAGGTTGTCGAAGATGACCTTGCCGTCCTTGGTGCCACCGTAGGCCACCTGCGACGCGGCCTTGGCCAGCGCGGCGGCCTTGGCCGCTGCCTGCGCGGCGGCGCCGGTGCTGCCGGCATAGACCGCACCGGTGGGCGAGATGCGCTGCTCGGTGCGCTTGGCCGCGGTCGGCGACACCTCGGGCGGAATCCGGGTGTGGATGTAGGCGGCAAGGAGGATGAGGCCGAGGGTGATGGTCGCCAGCAGCGCGATCACCATGGAGAAGCGTTTCAGGAACTCCAGATCGTAATTCCGCACTCTTCGTTACCCCTGGCTGATAGTCGTTGGACCACGGCTGAGCGACTGCGTGATGGGCCGAGTATAGAACGCGCTTTGCGTGCGACAACAGGCGTCACCGCTGGTGCGGCGCAGCATGCCCACCCGGTAGTGCCGGCCGCTGGCCGGCATCGCCATCCCGCCGGATAGATCGTGCAGAAGCCGGCCAGCGGCCGGCTCTACCAAATTACCGGGCGCCGATCGCGCGCAGGCAGAAGCTGCAGATCGCATCCACCAGCGCGTCCTCGTCGCGGTGTGCTTCGCGGCTGGGCGCGGTGGGGCCGACCATCGCTTCGGTGAAGGCACCGACCAGGCAGGCGGCGGCCACATGCGCGTCCTGCGCCGGCAGCTCACCGGCCGCCACGCCCTCCTCCACCAGCCGCAGGAACACGTCGCCGAAGGCGCGACGACCGCGCATGCGCTCGGCTTCCACATCCGGGTCGACCGGTTCGACGATGAAGGCATGCGCCAGCCCCGGCCCGGCCAGGGCGCGGCGGACGAAGGCGGTGATCGCCAGCCGCAGGCGCTCGCTGGCCACCTCCGGGCCACTGGCGATGCGCTCCATGATCGCGACCTCGTGGGCCACGGCGGCGTTGAGCACCTCCACGAACAGCTCGGCCTTGGACGGGAAGTGGCGGTAGATCAGGCCGGTGGACACCCCAGCCTGGGTCGCTACGGCCGTCACCGGGGCATTGCGCCAGCCGCCGGTGGCGACCAGCTCGCGAGTGGCCAGCAGGATCCGTTCACGGGCGCCCGCCAGGCGTTCTTCCATCAGTGCAGAGCGTTTATAGGCCATGTTTTGATTCTATTTTCAATTTTTGAATTTGTATTCACTTCTTGCCTGAACCCCGCTACGCTGGGGTCCAATCGCCCGTGTGGGCAGCGGTCCTGCAGACCGCCGCCCGCTCCCCCGCCGGGTGCGTCCATTTCCTGCCATCCCGCCGTGGAGCCACCACAATGCACGTGCCATCCCTGAACTTCGACCTTGGCGAAGACATCGACCTGCTGCGCCAGAGCGTGGCCCATTTTGCCGCCGCCGAGGTCGCACCGCTGGCCGCCGAGGCCGATGCCACCAACCAGTTCCCGCTGGCTCTGTGGCCGAAGCTGGGCGAACAAGGCCTGCTCGGCCTCACCGTGGAGGAAGAATACGGTGGTACCGGCATGGGCTACCTGGCCCACGTGGTGGCGATGGAAGAAATCTCGCGCGCTTCCGGTGGCATCGGCCTGTCCTATGGCGCGCACTCCAACCTGTGCGTGAACCAGCTGCGCAAGAACGGCAACGAAGAACAGAAGCAGCGCTTCCTGCCCGGCCTCTGCAATGGCAGCCTGGTCGGCGCGCTGGCGATGAGCGAGCCGGGTGCCGGTTCGGACGTGGTGTCGATGAAGCTGCGCGCCGACAAGCGCGGCGACCGCTACGTGCTCAACGGCAACAAGATGTGGATCACCAACGGCCCGGACGCCGACGTGCTGGTGGTCTATGCCAAGACCGACATGGAGGCCGGCGCCAAGGGCATCACCGCCTTCCTGGTCGAGAAGGGCATGAAGGGCTTTTCCACCGCGCAGAAGCTGGACAAGCTGGGCATGCGCTCCTCGCCCACCTGCGAACTGGTGTTCCAGGACTGCGAAGTGCCGGAAGAGAACGTGCTGGGCCAGGTCGGCGGTGGCGTGCGCGTGCTGATGTCCGGCCTGGACTATGAGCGCGTGGTGCTGTCCGGTGGCCCGCTGGGCCTGATGGCCGCGGCCATGGACGTGGTGATGCCGTACGTGCACGAGCGCCACCAGTTCGGTGAAGCGATCGGCAGCTTCCAGCTGATCCAGGCCAAGATCGCCGACATGTACGTGGGCCTGGGCGCCTGCCGTGCGTATGTCTATGCCGTGGCGCGCGCCTGCGACCAGGGCCGCACCACCCGCCAGGACGCCGCCGGTGCCATCCTGTACGCCGCCGAGAAGGCCACCTGGCTGACCGGCCAGGCGATCCAGATCCTGGGTGGCAACGGCTACATCAACGAATATCCGACCGGCCGTTTGTGGCGCGACGCCAAGCTGTATGAAATCGGCGCCGGCACCTCGGAGATCCGCCGCATGCTGATCGGCCGCGAACTGTTCCAGCGCACCCTGTAAGGCCACCGCGATGACCGTCCTGAACAGCCAGCTGCAACCGGGCAGCGAAACGTTTGAAAGCAACCGCGCGGCCATGCAGGCCGTGGTTGATGCCCTGCACGCCACGCTTGCCCGCACTGCACTGGGCGGCAGCGAGGCCGCACGCGCCAAGCACACCGCGCGCGGCAAGCTGCTGGTGCGCGACCGCATCGACGCCCTGCTCGACCCAGGCAGCGCCTTCCTGGAAATCGCGCCGTTGGCCGCGCATGGCATGTACGAAGACGCCGTGCCTGCCGCGGGCGTGGTGGCCGGCATCGGCCGCGTCAGCGGCGTGGAATGCGTGATCGTGGCCAACGACGCCACGGTCAAGGGCGGCACCTACTATCCGATGACGGTGAAGAAGCACCTGCGCGCGCAGGAGATTGCCGAGCAGAACCATCTTCCGTGCATCTACCTGGTCGATTCCGGTGGCGCGTTCCTGCCACTGCAGGACGAAGTCTTCCCCGACCGCGACCATTTCGGCCGCATCTTCTACAACCAGGCCAACCTGTCCGCGCAGGGCATTCCGCAGATCGCCTGCGTGATGGGCAGCTGCACCGCCGGTGGCGCCTACGTGCCGGCGATGAGCGACGAGACGGTGATCGTGCGCGAGCAGGGTACGATCTTCCTCGGCGGCCCGCCGCTGGTGAAGGCGGCCACCGGTGAAGTGGTGACGGCCGAGGAGCTGGGCGGCGCCGATGTGCACACCCGCATCTCCGGCGTGGCCGACCATATGGCCGACAACGACCTGCAGGCACTGGCACGGGTGCGCGCGATCATCGCGCAGTTGAACTGGCGCAAGCCGGAGCCGGCGATGGCGGTGCAGCCTTCCGAAGAACCGCTGCTGCCGGCGCATGAGTTGTACGGGGTGATCCCCGCCGATACGCGCAAGCCCTACGACGTGCGCGAAGTGATCGCGCGGCTGGTCGATGGCTCGCGCTTCGATGAGTTCAAGCCGCGCTACGGCGCAACGCTGGTGACCGGCTTCGCGCATCTGAACGGCTACCCGATCGGCATCATCGCCAACAACGGCATCCTGTTCTCCGAGTCGGCACTGAAGGGCGCGCACTTCATCGAGCTGTGCACCCAGCGCAACATCCCGCTGGTATTCCTGCAGAACATCACCGGCTTCATGGTCGGCCGCAAGTACGAACAGGGCGGCATCGCCAAGGACGGGGCCAAGCTGGTGATGGCCGTGGCCTGCGCCAAGGTGCCCAAGTTCACCGTGGTGATCGGCGGCTCGTTCGGTGCCGGCAATTACGGCATGTGCGGCCGTGCGTACTCGCCGAACTTCCTGTGGATGTGGCCGAACGCGCGCATCGGCGTGATGGGTGGCGAGCAGGCTGCCAGCGTGCTGGCCACGGTCAAGCGCGATGGCATCGAAGCCAAGGGCGGCCAGTGGCCGGCAGCGGAGGAAGATGCGTTCAAGGCGCCGATCCGCGACCAGTTCGAACAGCAGGGCCACCCGTACTACGCCAGCGCACGCCTGTGGGACGACGGCGTGATCGATCCGGCCGACACCCGCCGGGTGCTGGCCCTGGCGCTGTCGGCCAGCCTCAACGCCGCCCCGCAGCAGACGCGCTTCGGCGTGTTCCGCATGTGACCCGTGCCATGACCGAGCACGCTCCTATGAAGCACGTTGCCATGTTCACCAAAGTCCTGATCGCCAACCGCGGCGAAATCGCCTGCCGCGTCATCGCCACCTGTCGCCGCCTCGGCATCGCCACCGTGGCGGTGTATTCCGATGCCGACCGCAACGCACGCCACGTGCGCCTGGCCGACGAAGCCCTCCACATTGGTCCGGCCGCTGCACGTGAGAGCTACCTGCGCGGCGATGCCCTGCTCGACGCCGCACGCCTGACCGGCGCGCAGGCCATCCACCCCGGTTACGGCTTCCTGTCCGAGAATGCCGACTTCGCCGATGCCTGCGCTGCAGCCGGCATCACCTTCATCGGGCCGCCGGCCAGCGCCATCCGCGCGATGGGCGACAAGAGCGCGGCCAAGGCGCTGATGGCCAAGGCCGGTGTGCCGCTGACCCCGGGCTACCACGGCGACCAGCAGGCACCGGACTTCCTGCGCGCGCAGGCCGATGGCATCGGCTACCCGGTGCTGATCAAGGCCAGTGCCGGCGGCGGTGGCAAGGGCATGCGCAAGGTCGAGCGCAGCGAGGATTTCGTCGACGCACTTGCCAGCTGCCAGCGCGAAGCGGCCTCGGCGTTCGGCAATGACCACGTGCTGGTCGAGAAGTACGTCGAGCGCCCGCGCCATATCGAGATCCAGGTATTTGGCGACAGCCACGGTGAGGCGGTCTACCTGTTCGAGCGCGACTGCTCGGTGCAGCGCCGCCACCAGAAGGTGCTGGAAGAAGCGCCGGCGCCGGGCATGAGTGCGGAACGTCGTGCTGCGATGGGCAAGGCCGCGGTCGATGCCGCGCGTGCGGTGGGCTACGTCGGTGCCGGCACGGTGGAATTCATCGCCGGCCCGGACGGCGATTTCTACTTCATGGAAATGAACACCCGCCTGCAGGTCGAACACCCGGTGACCGAGTACATCACCGGTACCGATCTGGTGGAGTGGCAGCTGCGCGTGGCCTCGGGCCAGCCGCTGCCGCTGCGCCAGGAAGAGCTGGCGATTCACGGTCATGCCATCGAAGCACGCCTGTACGCCGAAGATGCCGACCGCGGCTTCCTGCCGTCCACCGGCACCCTGCGCCGCCTGCGCCTGCCCACGCCGTCGGCCCATGTGCGCGTGGATACCGGCGTGGAGGAAGGCGACAGCATCACGCCGTACTACGATCCGATGATTGCCAAGCTGATCGTCTGGGACGTGGACCGCGACGCCGCACTGCGCCGCATGAGCCAGGCCCTGGCCGACTGCCAGGTGGTGGGCGTGACCACCAATGCCGGATTCCTGCGCCGGCTGGTGAACACCGATTCGTTCGCGCACGCCAAGCTGGATACCGCGCTGATCGAACGCGAACAGGCGGCGTTGAGTGCGGTGGGCGACACGGATGATGCTCTGTGGCAGCTGGCCGCCATGGCCGCGGTTGCAAGCACTGCCGGTGCCAGCACCGACGCGCGCGACCCGCATTCGCCGTGGCAGGCCCAGGACGGCTGGCGCCTTGGCGCATCGGCACCGCGCCTGCTGCCGCTGCAGCAGGGCGAACGCAAGCACACGCTGAAAGTATGGGCACAGGCCGATGGCTGGCGCGTGCAGCGCGATGACGCCGCACCGGTGCAGGTGATCGGCACGGCCGATGCGCAGCGCTTGTCAGTGCAGTTGGATGGCCATCGCTGGTCACTGCAGCAGCTGCGCGAAGGCGATCAGCTGTATCTGTTCGGCGCCGATGGCCAGCACCGCTTCACCCTGCATGATCCGGTGGGCGAATCGGACCACGCCGTGGCCGATGCCGGCAGCCTGCTGGCGCCGATGCCGGGCAAGATCGTCGCGACACTGGTCGCGGCCGGCACCGAGGTCAAGCGCGGCACGCCGCTGGTGGTGCTGGAAGCGATGAAGATGGAGCACACGCTGCAGGCACCGGCGGACGGCACGGTGAAGGGTTACCGCGCCAAGGCCGGCGACCAGGTGGGTGACGGTGCGGTGCTGGTGGACTTCGAAGCGGCGTGAACACCGGGGCGGCGACCGCTCAGCGGTCGTCGCCCGCCACCACCCGGCCAGCGGGATCGAATTCGGCCGTGTCCAGCGTGGCACTGCGCCAGCCCAGGCCGCAGATGGCCATCGCGCTCTGTCCGATGCCATCGAAACCGAAGGCGCGATCGACATCGGCATCGTTGATGGCTGCGGTGACGAATGCCGCCAGGCCACGCTCGGTCGCGCACAGGTACAGCAGCTGCGAGATGTGGCCGACATCCAGCGTCACCGCACGATATGCCTTGGCGTGGTTGCGGTACTTCCAGAAGCAGCGGTCGTACCGCGGTGCGAGCACCAGCAGCGCCGGTGCATCGGCGAACCACTCCTGACCGGACAGCATCCGCCGTGCCAGCGCGGGCAATGCATCAGCCGGTGGCGAGGGCAACGGCAGTACCGCGTGCTGCACGGGGTGGTAGTGGTACAGCCCCGGTACCAGCCCTTCCACGTTCTGTACCAGCAGGAAACCTTCGGTGGGATGCAGGCCGCCACCGGAGGGCACGTTCTTCTTCAGGAACTCGGTATCACGCTCGACCTTCTGCACCGCATGGGCCATCAGCGTGCGCTGCAGCACCTGGGCCAGCAGCGGCAATGGCAGCGCACGCTGCGGGTCGAAATTGCGGCAGGTCGTGCGCTGCGCCAGCAGCGCGTCGAACGCGGCCTCTTCGCTGCGCGGCAACTGCTGGTAGTCGCCCTGCATCGGCTGCACCACCGGCGGCGGCGGTCCCAGCCGCTGGCGCAGGCCGGCAGCGGTATCCAGACCCTGCCGGCGCATGTCCTCCACGCTGTCCACGGCCTGCCAGCGCGCATGGCGATGAGCCAGTGCAGCCAACGGCCACCATTGACTGCGCCGCAATGCCTCATCACGCATCTGGTGCCCGACCTCATCCGGCGGGTCGGTCAGCAGCAGCCCCTGCTCGACCAGGCGCGCCAGCATCGCCGGAGAGGTGCCGGCCGGCGGTTCGCTCCAGCGATGCGCGCTGAGCTCGCCCAGCAACTGGCGCTCCTCGGCGTCCACCGGCAGGGGTTGGTCCAGATGGGCGGCCAAGGCCACCCAGCTGATCTGGCTGTCCATCTCGGCGTGGCCGGCCAGCATCGCGCGCAGGTCCAGGGTGACCGACTCGCGGGGCTCGAACATCAGGCTGGCGCAGCGGCGCAGGCGCATGGGTTTCCTTCCTCCTGCCGCACAACCGGCATAGCAGCAACGACCGCGGCGCGGCCAACTTTAGCGACAGGCACGCTACCGCCCTCAATGGCAGGCCGTGGCGGCCGATACGAGAAACTCAACCTACGGACGATCCCCATGAGCACCCATCCCCGCCTTTCCGCCGAAGACGCCAGCACCCTGCTGGACCACCTCATCGGCAACGACGACTTCCGCAACCACTTCACCGCATCGCCGGGCAAGGCCCTGGCCTCGATCGGGCTGGACGGTGCCGTTGGCGAGAACGACTGCATGAAGATCGGCACCCTGGCTTCGGTCGAGGAGCTGCGCCGCACCCGCGACTCGCTGCATGCGTACCTGAGTACCTCGACTGCCTCGATGACGGTGGTGTTCTGCTTCGAAGCCGACCGGATCGACGAGCGCGTCAACGCCTGAGTCCGCATCAGCGTGACACCCGCATGGACACCGCCTCCGTGGCGATGTCGTGCACATTCAGGGGCTGCCAGATCTGCATGGACGCCACCTCGGCAATGGCCTGACCGTGGTGCCGGGCCAGCCAGACCTGCTCGCGGCGCACACCGGCAGCGTCCTGCTCGGCACGCAGTGCCTGCAGCAGCACAACATGGGCCTGTACCGGTTCGCTGCCATCAAACGTGGGCTCGAGCAGATGGCGTGCCGCTTGCGGACGCTGTTGCGCCAGTTCGGCCATCGCCAGCACGACCCGGCGCCACTTGGCCACCACAGGGCTGCGCTGCCGCTCCAGCAGTTCGCCATGGTCGCGCAGCCACTCTGCGGCCAGCGCATGCTGGCCCTGGCGCTGGGCCAGATAGGTCAGGGCCAGCAGCTGCAGACTGCGGCTGCCCACGGCGGAGTCGTCGTTCTTCCGCAGCAGCGGCCGCAGCACGGCGGCGATGGATTCAAGCTCCTTCGCATCGCCGGCCGTGCACAGCGTGGTCACGGTCGCGTGTTGCAGGCGTTGATGGATCTGGTAGTCGATCAGGTCCGGCGGCGGACCATCCGCAGCAATCGCGGCATGCAGGCCGCTGCAATCACGCTGCTCCGCAGCCACCAGCAGGTGGGCCCGCAGACGCATGCGCTGCTGCAGGTCGTCCCCCCGCGGCAACCGCATCAACAGCTGCTGCGCCTGTGCGTCCAGGCCCTGCGCAACCAGCACGTCCACATCCAGATCGTCGGCCTCGTCATTGCCGCGCAGCATCTGTGCCTGATGCAAGGTGCGCATTGCCTGCTGCGGCTGGCCGAGGCCCAACTGTGCCCGCGCCAGATGGATCATCGGATACAGCCGCAGCGGGTCCTGGGGCACCGTCGCGGCGCGCGCATAGGGCTCGGACTCGGTGAAGCGATTGTCCTGCAGCAGCCCCCAGGAAGTATTGGACAGGCCCGCAAACGAATCCGGATAGATCTTGGCCAGTGCACGCCACTGTTCCAACGGCCAGCCACCGGGTTCCAGTTCGGCCTGCCAACCCTTCAGGTACAGGCGCTCACGCGCGGGCAGGCGCTGCTGCTGGGCCAGCGCGTGCTCCAGCGCGTCACGCGCCTCCGCAACCTGCGCGGTGCGGGCCAGCAGTTTGGCCACGCCCATGTAGGCCAGGGCGAAACCAGGATCGATATCGATCGCCGCCTGGTAGAGGTTGCGTGCTTCCTCGAAGCGACGCTGGCCCAGTGCGCTTTCGGCCAGGGCAAACGCACGCAGTGCGCGCAGGTCCTGGGTCGATGCCCGTGGCAGCGGCAACGACTGTTCCAGGCTCGCCACCGACTCACCCAGGCCACGTCGCAGGCGTCCGACCACGTCGTCCACCGCGAACACCATCTGATCGGATCGATCCGCGGTGGCGGTGAACGTCTGGATCACCTGGCCGCTGCCCGGCGCTGCGACGTCGATGGCCAGCTCGTAGCCACCGATCTTCTGCCGCACGGTCGGCAACAGCACGGCGCGGGCGCCTTCACGCACCGCCACGTCGACGGCGGTATCCCGGTTCAGCCGGGTATCGCCCGAGAGCCGCGCCATTTCCAGGCTCTCGCGGATCTTGCCCTCGGACAGCACGTTCACGTAGCGCGACTGCTCCAGCGCGATCCGGATCGCGTGCCGCATCGAGTCGTCGAAGATCGGATCACCGGTGAGATTGTCGACGTCCCCCAGCACCACCCAGTCGCGCTCGGCAAACGCAATCGCCGGTTCCGGGCGCAGCAGCAGCCAGCCGCCCAGCATCGCCACCGTCAGCACCAGGCCTTCAGCGGCCAGCACCCACGGCTGCCGCCACAGTGGCAGGTCGCGGCGCGCCTTGGCATTGGCCCGCGGCATGCGCAGCGGTGCGGAGCCGATCTCGCCTACTTCGATCACTTCCTGCACCACCGGCACGCCCTTGAAGCGCCAGCGTCCGTGCGACTTCCACAGCAGGCGCGTGCCGCGCTCACCCAACGCATCGGCGGCGCGGTGGGTCAGTGATTCGGCAACGGCGGACAACAGGATCTGGCCGGGGCGGGCCAGCGTCATCAGGCGCGCCGCCATCGGCTTGGCCAGACCTTCCACTTCCATCGACTTGGCGCCAACGCGAACCGCCTCGGCACTGTTTTCCCAGGTCAGCACGTCACCCACATGCAGGCCGGCACGCGCACGCAATTCAATCGCACGTTGCTGGCCAAGCGCATGCAGTTCGCGCTGGTAGTCCAAGGCGAAGCCCAATGCATCGATGGCGCGCTCGAACAGCATGAACAGGCCGTCGGAGCGATCGATCAGCTGGCCATTCCAGCGGTGCTGCAGCACCAGCACCAGGCGATCGTGTTCCTGGAAAAGGCTCGCCGCCGCCATGTCGCCGATGCGCTCGACCAGCTGCAACGAATCACACAGATCAGTGAACAGCAGGGCGCGTAGCTGTGGGCTATGCGGGGCTGACGTTCCGTTGTCGCCATTCATCGCCTGCATCTCCCTATTGGTCGTCCGGATCATCCACCCAGCGCAGGCAGTTGCCGCCATCGCGCTTGGCCTGGTACAGCGCGCGATCTGCGCTGGCGTACCACTCGCTCCAGCCGGCCTCGGGGGCCAACAGGCTGGCACCGATGCTGACCAGGCTGACATGCGGCGTGCCATGACTGCGTTCGAGCAGGCCATGTACTGCGCTGAGGATGAACTCGGCCGCGTGCTGCACGATCTCATGGTTGCCACGGCGCAGGATCAGGCAGAACTCATCGCCGCCGAGGCGGCACGCCAGGTCCTGCTCACCGGCCATCGAGCGCAGGATGTTGCCCATGCTCTGCAGCACGCGATCACCAGCCTGGTGGCCGTGGCGATCATTGATCTGCTTGAAGCGATCGCAGTCGATCAGCAGCAGTGCCTGCGGCAACCCGCCGCCGTCGGCGCGGCATTCCTGCAGGTACAGGGTCAGGCCACGGCGGTTGTGCAGCCCGGTCAGTTCATCGGTACGCACCAGCTCACGGGTGTGGGTCAGTTGATGGGTGGTGATGTACAGATTGTCCAGCGCGGTTTCCAGATCATGGTTGCGCCGGCGCAGCTGGCTGATCAGGGCCTGCTCGTTGGTCAGCACGCGCATGATCGTGCGGCGCAGGAAGTAGGCGACCAGGCCGGGATCGGATTCCACCAGGCGATGGAAATCGGCCGGGCCCAGCTCCAGTACTTCGCAGTCGACCAGCGCGCGCGCGCTGGCGCTGCGCAGGTGATCGCCGACCAGCAGGCCAAGCTCGCCGAAGAACTCATGCTGGCCGAGCGTCTTGATCACCAGGTCCTCGCCGAAATCCAGTTCGATCTGGCCTTCGAGGATCACATACATCCGTTCGCCGCGATGGCCACGCTGGAACAACCACTGTCCGGCATGAAGCTTGCATGGGCGGGCGAATCTGGCGAACAATGCAACCTCGGCAGCGGAAAGCAGCGCGTGCACGATCTCGGCCATCGCCACCCGGGCGATACCTGACGTCACATCACTGTTCTCGGCCGCACCCCTGCCGGTCATTCCCTGCACCCGCCGCCAGCGTCCCCTGGTGAGCCGCGGAGCATAGCACCGGTTTAAAGTGTGCGTCCTATCTCATTTTTAATGCCCAAACGATCTTGCCTGATGTGAAGATGCGTGGGGGCCATTCTGGTCACGGGTGTCCGGGCAAAAATGCTGCTGGATCAATCCGATGGCGGTTTTCACAGGATTCTGGCCAAGTTGCCGCGGACAGGGGTGCGCCTGATTGACGCTGCCTGCTGGCCGCGCCTTTGCATCGATACAACAACGCCGGCAGGTCCCCCGACCGGCCGGCGTTGTCTGGCCCTTCCCTGGCCACCCTGATCGGATTGCGGCGCTTCGGTAGAGCCGGCCGCTGGCCGGTTTCCCTGCAGTGCCCGCAGGATCACGTGGTTGCCGGCCAGAGGCCGGCACTACCGCATCACGCAGCGCGTTCGCTGCGCCCGCCATGGAACTGTTCTTCCTCGGTGGAGCCGGTCAGCGCGGTGGTCGACGACTGGCCCTGCTGGATCGCCTGGGTCACCGCGTCGAAGTAGCCGGTACCGACCTCACGCTGGTGCTTGACCGCGGTGAAGCCACGCTCGGCCGCTTCGAACTCGGCTTCCTGCAGTTCCACGAACGCGCTCATCTGGCGGCGTGCGTAGCCGTGGGCCAGATTGAACATGCCGTAGTTCAGCGCATGGAAACCGGCCAGGGTGATGAACTGGAACTTGTAGCCGTAGCTGCCCAGCTCGCGCTGGAACTTCGCAATGGTGGCGTCATCCAGGTTCTTCTTCCAGTTGAAGCTGGGCGAGCAGTTGTAGGCCAGCAGCTTGCCCGGGAACTTCGCATGGATTGCCTCGGCGAACCTGCGTGCGAATTCCAGATCCGGCTTGCCGGTCTCGCACCACACCAGGTCGGCATACGGGGCATAGGCCAGGCCACGGCTGATCGCCTGGTCCAGGCCATTGCGGGTCTTGTAGAAGCCCTCGACGGTGCGCTCGCCGGTGGCGAACGGCTTGTCGTTGCCGTCGATGTCGCTGGTCAGCAGATCGGCGGCTTCGGCATCGGTGCGCGCCACCAGCAGGGTCGGCACGCCCAGCACGTCGGCAGCCAGGCGCGCGGCGTTGAGCTTCTCGATCGCCTCGCGGGTCGGCACCAGCACCTTGCCACCCATGTGGCCGCACTTCTTCACCGAGGCCAGCTGGTCTTCGAAGTGCACGCCGGCAGCGCCGGCTTCGATCATCGCCTTCATCAGTTCGAACGCGTTGAGCACGCCGCCGAAGCCGGCCTCGGCATCGGCCACGATCGGCTGCAGGAAGTCGATGTCATCCTTGCCTTCGGCGTGGTGCAGCTGGTCGGCGCGCAGCAGCGTGTTGTTGATGCGCTTGACCACTGCCGGCACCGAATCGGCCGGGTACAGCGACTGGTCCGGATACATCTGCCCGGCCAGGTTGGCGTCGGCCGCCACCTGCCAACCGGACAGGTAGATCGCCTTCAGGCCGGCCTTGACCTGCTGCATGGCCTGGTTGCCGGTCAGTGCACCCAGCGCGTTGACGAACTCGCGCTCATGCAGCGAGGCCCACAGCTTTTCCGCACCCAGGCGGGCCAGTGAATGCTCGATGTGGACGGTGCCGCGCAGGCGCACCACGTCGGCGGCGCTGTAGTTGCGCTGGATGCCTTCCCAACGCGGGTTGGTATCCCAGTCGTGCTGGATCTGTTCGGCAGTGGGCAGCTTGCTCATGTCTTTCTCCAGTTCGGTTCGTGCGTGCAGCGGGGAGGGAAACGGCGGGTTTGCGGGCAGTCGGTCAGTCGATGCGCGCGTAGGCCGGCAGGGTCAGGAAATCGGTCAGTTCTTCGCTGCGGCTCAGTTCGCCGAGCAGGGTGATGGCCTCGCCGATGCGTGCACCACCGGGCAGTGCGCTGGTGTCGCCCAGGCGCGCTGGCAGCTGTGCCAGGGTGGAATCCAGCAGCGCCAGATCGATCGCAGTGCCATCGTCCAGCTGCTGGCCCGGCGTATGCAGCCACTGCCACAGCTGGCTGCGGCTGATCTCGGCGGTGGCCGCGTCCTCCATCAGGTGATGGATCGGCACGCAGCCGTTGCCATCCAGCCACGCCGCCAGATAGCGCACGCAGACTTCCACGTTGCCCTCGAAGCCGGCGCGGGTGATGGTGCCCGGCGGCCGCGCGATCAGTTCGTCGCGGCCGACGTGCACATCCTGGCGCAGCACGCTGTGCTGGTTCGCACCGGGCATGTGTTCATCGAAGATCGCCATCGCCACCGGAATCAGCGCCGGATGCGCAACCCAGGTGCCGTCATGGCCGGCGGTGACTTCGCGCAGCTTGTCGGCGCGCACCCGGGCCATCGCCTGCTCGTTGGCGGCGGCATCGTTGTTGATCGGAATCTGCGCGGCCATGCCGCCCATCGCATGCGCACCGCGGCGGTGGCAGGTCTGGATCAGCAGTTCCGAATAGGCCTTCAGGAACGGCTGGGTCATGGTCACCTGGCCGCGTTCGGGCAGCACGCGGTCGGCGTGGCGGCGGAAGGTCTTCAGGTACGAGAAGATGTAGTCCCATCGCCCGCAGTTCAGGCCGACGATGCGGTCACGCAGCGCGTGCAGGATCTCGTCCATCTCGAACACCGCCGGCAGCGTTTCGATCAGCACGGTCACCTTGATCTGGCCGTGCGGCAGGCCGAGCATGCCTTCGATGTGCGACAGCGCGGTCTCCCACAGCGCCGCCTCTTCCATGCTCTGCAGCTTGGGCAGGTAGAAGTACGGGCCACGGTCCTTCGCCTGCAGGGTGCGGGCGTTGTGGAAGGCGAACACCGCCGCATCGAACAGGCCGCCGGCGATGAACTGGCCATCGATGCGCACGTGCTTCTCGTCCAGGTGCCAGCCACGCGGGCGCACGATCAGCACCGCCTGTTCGTCGTACGGGCGCAGGGTGTAGTGCTTGCCGGCCTTCCCGTTGGATGCCGGCGCGGTGTACTCGAGGTCGCCGCGCACCGCCGCCGCCAGCGACTGCTGGCCGGCCAGCAGGTTGCGCCAGGTCGGCGAGGTCGAATCCTCGAAGTCGGCCATGAACACCTTGGCGCCGGAGTTCAGCGCGTTGATGACCATCTTCGGGTCGGTCGGGCCAGTGATCTCGACGCGGCGGTCCTGCAGCGCGGCCGGCAGCGGCGCAACGCGCCAGTCGCCGCTGCGGATGGCGGTGGTGTCTTCGCGGAAGTCCGGCAGGCCGCCCTGGTCGAAGAACGCCTGACGCTCGCGACGCGCCTGCAGCCGTGCCTGCCGGCCCGGTTCCACCGCGCGGTGCAGCGACACCAGCAGAGCCAGCAGCGGCGCCGGCAGCACGGTGTCCTGGCCAGCCACGCGGGTCGCCAGGGCGATACCAGGGGTAGCCTTGGCGGCGGGGGTGGGAACAGCGGAAGCGACGGCGGACATGGGGCGACTCCAACGATGGGGGAACGACTCCACGGTGCCGCTGGGCCTGAGTATTTGGCAAAACAGTTTTTGCAATGTTCTACATAAGTTGTGCTAATACTCATGACACGATGAGCACACGCCCGCTTCCAAGTCCGCGTTTTTCCTACAAATCCGACCGGCTGAAGCCGCTGCGCGCGTTCTGCCAGACGGTGCGTCTGGGGTCGGTCTCACGGGCTGCTGAGGCGCTTTTCGTCAGCCAGCCGGCCATCAGCCTGCAGCTGCAGGCGCTGGAACGGGAGCTGGGGGTGCCGTTGTTCGAGCGCAGCGGTCGCCGCCTGGTGCCCAGCCGCGAGGGCCAGCTGCTGTACGAGATGGCACAGCCGCTGGTGGAGAACCTGGATGGGCTGGAGGCGCGCTTCCGCGACAAGGTGCGTGGCCTGGACGCGGGCGAGTTGAACATCGCCGCCAACAGTTCGACCATTCTGTACCTGCTGCCGAAGATCGTCGAACGCTTCCGCCTGCATCACCCGGACGTGCGCCTGACCCTGCACAACGCGATCAGCGCCGATGGCACCGACCTGCTGCGCGAGGACGCCGCCGACCTGGCGATCGGTTCGATGACCGATGTGCCGGCCGACCTGACCTACGCCCCGGCCTACCGCTTCGAGCAGGTGCTGATCGCACCGCACGACCATCCGCTGGCCAGTGGCGGCGAGCTGGAGCTGGCCGACATCGCGCGCTATCCGCTGGTGCTGCCGCCGAAGCGGCAGATCACCTACCGGCTGGTCGACCAGGTGTTCCAGCGCCACCGCATCGCCTACACCGTGGCGCTGGAAGTGGGTGGCTGGGAGGTCATCAAGCAATACGTAGCGATGGGCATGGGCATTTCCATCGTGCCGGCGCTGTGCCTGAACGAGGCCGACCACGAGCGGCTGGCGGCGCGGTCGATGAAGCGGTGGTTCCCGGAGCGCAGTTACGGGGTGATCGTGCGCCGGGGCAAGGCATTGTCGGCGCAGGCGCGGGCGTTCATCGAGCTGATCCAGCCGGAGTTGTTCAGTCCGCGCGATTACGACCAGAGCGGGCATTCGGAGCGGTGAGGGGTGTTCGGCAGGGCTGCGCCCTGCACCCGCCGAAGCCGAAGCAACAGCAAAAGCCGGCTATCCGTGGGATGGCGGGGTGGGTCCGGTTGCGGGGGACGCTGCAAGTACGTCCCTGTAAGCTCGGTCGCCGCATCCATGCGGCTCACGCCCCCGCAACCGGATCCACCCCGCCTTCGACAGATCGCTAGCGCTGTTGGTGAGTGTCGACCCTGGTCGACACGTAAACAATGATCGAAACCGGATTTTGTAGAGTCGAGCCATGCTCGACTGGCGGGAAAACGATCGAAGAAGGCGACAAGCCCGGTTCCGGTCTGGCTAGACTGCACCCATGTCCATCGAACTCCGTCACCTGCGTTACTTCCTCGCTGTTGCCGATACGCTGCACTTCGGCCAGGCGGCGGAGCGGTTGGGCATGTCGCAGCCGCCGCTCAGCCAGCAGATCCGCCAGCTGGAAGATCTGATCGGGGCGCGCCTGTTCGTGCGCAGCCATCGTCGTGTGCAGCTGACGCCTGCGGGCGAGCTGCTGCAGGAACGTGCACGCGCCATCGTGCAGCAGGTGGAGGTGGCGGTGGACGAAGTGCAGCGCGCGCAGCGCGGTGAGCAGGGTGAGCTGCACATCGGCCTGACCCGCGCCACGCCGCTGTCGCCGCAGATTCCGCGTTCGATCCTGCGCTACCGCCAGCAGTACCCGCAGGTGCGGCTGCAGCTGAGCGAAATGAACACCCTGCAGCAGATTGATGCGCTGCTCGACGGTTCACTGGACGTGGGCATCATCCGCAAGCGTGCATTGCCACCGGAACTGGTGGCGCACAGTCTGTTCGTCGATCCGCTGGCGTTGATCGTGCATGCCGACCACCCTGCCCTGCGCAGGCTTTCGAAGCAGGGCACGCTGTCGCTGCGCGACTTCGCGCAGGAGCCGTTCGTGGCGTTCCGCCGCAGTGCCGGTGCGGGAATTCATGACCACATGATCGCGTTGTGCGCGGCTGCCGGATTCACACCGCGCATCGTGCAGGAGGCGGGTGAAGCCTCGACGCTGATCAGTCTGGCCGCTGCGGGCCTGGGCGCCGCGATCCTGCCGTCTTCGTGCGATCACATCCGGGTGGAAGGATCGCGCTTCGTGGCACTGGCCGATGCCGGTGCCCATTCGGAAGTGCAGCTGGCATGGCACCGCGAACGGGTAACGCCGTTGATCCGCAATTTCGCCACGCTGCTGCGCGGGGCGTTCGCCGAAGGGTGAGGCGCAACCCACCCGGTAGTGGCCAACCTTGGTTGGCCCACGGCCACAGCGCCAACCAAGGTTGGCATCTACCAGAGCAAGGTCACGCCGTGACCGGCTGCGGGGCGCGCTGGTGCAGCGCCCAGACGATGCCCCCCCCGATCAGGGTCAATACCGCAGCGAACGCACACACGCCCAACCAGTCCCAGGCCGCATAGGCCAAGCCGCCGACCCCACCCAGCACGCTGGACCCAAGATAGTAAGCAAACAAATACAGCGCCGAGGCTTCAGCACGCATCGTGCCGGCACGGCTGCCAACCCAGCTGCTGGCTACCGAGTGACCGCCGAAGAAGCCGAACGTCACCAGCGCGATGCCGAGTGCCATCGTGCTCAGCCAAGGCAATGCCAGCAGCGCGATGCCGACGCCGATCAGTGCGAACGAGATCGACAGGATGCGGCCGCGGCCGTAGCGCGTGGCCTGCTGGCCCATCCACGCCGAACTGAAGGTACCCACCAGATAGACGCTGAAGATCAGGCCGACCACGGTCTGGCTGAGGCGGTACGGCGGCGCCAGCAGGTGGTAGCCCAGGTAGTTGTAGAGGGTGACGAACACGCCCATCAGCACGAACGAGGTGGCGAACAGCCACGGCAGGCCCGGGTCGGCGAACAGCATGCGCCAGCGTGACGGCAACTGGCGCAGGCCATCACGGCGGGGATGGAAGTGGCGCGACGGCGGCAGCTGCAGCCACAGCAGCACGGTGCTGGCGATGGCAATGATCGAGACCACGCCGATGCCCCAGCGCCAGCCCCAGTGATCGGCGATGATGCCGGCCAGCAGCCGCCCGCTCATGCCACCAATGGCATTGCCGCCGATGTACAGGCCCATCGCCAGGCCCAGCGCGCGGCTGTCCATTTCCTCGACCAGGTAGGTCATCGCCACCGCCGGCACACCGCTCAGCGCCAGGCCCAGCAGGGTGCGCAGCACCAGCAGCGTGGTCCAGTCGTCCACCAGCGCGGTGCTCAGCGACAGCATGGCCGAGGCCAGCAGCGCAACGATCATCAACGGGCGCCGGCCGACCGCATCGGACAACAGGCCGGCCAGCAGCATCGCCACTGCCAACGTGCCAGTGGTCAACGACAGCGACATCGCGCTGCCGGCGGCGGACACACCGAAGTGACGGCTGAACTCGGGCAGCAGCGGCTGCACCGTGTACAGCAAGCCGAAGGTGGAGAAGCCGGCCAGGAACAGCGCCAACGCGGTGCGGCGGAAGGCCGGTGTGCCCTGCTGGATGCGGGTCTCGGTGTCGAAGTCGACGGTGTGGGGACGGCGCTCGACGGCCGCCGTGGTTTCGCCAGTCATGGAATCAATGGGCCGGTGGGGGACGGCCGGGCGTGGGAGGGAGCAGGCCTCAGACTAGGCCCGTCCATCCAGTCGATCCATAACCTGATAGGTCAGGATTGATACACAGAAAGTATCAATTCAGCTTACAGGCGCTGCCACTCGAAGCCGGCGCCCCGGCGGTAATACACCGCCACGGCGCGGCCGTAGACCTTGTCGGCGTCGACGAAGCCGAAGAAGCGGCCATCGAAGCTGTTGCCGCGGTGGTCACCCAGCACCAGCACCTTGCCGGCCGGCACCAGCAGGTCGGCGATGTCCGGGCCGCCGCCCATGTCCAGATCGAGGCTGGCACGGCGTTCACCGAAGGCTTCCACGTCCTGCAGGTCCGCGGTCTGCAGCGGCTGACCGTTGATGCTCAGGTGCCCTTCGTGCAGCTGCACATGGTCACCGGCCACCGCCGCCACGCGCTTGATCAGGCGGGTGCCGTCGGCCGGCGAATCGAATACCGCCACTTCGCCGCGCTGCGGCGTGCCGGTGGACACCAGTTCCTTGCCGGTGAATGGCAGGCGCAGGCCGTAGGCGCGCATGTCCACCACCACCCGGTCGCCGGGCTGCAGGGTCGGCTGCATCGAACCGCTGGGCACCACGTAGTGGTTGGCCAGGGTATCGCGGGCGGCGGCGAGCAGGCCCAGCATCACCAGCAACGGCAGCGCCTCCTTCTTCAGCCAGGCCAGCGCGCGTTCGGAAAAGGGAGGGCGGGCAACGGCGTCCACGGCAGGCTCCGGGTGAGTGGTAGCTGCATCAGACCACATCCGGGCCGAAGAGGTTCCCGCGCCTGGAACCTGTAGAGCCGAGCCCATGCTCGGCTTGCTCTTGTAGCATCGAGCTTGCTCGACTGAGGCGCAGAGCAGTCGAGCAAGCTCGACTCTACGGAACGGCAGCCGAGCATGGGCTCGGCTCTACAAAACGGGTTACGCAGGTTTTACGCCCCAGCCCGGCCGCGGGCATCGCACCTTTACGGGCAGCACGCGCATCGTGTGCCCACCGCGCCACAGGGCGCATTCCGCAAGGTGTTGTATGACCCTCCTGGTGATCCGCCACGCATCTTCGTCGGCGCCGCGCCCGCAGCTGCCGGCGCAGTTGAGCGGCCATCGCGTGCTGTGCAGCGACTGCGCCAGCCTGTCCGAGGTACGCCAGTGCCTGTGCCAGCCGCAGGCGCGCTCGGCCGACTGGGTACTGCTGGATGTTGGTGCCGCCGACGAGGCGCAATGGCAGGCTGAAGGTGGCGCGCTGCAGGCGGCGCTGGAACGGCTGCCGGCGCAGTACATCGAGCTGCAGGCGTCCAGCGAACCCGGCCTCGAGGCACGCCTGCGCCTGCAGCATGGCCCCGCAGCAGTGGTGGTGGACCAGCGCAGCCAGCAGGCCGGTTACCCGTTGTCGCTGGCCATCGTTGGCCGCCGCCTGGCGCAGGAGGGTTGAGCCATGTCGATCTTCATCATCCGCGGCCCGGAAGCCGCCGGTGCATTGATCCGCACGGCGATGCCACTGCCGGCACCGGTACTGAAGTCACTGGTGCATCGCGCGATCGACGCCGGCACCAGCGTGGCAATCCGCGCCTGCGGCTCGGAACAGGAACTGCTGGATGCCCTGCGCGTGGCCGATCACAGCCGTGGCGAGGTGACGCTGCTTGACCCGGGTGCGTGTGCCAACAGCCTGCGCCTGCAGCGCCTTCTGCCCTACCTGCACAACGCCTACGTGGAAGTGCATGACGACGGCGCGGTGGCCGAGCCGTGCCTGCCGGCTGGTGTCGGCCAGCGCCTGGGCATCGCCGCCGGGTATGGCGCGCAGAGCTATGTGCTGGCGCTGGATATCGCGCTGGATCACCTGGGGCTGGCCGAGCAGGCGAACCGGGTGCATGTGGGGACGTAAAGCGCTTGTGTAGCGTCGAGCCATGCTCGACTGGCTTTTCCGCCTTTGTAGAGCCGAGCCCATGCTCGGCTGCCTTTCCAGGAAACATCAGCCGAGCATGGGCTCGGCTCTACACAAAGAAAAACGGCGGGGTTTCCCCCGCCGTTTTCTGTTTCTTATTTCAGCCCGCGGAACTTCAGCAGCGGTTCCACCGACGGGTCCTTGCCGCGGAAATCGCGGTACAGGGTCGACAGCTCCACGCTGTTGCCGCGCGAGAGGATCTTGTCGCGGAATTCCTGACCGTTGGCGGCGGTCAGGCCACCGTGTTCGGTGAACCACTGGTAGGCGTCATGGTCGAGCACTTCCGCCCAGAAGTAGGCGTAGTAGCCAGCCGAGTAACCACCACCCCAGATGTGGTCGAAGTAGGTGGTGCGGTAGCGCGGCGGCACCTGCGGCAGGTCGACCTTGAACTTCTTCAGCGCGCTGGCTTCAAAGGCGCCGACATCCTGCAGCGGCGCATCGGCCTTCTGGGTGTGCCAGGCCAGGTCCAGCAGTGCGGCCGACAGGTACTCGGTGGTCGCGTAGCCCTGGTTGAAGCTGCGTGCCTTGAGGATCTTGTCGACCAGTTCCTGCGGCATCGCTTCGCCGGTCTTGTAGTGCTTGGCGTAGTTGGCGAACACCTTCGGGTCCAGCGCCCAGTGTTCGTTGAACTGCGACGGGAACTCGACGAAATCACGCGAGGTGGCCGTACCGGCGATCGACGGGTACTTCACGTTCGAGAACATGCCATGCAGTGCGTGGCCGAACTCGTGGAACATGGTGGTGACGTCGTCGAAGCTGATCAGCGCAGGCTGGCCGGCGGCCGGCTTGGTGAAGTTGCAGACGTTGTAGACCACCGGCTTGGCACCGGTCAGGCCATCCTGTTCAACGAACACGTCCATCCAGGCGCCGCCGGACTTGCTGTCACGCTTGAAGTAGTCGGTGTAGAACAGGGCCAGCGAGGTGCCGTCCTTGTCGAACACTTCGTACACCTTCATGTCCGGGTTGTAGGTCGGAATGTCGGTACGCGGCTTGAAGGTGATGCCGTACAGCTGGGTGGCGGCGTAGAAGACGCCGTTCTGCAGCACGTTGTCCAGTTCGAAGTACGGCTTGATCTGCGACTCGTCCAGATCGTACTTGGCCTTGCGCACCTGCTCGGCGTAGAAGTCCCAATCCGAAGCGGCGACCTGGAATCCACCCTTCTGCGCGTCGATCACCTTCTGGATCTCGCCGGCTTCGGCACGGGCCTTGGCGGTGGCGGCCGGCACGGTGTCGGTCAGCAGCTTCAGCGCGGCGGCCGGGGTCTTGGCCATCTGGTCGCCCAGCTGGTAGTCGGCGAAGGTGTCGAAGCCGAGCAGCTTGGCCTTCTGCGCGCGCAGCTGGGCCAAGCGCTGCACGGTCTGCCGGGTGTCGTTGGCATCGCCACGCTCGGCGCGGGTTTCCGAAGCCTTCAGCACGGCGGCGCGCTGGTCGCGGTCGCTCAGCGAGCCGAGCACCGGCTGCTGGGTGGTGTTCTGCAACGGCAGCAGGAACTTGCCATCCAGCTTGCGCTCCTTCGCTGCGTTGGCGGCGTTGTTGACCGCGCTTTCGTCCAGGCCGGCCAGCTTGGCCTTGTCGTCGACCACGACGGCCGCTGCGGCGGTGGCGGCCACCAGACGGGTATGGAACTGGGTGGAAAGGGTGGTTTCTTCCACGTTGAGCTTGCGCAGGCTCGCCTTGTCGGCGTCGGACAGCTGCGCGCCGGCGCGCACCAGGCCGTCGTAGTAATGCTCGACCAGGCGCTTCTGCACCGGATCCAGTTCCAGCGTGTCACGCTGGTCGTACAGCGACTTCACGCGCGCGAACAGCTTCGGATCGAGATTGATCTCGTCCTGGTGCGCGGCCAGCTTCGGCGCCACCTCTTCCTGGATCTTCTGGCGTGCATCGTTGGTGTCGGCCTGGACCAGGCCGAAGAAGATGCGCGACACGCGGTTCAGCGTCTCGCCGCTGCGCTCCATCGCCACGATGGTGTTGTCGAAGGTGGCCGGTTCGCTGCTGTCGGCGATCTTGCGCACGTCGGCCAGGTGCTGGCGCATGCCTTCCTCGAACGCCGGCAGGTAGTCGCTGTCCTTGATCTTGTCGAACTGCGGCGCCTGGAACGGCAGCGTGCTGGCGCTCAGCAGCGGATTGGTGGAGGCTTCGGCCGGCTGCTGGGCCGGGGCTTTCTGGGCATCGGACACGGGGGTGGACTCCTTGCCGGAACAGGCCGCCAGCGCCAGGCTGATGGCGGCGGCCAGGACTACGGTACGCGACATGTAAAACACTCCTTGGGCAGACGGTACGGGATACCAGCCCTCCACCCTACTCCTGTCGCGCTCGCCCGGCATGTGCCGGACGTGGCGTCTATGCGGCGGCCTGTGGCAGGCTCAGACCGTACCGCGGGTCTTGCCGATCCAGGGCCGGTAGAACTCGCGGATGGCGGCCATGTCGGCGGCGTCATCGCCGCTGGGCGTGAACAGCGGGCCGATGCCGATGGTCTTTTCCGGGTAGTGGAAATACGCGGCCAGGATCGGTACGTCGGCCATCCGGGCGATCTTCAGGAAGCCGGCCTTCCAGTCCTTCACCGCCTTGCGGGTGCCCTCGGGCGTGATCGCGAACCACATCTTCTCGTTGTTGCGCAGCAGGTCCACCGCCTGCCCCACCGTGCCCTGCGGCGAACTGCGATCGAGCGGGATCACCCCCAGCTTGTGCAGCAGTGGCCCCAGCGGCCACCAGAACAGCGATGCCTTGCCCAGCACCTTGACCTTCATGCCCAGCGCGATCTTGGCCGCCATGCCCCACAGGCCATCCCAGTTGGACGAATGCGGGGCGATGATGAAGACCAGCCTGGGGATGTCAGGCAGGGTACCGGTCACCTTCCAGCCGCCCATGCGCAGGGTGCAGCGCGCCAGCCAGCGCAGGAAGGCGTTGGGTTTGACCTGCGGCATCTGCGGCGGCACGGCCGGCAACAACGAAGTCGGGTTGTTCAAGCAATCACTCCCAGTCACGTGATGAGCGCCCGCGCTTGATCTGCGCGCGCCCGCGTTTGGCGTCCAGACGACGCAGTTTCGACCCGAGGGTCGGCTTGGTGGCCTTGCGCGGTTTGGGCACGCTCAGCCCGGCCTGGATGAAGGCCGCCAGCCGATCGCGCGCATCCTCGCGATTGCGATCCTGGGTCCGGAAACGTTGCGCGTCGATGACCAGCACGCCTTCGCCGGTCATGCGCCGGTCACGCCGCGCCAGCAGGCGCGCGCGCAACGGTTCGGGCAACGAGGGCGAGTTGGCCACGTCGAAACGTAGTTCCACCGCAGTGGAGACCTTGTTGACGTTCTGGCCACCGGCACCACTGGCACGCACGAACCGCTCGACGATCTCGCCGTCGGGGATTTCAAGTTGCGCGCTGATGGTGACCGGTCCACTGCCCATCCGCGCATTGTAGCGGCAGCCACGTGCCGGAGTGCGGCATCGCGCACCGTATGCCGCCGATCAGGTACCGAACACGCCGCCTTCGCCTTGGCTGCGGGTATGCTGGCCGTCCCATGTACCGCAGGAAGCCCGCATGACCCGCTTCGTACCCGCCCTGCCGCCCCTGCTGCGCCGCGCCGCCCTGCTGCTGGCGCTGGCCGTGGCCAGCGTTCCGGCTCTGGCCGCGCCACCGACCGATGGCGACATCAACCGCCTGCTGTCCGCGTCGCGGGCGCAGAGCATGATCGACACCATGCTGCCGCAGATCGAGGCGATGCAGCAGCAGCAGTTCCAGCAGGTGGCCGCACAGCGCCAGCTCAATGCCCAGCAACAGGAACAGCTGAAGCGGATCCAGGCGCGGACCAGCCAGACACTTCGCCAGGCCTTGTCGTGGCAGCAGCTGCGGCCGATGTACGTGGACCTGTACAAGAAGACCTTCAGCAAGGAAGACGTGCTGGCGATGGCCGAGTTCTACGAGAGCGCGGCCGGCCAGAGCCTGCTGGACAAGACCCCGGCCCTGATGCAGAACGTGATGGTGGCCATCCAGGCCCGCATGCAGCCGCTGTTCGCGGACCTGCAGAAGGACCTGGAAGCAATCGTCAACGAGCCGGAAAAGAAGTGAGGTAGTGCCGGCCGCTGGCCGGCAACCTCGTACGGTTGGGATCAGGCAGGTGCCGGCCAGCGGCCGGCACTACCGTCTATAGGTCCACCTGCCAGCCGAACAGGTCCAGCGCCTTCTGGAACCCGCCGTCCAGCGGCGCACGCACATCCACCGTGCCACCGTCCGGATGCGGGAAGCGCAGGCGCTCGGCATGCAGCAGCATGCGGTGCACGCCCTGCATGCGGAAGATGCGGTTGTGGCGGCCATCACCGTGGCTGGTGTCGCCGATCATGTGATGCGAAAGATGCTTCAGGTGCCGGCGGATCTGCCGGAAGCGCCCGGTCTGCGGCTGGCAGCGCAGCAGCGCGTAACGCGAGCTGGTGAATTCACCGACCGGCACCGACAGCTCGCCGGTGGCCAGGCGCTGGAAGTCGGTGACCGCCGGCTTCTTCACCGGCTTGCCCGGGCCGCCATCCAGATCATGGTCGACCTGCCAGGAAAGTTCGGCCGGCCAGCCCCGGCAGACCGTCAGGTAGTCCTTCAGCACTTCGCCGCCCATCAGCGCCTTGCCCAGCGCGCTGGCGGTCTCGCGGTCAAAGGCCAGCAGCAGGCAGCCGCTGGTCGCCCGGTCCAGGCGATGCACGAGGAAGATCGGTCGGCCCAGCTGCTCGCGCAGGCGGTCGGCCAGGAAGTCGTCTTCGCCACGGGCCAGCTTGCTGTCGTGGACCATCAGCCCGGCAGGCTTGTTGACCACGGCAAGGCGCTCATCCAGGTGCAGCAGCTGCAGGGGCGCGGTGTCGGTCTCGACCGCGGCGAGGGTATCGGGTTCGGTGCTCACCGCGGGATTATAAGGGCCTGCTTACTGTAGAGCCGAGCCCATGCTCGGCTGCTCTGCGCGACCGGCAACAGCGTGCCAACCAAGGTTGGCACCTACCGATGTAGAGCGGTCAGGCGCTGCGTACGGCCAACAGCTCGCCATTGCCCACCGGCACCAGGCTGGTGCTGAAGTCCGGATCAGCGTCCAGCAGCACACGCAGCGGTTCCATCTCTTCCGCATGCGAGGTGGCGTTGTCCACCACCAGCAGGCCCCCCGGGCGCAGCACGCGGCGCAGCTGCGGCCACCAGCCGGCGTATTGCCCGCGGTCCGAATCAAGGAACAGCAGGTCAATGCTGGCATCGGCGGCCTGTGCCAGCCACGGCCCGGCATCGTCGTGGACCAGCGTGATGCGATCGGCCAGGCCGCTGCGCGCGAAGGTGCCACGCGCCATCGCCGCCTTGTCCTCGGCGTATTCCAGCGTGGTCACGTGGCCGTCGATGGCGGCGGCAGCCTCGGCCAGCCACAGCGTCGAATAGCCGTTGGAGGTGCCGATCTCGAGCACCTGGCGCGCAGCGCCGAAGCGGACCAGCACGGACAGGAATTCCCCCGTCTCCGGCGTGATGTTGAGCATGCGGCGGCCACGCGCGCTTTCGCGGGCGTCGTTGTCGGCGCCGAAGCGGGCCAGTTCGTCCTTGAGTGCCTGCAGCATGGGGCCTACTTCCACCACGCGCGCAGCAGCGCCACTGCGCCGACCGCACCGGACAGCCAGCTCCACGCCGGCACGTCGCCCCAGTACCAGCCCGGCGGCTGCAGCACATACATCAGTGCGGCGATGGCCAGCAGGCCGACACCGGTGATCGCACCCACCGCGCGCGTCTGCAGGCGCTGCACGCTGGCATCCAGTGCGGCCAGGTCGCGCGAACGCATCGACAGTTCGTGGCGGCCTTCCACCTGCTGGGTCAGCCAGGCGTGCACCAGGCGCGGCATGTCCGGCGCATGGGTCATGATTTCCGGCAGGCGCTTGCCGATCTCGCGTACCACCCTGCGCGGGCTGTAGCGCTCGCGCAGGATCTTCGCCAGCACCGGCTTGGCCACCGCCCAGATATCGATCTGCGGATCAAGCTGGCGGCCGACGCCTTCGATGTTCAGCAGGGTCTTCTGCAGCAGGATCAGCTGCGGCTGCAGGGTCAGCTGGTAACGCTGGGCCACGCGGAACAGCTTCATCAGCACTTCGGCCAGCGAGATCTGCGACAGCGGACGGGTGAAGTACGGCTCGCACACCGAACGCACGGCCGCTTCCAGATCATCGATGCGCACGTTGTCCGGCATCCAGCGCGCCTGCACATGCAGTTCGGCGATGCGGCGGTAGTCACGGTTGAAGATGGCCATGAAGTTCTCGGCCAGGTAGTACTGATCTTCCTGCGAGAGCTGGCCCATGATGCCGAAGTCCAGCGCGATGAAGCGCGGGTTGTCGCGGCGCGCCGGATCGGTGTCGACCCAGATGTTGCCGGCGTGCGCATCGGCATGGAAGAAGTTGTCGCGGAACACCTGGGTGTAGAACACCCGCACGCCCTTGGCGGCCAGCGCCTTGCGGTCGATGCCGGCCTTGTCCAGTGCAGCGATGTCATCGGACGGAATGCCCCACACCCGCTCCAGGGTCAGCGCGCGCTCGGCGGTGTGGCTCCAGATCACTTCCGGCACGTACAGGTCGTCGCTGTTTTCCCAGAAGCGGCGCAGCACGCTGGCATTGGCGCCTTCGCGCTGCAGGTCCAGCTCGGCAGCCAGGGTGTTCTCGACTTCGGCCACCACTTCGCGCGGGCGGATCTTGTCGGCACGCGGATGGGTGCGCTCGACCAGGGCGGCCAGCGAATTGAGCAACGCGATGTCGGCATCGATCTGCTTCTCGATGCCCGGGCGCAACACCTTGACCACGACCTGGCGGCCATCGGCCAGCGTGGCCGCATGCACCTGCGCAATCGAGGCTGAGGCCAGCGGTTCGGTATCGAAGCTGGCGAACGCCTCGCTGACCGGCAGGCCAAGTGCTTCCTCGACGATGCGGCGCGCGGTCTCGCCATCGAACGGCTTGACCCGGTCCTGCAGCAGGGTCAGCTCATTGGCCACATCCGGCGGCACCAGGTCGCGGCGGGTGGACAGGATCTGGCCGAACTTGACGAAGATCGGGCCGAGATCCTGCAGCGCCAGGCGCAGGCGCGCACCGCGCGACTGTGCGGCGATGTCGGCCGAGGCGCGCGGCACGAACGGCTTGGCCAGGCGCAGCCAGCGTTCGGCCGGTGTGCCCTGCAGCAGGTCGTCGAGACGGTAACGCAGGATCACCCGGCCGATGCGGCTTGCCCGCAGCACGGCCTTCATGCGGCACCCCGCAGGCGCTGCACGCGTGCACCGAGCCGCTCGACGTCATCGCGCAGCACGTCCACGTCATCGTGGAAGGCATCCAGTTCAGCGCGCGGCACTACATCACGCGATTCCTCGGTGAGGAACTCGGCGGCGCTGTGGGCCAGGTCGACCGCGCCCTGGCGCGCGTGCTGCAGGGCACTGCGCAGGGTGTTGGCGACCTGCACGCCCAGTACCTCGCCGAACACGCTGACGAACGGTTGCTGCCAGTCGGGATCGAAGCCCTTGGCCAGCTGCTGCAGGCGGCGCGCCAGTTCGGCATCGCCGGCCACGCGCACGCGGCCCTTGCCGTTGTTGTCGCCACGCCGTGCGTTGGCCAGCAGCGGCAGCTGTGCCAGCACGCCGGCCAGGCTGCTGCGCACGGCCAGGTCGGCTTCCTGCGCGTCCACCGGGCCGACCCGCAGCTGGTCGCCGTCGACGCTGATGCGCATGGCCAGCGACGGCGCTTCCAGGGTCAGGTCGATATGCCGGCCGTCGAGGCTGGCCAGTGCATGGCGGGTATCCGGATCCAGCGCCAGCGCGCGGTTCAGGGCGATCTGCAGGGCGCGGCCAGCGACCGGCTTGAGGGACTTGAGCAGGGAGAGAGCCATGTACGCATTCTACCTGCGTGGGTGGGGGGCTTGGGCCGGGCTGCCGCCCGGCACCCGCAGATGCAACGGCAACGGCAATAGCCGAAGCAACAGCAACAGCGGGCATTCCGTGGGTTGGCGGGACGGGGCCGGTTGCGGGGGACGCCGTAAACCCGTCCGTGGGGGCTTGGCCGCGGCATCCATGCCGCGGACACCCCCGCAACCGGCCCCACCCCGCCTTCGACAGGTTCCTGCTGCTCTTGGTGGGTGTCGACCTTGGTCGACACGGTGGATCCACGCCATGCGTGGATGGATTTCTGGTTCATCTGTGCCTCACGCGGTGGGCCGATGAAGGTTCATGCTATGGGGCCACGCAACGCACAGGACATCGCATTCCCCATGGCACGGACCCGGGTCGGCATCATCTTCGGGGGCAAGTCTTCCGAGCACGAAGTTTCGCTGCAGTCGGCGAAGAACATCCTCGATGCGCTTGATCGCGAGCGCTTCGAGCCGGTGCTGGTCGGTATCGACAAGCAGGGCCAGTGGCATCTGAGCCAGCCGGATACCTTCCTCATCAATGCCGATGATCCCTCGCGCATCGCGCTGCATGGGTCCGGCACGTCGCTGGCGGTGCGCCCGGGTGCGGAACAGGCGCAGCTGCAGCCGTCCGATGCGGCCAGTGCACTGGGCCAGATCGATGTGGTGCTGCCGATCGTGCACGGGCCGCTGGGCGAGGACGGTGCGCTGCAGGGGCTGCTGCGCATGGCCAACCTGCCCTTCGTCGGCTCGCCGGTGCTGGGCTCGGCGGTGGCGATGGACAAGGACGTGACCAAGCGCCTGCTGCGCGACGCCGGGCTGCAGGTGGCGCCGTGGCTGTGCATCCGTCGCCATCAGGCGGCGGCGGTCGATGTTGATGCGGTGATCGCGCAGCTCGGGCTGCCGTTGTTCGTGAAGCCGGCCAACCAGGGGTCGTCGGTGGGCGTGAGCAAGGTGAAGGATGCGGCGGGCTTCGCCGAGGCACTGGCTTTGGCGCTGCGCTACGACCACAAGGTGCTGGTGGAGTCAGCAGTGGTTGGCCGCGAGATCGAGTGCGCGGTGCTGGGCAACGCGCATCCGCAGGCCAGCCTGTGCGGCGAGGTGGTGGTTCACGACGAGTTCTACGCCTACGACACCAAATACATCAACGAGGATGGCGCAGAAGTAGTGGTGCCGGCGGACATTGATGCTGCAACCCAGGCTCGCATCCAGCAGATCGCGCTGCAGGCCTACCAGGCGCTGGAGTGTGCGGGCATGGCGCGCGTGGATGTATTCCTCACGGCAGAGGGCGAGATCGTCATCAACGAGGTCAATACGCTGCCGGGCTTTACCCGCATCAGCATGTACCCGAAGTTGTGGGGTGCCAGCGGTGTCGACTACACGACGTTGATCACGCGCCTGATCGAACTGGCGCTGGAGCGTCACCAAGCCGATCGAGGATTGCAAAGCGCCGTGTAGGGGCTCTCTGTGTAGAGTCGAGCCATGCTCGAAGATCCTCTGTAGAGTCGAGCCATGCTCGACTCATGAGAAGCAGTCGAGCATGGCTCGACTCTACTAAAGAGGCGTGGGGG